>NZ_JAANNX010000015.1:0-148248 GCF_013363615.1 Streptomyces sp. CAI-85 | reverse complement strand
AGGGAGGTGCTCGCCCGGTGTCACGCCGAGTGAGTCTGCCGGGGGCCGACGAACTCTTCCGTACGACAGGGGGAACGGCGCTTCAGCCGTCCGCACCCCGGCGCCAGGCCAACGGCGAGGCCCGGGTGCCGGCGCCGGCGGGCGAGAGCGACGGGACGGCCGCGGGCTCGGGCCAGGGCTCGGCCTCGGGTGAGGACGCGCCGCAGGCCGTGCCCGCGCAGGCCGGGGACGGCGAGGGCGCGGAGCATGTGGCGGCCGACGCGGAGCAGAGCGACGCGGAGTCCCGCAGCCGGGGCGCGGACCGCTCCGCGCGCCGGCAGGGGGTACCGCCGCAGGAAGGTTCTGCCTCCGCCGCCGCCTCCGCCGAGGGGCAGTCGCGCAAGCGGGGCCGGGCCGCGGCCCGCCGGCCCAGTGGCCGTGAGCGGCACGACGAGAAGATCACCGTGTACGTCTCCGCCGAGGAACTGATGGACCTGGAGCACGCCCGGCTGGTGCTCCGCGGTGAGCACGGCCTGGCCGTGGACCGGGGCCGGATCGTCCGGGAGGCGGTCGCCGTGGTCCTCGCCGACCTGGAGACCCGCGGGGACGCCAGCATCCTCGTACGACGGCTGCGCGGGCGGTAGCGGTAGCCTGCGAGGGCCATGACCTCGAACGACACCCCCACCCCCGGCCCCCGCCGCCGCACCTTGGGCCGGGGCCCGAGCACGGCACCTCCGGAAACTGGCTCAGCCGTTGACCCGACGCCGGAAACGGACCCGGCGCCCGAAGCGGGCCAGGCGGCAGGGGCCGACCCGGCACCCGAGACCGGCCTTGCGGCCGAGACCGAGTCCGGGGTCGAGTCGGCGGGTGGAACCACGCAGGTCCCTGGGCCCGGGCCGGCCCCCGGCGCCGAACCGGCGGCCGAGGGCAAGGTGGCCGCCCCCGAGCCCGAACCGGTCCCTGAGCCCGGCAGGCTCCCCGAAGGGGGGCCGACTGCCGAGGCAGGGGCGGCGCTTGCACCCGAGCCGGCTGTTGACCCCGAGTCGGCCCCTGGCATGGGGCCGGCCGCCGAGACCCAGCCGGTCTTCGAGACTGGGCTGATTCCTAAGGTCGGACGGGGCACCGAGGCCGGGGCGGCACTCGGGGCCGAGCCGGCCGCCAACGCCGATCTGGCTGCCGAGGCCGAGTCGGCCGCTGGCATGGGGCCGGTCGCTGGGGCCCAGCCGGGCTTTGGGACTGGGTTGGTTCCTGAGGTCGGGCGGGGCGCCGAGGCTGGGGCGGCAGCCGGGACCGGGCTGGCGGTCAACGCCGATCTGGCTGGCGAGGCCGCGCCGGCCCCTGGCAGGGGGCTGGCCGCCGAGACCGAGTCGGGCTTTGGGACTGGGCTGACCCCTGAGCGGGGCGCCGAGGCCAGGCCGGCATCCGGGACCGAGTCGGCCGCCAGGGCCGGTCTGGTCGCCGAGGGCAGGGTGGCCCCTGAAGTCGGTCCGACGTCCGTGGCAGGCCCTGTGTCCGAGCCGCGCTCTGGGGCCGAAGTGGCCCCCGGGGCCGATCAGGCTGGACTGGGGGGTGTGTCCGGGACCGTCTCCAGGGGCGAGTCGGGTGCTGGGGCCAGGCCGGGCCCCGAGAGCGAGTCGGCCGCTGACGTCGCGCCGGGCCCCGAGGCGGGGTCGGCCGCTGGCGCCGCGTCGGTCCGCGAGTCCGCACCGCCGCTGGGGGCCACCGGCCTGGCTGCTGAATCCGGGCCGG
The DNA here is from genome assembly GCF_013363615.1 of Streptomyces sp. CAI-85. Taxonomy (NCBI): domain Bacteria; kingdom Bacillati; phylum Actinomycetota; class Actinomycetes; order Kitasatosporales; family Streptomycetaceae; genus Streptomyces; species Streptomyces sp. CAI-85. The sequence continues at coordinate 146,520 of NZ_JAANNX010000015.1, read as the reverse complement.
TCCCCGAAGCCGGGGCGGCCTCGGCGGGCAATGCCGTTGATGTGCCCGATGGGGTGTTCAAGGTTCGGTTGGTGAACTTTGAGGGGCCGTTTGATCTGTTGCTTCAGCTTATTTCCAAGCACAAGTTGGATGTCACCGAGGTCGCGTTGTCCAAGGTGACCGATGAGTTCATGGCGCACATCCGGGCGATGGGGCCGGACTGGGATCTGGATCAGACGACCGAGTTTCTTGTCGTCGCCGCGACGCTGCTCGATCTGAAGGCGGCTCGGCTGCTGCCGGCCGCCGAGGTGGAGGACGAGGCCGATCTCGCGTTGCTGGAGGCGCGTGACCTGTTGTTCGCGCGGCTGCTCCAGTACCGGGCGTACAAGCAGGTCGCCGACATCTTCACGCACCGGCTCGACGTGGAGGCCCGCCGCTACCCCCGTACCGTCGGGCTCGAACCGCATCACGCCGAGCTGCTGCCCGACGTGGTCATCAGCATCGGCCCGGAGGGCTTCGCAAGGCTCGCGGTCAAGGCGATGCAGCCCCGGCCCAAACCGCAGGTGTACGTCGACCACATCCACGCGCCGCTGGTCAGCGTGCAGGAGCAGGCCGTGTTCGTGATCGCGCGGCTGCGGGAGCTGGGCGAGGCCAGCTTCCGGGCGCTGGTGGCGGACACCGACGACACCCTCACCGTCGTCGCCCGGTTCCTGGCGCTGCTGGAGCTGTACCGGGAGAAGGCGGTCGCCCTGGACCAGGAGACCGCGCTCGGGGAGCTGCTGGTGCGCTGGACCGGCGGGGAGAGCGGCGAGACCCCGGTGGTCACCGACGAGTTCGACCGGCCGCCCGAAGAGCCCGAGAAGGAGAAGAAGCCGTGAGCAGCAGTGAGGAGACCGTCGCCGCGCTCGATCTCAAGCCCGCCCTCGAAGCCGTTCTCATGGTCGTGGACGAACCCGCGACCGAGGAGCACCTCGCCAAGATCCTGGAGCGGCCCCGGCGTCAGATCGGGGACGCGCTGCGGGAACTGGCCGACGAGTACACCGCGCAGGGCCGCGGCTTCGAGCTGCGTTTCGTCGCCGGGGGCTGGCGTTTCTACACCCGGGCCGGGTACGCGCGTGCCGTCGAACGGTTCGTGCTGGACGGGCAGCAGGCCCGGCTCACCCAGGCGGCCCTGGAGACGCTGGCCGTCGTCGCCTACCGGCAGCCGGTCAGCCGCAGCAGGGTCTCGGCGGTGCGCGGAGTCAACTGCGACGGGGTCATGCGCACCCTGCTCCAGCGCGGACTGGTCGAGGAGGCGGGCACGGAACCCGAATCAGGTGCGATCCTGTACAGGACGACGAACTACTTCCTGGAGCGGATGGGCCTGCGCGGTCTGGACGAGCTCCCGGAGCTCGCGCCCTTCCTCCCGGAGGCGGAGGCGATCGAGGCCGAGACCCAGGAAGCCGTACCGTCGTTCGATCCGGACGCCCCGGACGAGGACGACGGTCCCGGGGCGACCATGCCCAACACGACGACGACGGAACTTTGATGCGAAGCAGTGGCAGCGGTAGCGGAAGCGGCAAGAGCGGCGGGCGCGGTAATTACCGCGGGGCCGGGAACGGCAGGGACCAGAAGCAGGGCCAGGGCCAGGGTCAGGGCCGTCCCCGCAAGCCCCGCCCGGAGGAGCGCCGCTACGACGTGGGCCCCGGCGCGTCCCCGGACGGCCCCAAGTCCGGCCGCGGCGGCTCCGCGCGCGGTGGCGCCAAGGGCGGCCCCAAGCAGTCCCAGGGCGGCGGGCGCGGCCGTACGGCCCCCGCGCGCTCCCGTGAGTTCGACACCCGGGCCGAGGAGCGCAACCGCGAGCGGTACGCCGGCAAGAAGGACGTGAAGCTGCCCAAGACCTTCCCCGGCGCCGAGCAGGAGGGCGAGCGGCTCCAGAAGGTCCTCGCGCGCGCGGGCTACGGCTCCCGGCGCGCCTGCGAGGAGCTGATCGAGCAGGCCAGGGTCGAGGTCAACGGCGAGATCGTCCTGGAGCAGGGCAAGCGGGTCGACCCCGAACGCGACGAGGTCAAGGTCGACGGTCTGACCGTCGCCACGCAGTCGTACCAGTTCTTCTCGCTGAACAAGCCCGCCGGTGTCGTCTCGACGATGGAGGACCCCGAGGGCCGGCAGTGCCTGGGGGACTACGTCACCAACCGTGAGACCCGGCTCTTCCACGTCGGCCGGCTGGACACCGAGACCGAGGGCGTCATCCTGCTCACCAACCACGGCGAGCTGGCCCACCGCCTCACGCACCCCAAGTACGGCGTGAAGAAGACCTACCTCGCGCACATCGTCGGCCCGATCCCGCGCGACCTGGGCAAGCAGCTCAAGGACGGCATCCAGCTCGAGGACGGCTACGCGCGCGCGGACCACTTCCGGGTCGTCGAGCAGACCGGCAAGAACTACCTCGTCGAGGTCACCCTCCACGAGGGCCGCAAGCACATCGTGCGCCGGATGCTGGCCGAGGCCGGTTTCCCGGTCGACAAGCTGGTGCGGGTCGCCTTCGGCCCGATCACCCTGGGCGACCAGAAGTCGGGCTGGCTGCGGCGGCTGTCCAACACCGAGGTCGGCATGCTGATGAAGGAGGTCGACCTCTAGGAGCGCCAAGAGCGCCAAGAGCGCCAAGAGCGCCAGGAGTGCCAGGAGCGCCTCCAGCGGGGTCGGGACGGCCGGTACCGGGTTTTCCGGTACCGGCCGTCCCCGTTCCCGGCCCAGGGGCTCATAGCGGCGCACAGGGGCTTGTGGGGACTCGGCCCGCGCTTTATAGTCGTGGCGACTCTTAATTGCGCCGACAGTGGCGCCCGAAGGAGGCGATTCTCCGATGGAGGGCTACGACAAGTACGCCCACGAGCCCTTCGCCGTCACCGTCGACCTCGCCGTGCTCACCCTGCGCGCGGGCGTGCTGCACGTGCTGCTCGTCGAGCGGGGGCAGGAGCCGTACGCCGGACAGTGGGCGCTGCCCGGGGGCTTCGTGCTGCCCGACGAGTCCGCCGAGAGCGCCGCCCGGCGGGAACTCGCCGAGGAGACCGGCCTCGCCGACGTCTCCGGGCTGCACCTGGAGCAACTGCGCACCTACAGCGAGCCCGGCCGCGACCCCCGGATGCGGGTCGTCTCCGTCGCCTTCGCCGCGCTGCTGCCGCACGGCCCCGAACCGGTCGGCGGCGGCGACGCGGCCCAGGCCCGCTGGCTGCCGTACGACAGCGCGGGCCCGCTCGCCTTCGACCACGACCGGATCCTGGCGGACGCCCACGACCGGGTCGGGGCCAAGCTGGAGTACACCTGCCTCGCCACCGCCTTCTGCCCGCCCGAGTTCACCCTCGGCGAGCTCCAGCGGGTCTACGAGACGGTGTGGGGGACGGCGCTCGACCGCCCCAATTTCCGCCGCAAGGTCCTCGCCACCCCGGGCTTCGTCGAGCCCGTCCCCGGGGGCACCGCCCGGCTCACCGGCGGCCGCGGCAAACCCGCCGCCCTCTACCGCGCGGGAACCGCCACCGCGCTCCACCCGCCCCTGCTCCGCCCGCCCCGGGAAGGACACCCCGTATGACCGTCACGACCGCCACCGGCGAGCGCGCCACCGGATCCCTGATCGGACTGGCCCTGGGGGACGCGCTGGGGTTCCCGACCGAGTTCAACGACGTGCCGTCCATCCTCGCCAAGTGCGGGCCCTGGCGGGAGATGGAGCTGCCGGCGCGCGCGTTCGTCTCCGACGACACCCAGATGACGCTCGCGGTCGGGCGGGCCCTGCGCACCGCCATGGACCGGGGGCTGCTCGTGCCCTCGCGCCTCGTACGGCCGCTGCGCGAGGAGTTCGTGGACTGGTACCAGTCACCGGAGAACAACCGCGCCCCCGGCCGCACCTGTCTGACCGCGTGCAACCTGCTCAAGGACGAGCGGCTCGCCTGGCAGGACGCCAGCCAGATCGGCTCCAAGGGCTGCGGCGCCAACATGCGCGTCGCCCCCGTCGGCCTGGCGCCCGGACTCGGCGACGAACAGCGGGCCGGGGCCGCCCAGCTCCAGTCCGCCCTCACCCACGGCCACCCCACCGCGCTCGCCGCCTCCGACCTCACCGCCCACGCCGTACGGCTGCTCGCGCAGGGCACCGAGCCGTCGGCACTGGTCGGGCTGCTGCGCACGTACGCGCTGGACAACCGCCGCGTCTACCACGAGCGCTGGCTCGGCGACCTGTGGACCCGCGGCCAGGACCCGAGCGCGGAGCACTTCATCGCGCGCGGCTGGGACGAGTGCCTCGGGGTGCTGGACCGGCTGGAGGCCGCGCTGCGCGCGCCCGAGCCGGAGAACGACCCCTGTCTCGCCACCGGGGAGGGCTGGATCGCGGAGGAGGCCATGGCCACCGGTCTGCTGTGCTTCCTGCTCTTCCCCGACGAGCCGGTCACCGCGCTGCGCCGGGCCGCCTGCTCCTCGGGCGACTCCGACTCCCTCGCCTGTCTGGCCGGCGCCTTCGCGGGCGCGTACGCCGGTGCCGGGGCGTGGCCGACCGCGTGGGCCGACCGGATCGAGTACCACGGGGAACTGGTGACGCTCGGGGCGCTCTGGGACCAGTGAACGGGCGCCCGGGTGTCAGGCCAGGGTGATCGAGCCGCCCTCGACGGTGATCTCCCTGGCCGGCAGCGGACTCGGCGCGGGACCGGCCACCACCGAGCCGTCGGCGATCTTGAACTCGCTCTTGTGGCAAGGGCAGTTGATCGTGCCGTCGGCGACCGTGGCGACCGTGCAGCCCGCGTGGGTGCAGACCGCGGAGAACGCCTTGAAGTCGTCCTTGGCGGGCTGGGTGACGACGATCTTCTCGGCCGTGAAGATCTTGCCGCCGCCGACCGGGATCTCCGACGTCCGCGCCAGCACCTGGCCGGCGGAGGCGCTCGCGGCGCCCGAGTCATGGTCCTGGCCGGAGCCGCCGGAGTCGCCGTCGCCGCAGCCCGCGACGAGCGCCGCGGTCGCGCCGCCCGTCGCGAGGAGAACCGTGCGCCGGGTCGCGTGGAGGGTCATGTCGTCACTCCGGGGGTCGAAGGTGGTGCCACAGCAGGAGAATCTTCCCAAAGCGTACAGACGGCATGTCTCAGCGGGCGGTCTGTGGGCACGCCTCCTGGCGCGGGCTGACTAGGCTGGATGCGCCAGCAGTCGTACATCAGCACAAGGAGCAGCGCCGTGGCGGTACGAGCGGTCCGGGGAGCCGTCCAACTCGAACGCGACGAGGCCGGGCACATGGACGAGCAGGTCGGGGCGCTGCTCACCGCGGTCCTGGAGCGGAACTCCCTCGGTGTGGACGACCTGATCAGCATCTGGTTCACGGCCACGCCCGATCTGCACAGCGACTTCCCGGCGGCGGCCGCCCGCAAGCTGGGCATCGTCGACGTCCCGCTGATCTGCGCGCAGGAACTCGACATCGCCGGTGCCATGCCGCGGGTGGTGCGGATCCTCGCGCACGTCGAGTCCGAGCGGACCCGCGCCGAGATCAGCCATGTCTACCTCGGCGCCGCGGCCGCCCTGCGCAAGGACATCGCCCAGTGAGGACCGCGCTCGTCATCGGAACCGGGCTCATCGGCACGTCCGCCGCCCTGGCGCTGGCCCAGCGGGGCGTCGTCGTCCATCTGGAGGACCACGACCCCGAGCAGGCCCGTACGGCCGCGGCGCTGGGCGCCGGCACGGACGAGGCGCCGGCCGGGCCGGTCGACCTCGCGGTGATCGCCGCGCCGCCGGCCCATGTGGCGGCCGTCCTCGCGGACGCGATGCGCCGGGGGGTGGCCCGCGGCTACCTCGACGTGGCCAGCGTCAAGGGCGGGCCGCGCCGGGAGCTGGAGGCGCTCGGCCTGGACCTGTCGGCGTACCTCGGCACCCACCCGATGTCCGGCCGGGAGAAGTCCGGGCCGCTGGCCGCGACCGGTGACCTCTTCGAGGGCCGCCCCTGGGTGCTCACCCCGACCCGGGACACCGACACCGAGGTGCTCAACCTCGCGCTGGAGCTGGTCTCGCACTGCCGGGCCGTGCCGGTCGTCATGGACGCCGACGCCCACGACCGCGCCGTCGCCCTGGTCTCCCACATGCCCCACCTGGTGTCCAGCCTGGTCGCGGCCCGTCTGGAGAACGCCGAGGAGGCCGCCGTACGGCTGTGCGGGCAGGGCATCCGGGACGTCACCCGGATCGCCGCGTCCGACCCCCGGATGTGGATCGACATCCTCTCCGCGAACCCCGGGCCGGTCGCCGACCTGCTCACCGACGTCGCCGCCGACCTGGACGAGACGGTGCGGGCGCTGCGGGCGCTCCAGTCCGCCGACGACGTCAAACGGCGCGAGGGCACGAGCGGCATCGAGGACGTGCTGCGGCGCGGCAACGCCGGCCAGGTCCGCGTCCCGGGCAAGCACGGCGCCGCACCGCGCGTGTACGAGGTCGTCGCGGTCCTCATCGACGACCAGCCGGGCCAGCTCGCCCGCATCTTCGCCGACGCCGGCCGCGCGGGCGTCAACATCGAGGACGTCCGCATCGAGCACGCGACGGGCCAGCAGGCGGGCCTGGTCCAACTCATGGTCGAACCGAAGTCGGCCCCGGTCCTGTCGGCGTCCCTGCGGGAGCGGGGCTGGGCGATCCGCCAGTAGGGCGGGCCGGCGGTGGTCCGCCAGGCGGTGGTTCAGCGGGCCAGTGGCCCGGACCGCCGGGGGGGGGGGAGGGGACCGGCTGTCGGTGGCTCGGCCGGGCAGTGGATCGGCCTTGCGGTGGAGTGGCCTACCGGGGGCTGGCGGTGGTCCGGCCCGGCTGTGGACCGGACCGGCGGTGGATCAGCGGGCCAGTGGCCCGGGCCGGTGGTGGTTCGGTCCGGTAGGGGACCGGTCGGCGGTGGCTCGGCCGGGCAATGGGCTGGCCTCGCAGCCGACCGGCCCGCCGGGGGAACGGGCGGCGGTGGTCCGGTCTGCCGGGAAGACCGGCTGGCGGCGGCTCGGCCGGCCAAATGGGCTGGCTTGCCGGTGGATCGGCTGGCGGTGGTCGGGCCCGGCTGTGGACCGGCCCGGCGGTGGACCGGCGGGCCAGTGGCCCGGGCCGGTGGTGGTTCGGTCCGGCAGGGGACCGGTCGGCGGTGGCTCGGCCGGGCAATGGGCTGGCCTCGCAGCCGACCGGCCCGCCGGGGGAACGGGCGGCGGTGGTCCGGTCTGCCGGGAAGACCGGCTGGCGGCGGCTCGGCCGGCCAAATGGGCTGGCTTGCCGGTGGATCGGCTGGCGGTGGTCGGGCCCGGCTGTGGACCGGCCCGGCGGTGGACCGGCGGGCCAGTGGCCCGGGCCGGTGGTGGTTCGGTCCGGCAGGGGACCGGTCGGCGGTGGCTCGGCCGGGCAATGGGCTGGCCTCGCAGCCGACCGGCCCGCCGGGGGAACGGGCGGCGGTGGTCCGGTCTGCCAGGAAGACCGGCTGGCGGCGGCTCGGCCGGCCAATGGGCTGGCTTGCCGGTGGATCGGCTGGCGGTGGTCCGGCCCGGCTGTGGACCGGCCCGGCGGTGGATCAGCGGGCCAGTGGCCCGGGCCGGTGGGGGTTCGGTCCGGGAGGGGACCGGTCGGCGGTGGTCCGGGTGGGCAATGGTCCGGACCGTCAGTGGAGCGGCTCCTGGTGGGCCGGTGCGGCCGTGGAGCGGCCGGCGGTGGCGGTGCGGACCGTGGGTCCGGGCCATGGGGTCGGACCACGGCCGGGAGGGGGACCGGTGGCCGGTAACCTTGTGTGGGGCACGTTTGGGCCCCGTACTCCCACCACCCCGCACCAGGAAGGTGTCCCTCCGTGGAAAACGGCGCCGCCCAGCCCGTGATTGTCGCCATCGACGGGCCCTCGGGCACGGGCAAGTCGAGCACGTCCAAGGCCGTGGCCGCCCAGCTCGGGCTGAGCTACCTGGACACCGGCGCCCAGTACCGCGCGATCACCTGGTGGATGGTGACCAACGGCATCGACATCGAGGACCCCACCGCGATCGCCGCCGTCGCCGGCAAGCCGGAGATCGTCTCCGGCACCGACCCGGCCGGGCCCACGATCACCGTCGACGGCGTCGACGTGGCCGGCCCGATCCGCACCCAGGAGGTCACCTCGCAGGTCAGCGCGGTCAGCGCGGTCCCCGAGGTGCGCACCCGGATCACCGAGCTCCAGCGCTCGCTGGCCACCGCCGCCGAGCGCGGCATAGTCGTCGAGGGCCGCGACATCGGCACCACCGTGCTGCCCGACGCCGATCTGAAGATCTTCCTCACCGCCTCCCCGGAGGCCCGCGCCGCCCGCCGCAGCGGTGAGCTGAAGGGCGCGGACGTGCAGTCCACCCGCGAGGCCCTGATCAAGCGGGACGCGGCCGACTCCTCCCGCAAGACCTCCCCGCTCGCCAAGGCGGACGACGCCGTCGAGGTGGACACCACCGAGCTGACGCTGGCCCAGGTCATCGAGTGCGTCGTCACCCTCGTCGAGGAGAAGCGGGCCGCGAAGTGAGCGAGCTGCCGCCCTCCGTCAAGGGCGCCGACGTCGGCAGACGCATCGGCGTCGGCCTGATGTACGGGCTGTGGAGGCCGCGGGTGCTGGGCTCCTGGCGGGTGCCCGCCACCGGCCCGGTGATCTTCGCCGTCAACCACTCCCACAACATCGACGGCCCGATGGTCATGGGCGTGGCGCCCCGGCCGACGCACTTCCTGATCAAGAAGGAGGCGTTCGTCGGCCCGCTCGACCCGTTCCTGACCGGCATCGGCCAGCTCAAGGTCGACCGGCACAGCGCCGACCGCACCGCGATCACCCGCGCGCTCGGCGTGCTGGAGAACGGCGGGGTGCTCGGCATCTTCCCGGAGGGCACCCGGGGCGAGGGCGACTTCGCCGCCCTGCGCGCGGGCCTCGCCTACTTCGCGGTGCGCAGCGGCGCCCCGATCGTCCCGGTCGCCGTCCTGGGAAGTTCCGAGCGGCGCGGACGGTTGATCAAGGCGCTGCCCCCGCTGCGCTCCCGCGTCGACGTCGTCTTCGGCGACCCCTTCGACGCGGGCGACGGCAGCGGCCGGCGGACCCGCAAGGCGCTGGACGAGGCGACCGAGCGCATCCAGAAGCAGCTCGCCGCCCATCTGGAAAACGCCAGGCGCCTGACCGGCCGCTGAGCGACACTGAATCAGTAGTGGACCAACCCGGGGAAAACGGGCGTCCACCGATCACCACGATGAACGAGGTACGGACTTCATGAACGACGACCACCACTCCGAGGGCGCTGCCGAGCACGACCACGGGGCGCTTGGCGACGCCGAGTACGCGGAGTTCATGGAGCTCGCCGCGGAAGAGGGCTTCGACGTCGAGGACGTCGAGGGCGCCATCGAGGAGGCCGGTCACGGTCCGCTCCCGGTGCTCGCGGTCGTCGGCCGGCCCAACGTCGGTAAGTCGACCCTGGTCAACCGGATCATCGGCCGCCGTGAGGCGGTCGTCGAGGACAAGCCGGGCGTCACCCGCGACCGGGTCACCTACGAGGCCGAGTGGGCGGGCCGCCGCTTCAAGGTCGTCGACACCGGCGGCTGGGAGCAGGACGTCCTCGGTATCGACGCGTCCGTGGCCGCCCAGGCCGAGTTCGCGATCGAGGCCGCCGACGCGGTCGTCTTCGTCGTGGACGCCAAGGTCGGCGCCACCGACACCGACGAGGCGGTCGTACGGCTGCTGCGCAAGGCCGGCAAGCCCGTCGTACTGGCCGCCAACAAGGTCGACGGCCCGAGCGGCGAGGCCGACGCGGCCTATCTGTGGTCCCTTGGCCTCGGCGAGCCGCACCCGGTCTCCGCGCTGCACGGCCGCGGCACCGGCGACATGCTGGACGCCGTCCTGGACGTGCTGCCGGACGCCCCCGCGCAGACCTTCGGCACCGCGGTCGGCGGCCCGCGCCGGATCGCCCTCATCGGCCGCCCGAACGTCGGCAAGTCCTCGCTGCTCAACAAGGTGGCGGGCGAGGAGCGCGTCGTCGTCAACGAGATCGCCGGCACCACCCGCGACCCGGTCGACGAGATGATCGAACTCGGCGGCGTCACCTGGAAGTTCGTCGACACCGCCGGTATCCGCAAGCGGGTCCACCTCCAGCAGGGCGCCGACTACTACGCCTCGCTGCGCACCGCGGCCGCCGTCGAGAAGGCCGAGGTGGCGGTCATCCTGATCGACGCCACCGAGCCCATCTCCGTGCAGGACCAGCGGATCGTCACCATGGCCGTCGAGGCGGGCCGTGCCATGGTCATCGCCTACAACAAGTGGGACAACCTCGACGAGGAGCGCCGCTACTACCTGGAGCGGGAGATCGAGACCGAGTTCGGCCAGGTCGCCTGGGCGCCCCGGGTGAACGTCTCGGCGCGCACCGGTCGCCACATGGAGAAGCTGGTCCCGGCGATCGAGACCGCCCTGGCCGGCTGGGAGACCCGGGTGCCGACGGGCCGGCTCAACGCCTTCCTCGGTGAGCTGGTCGCCGCCCACCCGCACCCGATCCGGGGCGGCAAGCAGCCGCGCATCCTCTTCGGCACCCAGGCGGGCACCAAGCCGCCGCGGTTCGTGCTCTTCGCCTCCGGCTTCATCGAGGCGGGCTACCGGCGCTTCATCGAGCGCCGGCTGCGCGAGGAGTTCGGCTTCGAGGGCACCCCGATCCACATCTCGGTGCGGGTGCGCGAGAAGCGCGGCAAGAAGAAGTAGCCGCGCGGGCGGACGACATGACGAAGGGCGGTTCCCCGGCAGGGGAGCCGCCCTTCGCCGTGACCGGGGCCGCCGTGGGCTCACAGGCCCCGGCGGGTGCCCGGCGGCAGCGCCGCGGGGACCGGGACGGGCACCATGGCCGTCGGGGTGTGCGCGGGCGCGTGGGACGGGCTTTGCGTCTGTCCCTGGGCGTGCGCGGGGGAGTGCTGCTGGCCGATCTGGCCGAGCTGTCCTACGCGCTGCCACTGCGACTGCTGCCGTGCGCTCTGCGCGCCCGCGCTGTAGGCGCTGTAGGAGTGGCTGAACGACCCCGGCCGGTGGTCGCCGTACGAGCCCGTGCTCTGCGGGATGCTGCCGAACGCGGTGAACCCCAGATCGTCCTCCCCGCTGCGGTCGCCCGGCAGCGAACGGAAGGTCTTGACGTACTCGGCGTAGAGCGCGTCGTAGATCGGCGTGGCCGATGGGCCGCCCTGGGGGTCCTGGGCCGGTCGCGCGGAGGGGACCGACGGGAGGGCCGGGCGGCGGGGAACGTCGTAGGTGTGCACACAGGTCCAAACGACCGCGCCCGGCAAAGGGATGCGGCCGGGCGGCGGGGCGGGCGTCGCGAAGGGGGCGCGGGGAACCGCGCGGCCGGCCGGGGCGGCCGCGCCCGGCGTACGATCCGCGGTTCCCCGCCCCGGGCGCGGACTCAGGTACCGGCGAGCGGCATCGCCGCGCCGACCAGCTTGCCGTTGGCGGCGGCCTTGTCGAGCGCGTCCCGCAGCAGGTCCTCCCGGGGCTGGCGGCCGATCGAGCCGACCGGCGCCGCGAACATCAGGACCTGCTGGTGCTTGTTGGCGGCCGCCCGCCACCCCTCCGTCACCTGGAGCGGCTGGTGGGCCTGCCACCAGGCCACCGGCTGACCGCCGTTCGCCGAGGGCTGGAGCACGGCGTGGAGCTGGCCCATCGCGAGCAGCACGGACCAGCCGTGCTGCACCGGCGGCACCTCGGACAGCTCGCTGAGCGGCATGAAGCCCTGCTCGATGAGGAGCGGCAGGAAGTCGTCGCCGATCCCGACCGAGCCGGGGCGCACGATCGGCGAGGTCGGCTCGACCACCAGCGCCGGGTGCAACTCCCCGGCGATCAGGATCAGTCCGCTGGTCACGCCGAGCACGGCCTGTTCCGGGGCGACCTGGTTCGGGGCCATGTCGGCGCTGTCGCCGCTGATGGAGCGGACCGCGCCCTGGAGCTGCTCCTCCGTCACCTGGACGACCTGCGAGGGCAGACAGGTGGCGTGGGCGAAGGCGAGGACGGCGGTCTCGTCGCCGATGAACAGGACGGTGCTGGTGCGCTCGTGCTCGGAGTCGCCCGGGGTGCGGCAGGAGGTGCAGTCGTAACTGCCCGGGGCGTTGTCTCCGGCGAGCAGCCGGTTGGCTTCTTCGTCGCCGATCTCGGCGCGTACCTCGTCGCTGACGTCGAGCATGCGCGGCACGGGTGACTCCCTCGGAAGGCGGGGCGGTGGCGGGGCCGGGAGGGTCCCCGGCTCATGCAGACACAACGGGGGAGCTGTGGTGGGAGTCACGCTGCACACCCCAGGAAATCGAACCGCCGAACGCTGTCGGTCACGATCGGTGCGGAATCGGACACTCTTTGTCAAGTAACGGGGAGGTCACGGGAGTTGGTCCCGTGAGCTGACTCACAGGGCGAGCGCGGAACGGTCCGACAAGTCGGGAAATCCATGGATGAAGTGGGCGAGGGAAATTGCTCGTTACCTGCGGTAACGCTCAACTGACCTGCGACAACGGGGAGTTGGTTGATAACGGCTCGTCAGGCTCCCTAGATTGCTCCGCCGTGTGCAGCGAGCACCGCCCGGGAACGTCCGCCGGCCGCGCAGAGCCAGACAGCGCGCAGCACCATCGCCGGCGGACGGGGACGGAGCGCCACACCCGCGCCGAGCCGCGGGAAGCGCCCCGCCCTGGGGGAGACCCGGGTCCGTAGAGAGGGAACCACATGTCCGAATGTGCCGATACCACCCGCGAAAGCACCCGCGAGACCACGCGCGCCACCGGCAGCACGGCGCGTACGACGGCGGTCCTGGCCGGGGCGGCGCTGCTCGCCCCCCTCGGACTGCTGGCCGCCACCGGCAACGCCGCGGCGGCCGACAGCGGGGTGTGGGACCGCATCGCCCAGTGCGAGAGCGGCGGCAACTGGCACATCAACACCGGCAACGGGTACTACGGCGGACTCCAGTTCTCCGCCTCTACCTGGAGGGCGTACGGCGGCACCGCGTACGCGCCGACCGCCGACAAGGCCGGCAAGGCGGAGCAGATCGCCGTCGCCACGAAGGTCCAGAAGTCCCAGGGGTGGGGCGCGTGGCCCACCTGCTCGGCACGCGCCGGAGCGACCGGCGGCGCACCGGCGTCCGGAGCCTCGACCGCGTCCAAGGCGCAGAAGTCGCAGAAGGCGCAGTCGTCCAAGCCGGCCCGGCGGTCCACGCCGTCGAAGGCGCCCGAGCGGACGACGTCCAACACCTCCCGGGGTGCCTCGCGCGGTGACTACACCGTCCGCGCCGGCGACACCCTCAGCATCATCGCGGCCCGGCACGGGACCACCTGGCAGCGCCTGTACGCCGCCAACAAGGCCGTCATCGGCGGCGACCCCGACCTGATCATGCCCGGCCAGCGCCTCGCGCTCTGAGCCCTCGCCTCTCGGGGCGCCGTAACGCCCCGCTCCGGTGTGCCCGCCGGGCGGGGCGTTCAGGTCGGCGGGTCCGCCTGGTGCTTCTCCGGCTCGGGCTGCGGGATCTGCGCCGCGAACTCCGGATAGCGCAGGTCGAACGCGGGGGACTCCGAGCGGATCCTGGGCAGTGCGGTGAAGTTGTGCCGCGGCGGCGGGCAGGAGGTCGCCCACTCCAGCGAACGGCCGTAGCCCCAGGGGTCGTCCACCTCGACCTTGCGGCCGTAGCGGGCGGTCTTCCAGACGTTGTAGAGGAACGGCAGGGTGGAGATGCCGAGCAGGAACGCGCCGATCGTGGAGACCGTGTTGAGCGCGGTGAAGCCGTCGGCGGCGAGATAGTCGGCGTACCGGCGCGGCATGCCCTCGGCGCCCAGCCAGTGCTGCACCAGGAACGTGAGATGGAAGCCGACGAACAGCGTCCAGAAGTGGACCTTGCCGAGCCGTTCGTCCAGCAGCTTCCCGGTGAACTTGGGCCACCAGAAGTGGAAACCGCCGAAGACCGCGAAGACGACCGTGCCGAAGACGACGTAGTGGAAGTGGGCCACCACGAAGTACGAGTCGGAGACGTGGAAGTCCATCGGCGGCGACGCCAGGATCACCCCGGTCAGACCGCCGAACAGGAACGTCACCAGGAAGCCCGTCGCCCACAGCATCGGCGTCTCGAAGGAGATCGAGCCCTTGATCATGGTGCCGGTCCAGTTGAAGAACTTCACGCCCGTGGGCACCGCGATCAGAAAGCTCATCAGCGAGAAGTACGGCAGCAGCACCGCGCCCGTGACGAACATGTGGTGCGCCCACACCACGATCGACAGGCCGGTGATCGCCATCGTCGCGCCGACCAGGGTGAGATAGCCGAAGATCGGCTTGCGGCTGAAGACCGGGATGATCTCGGTGATGATCCCGAAGAACGGCAGCGCGATGATGTAGACCTCGGGATGCCCGAAGAACCAGAACAGGTGCTGCCACAGCAGCGCCCCGCCGCTCGCCGCGTCGAACACCTGGGCGCCGAACCGCCGGTCCGCCTCCAGCACCAGCAGCGCGGCCGCCAGCACCGGGAACGCCATCAGGATCAGGATCGACGTGAAGAGCGTGTTCCAGACGAAGATCGGCATCCGGAACATGGTCATCCCGGGGGCGCGCATCCCGATGATCGTGGTGATGAAGTTGACCGCGCCCAGGATGGTGCCGAAGCCGGCCAGCGCCAGCCCCATGATCCACAGGTCGGGGCCGACCCCGGGTGAGTACTGCGCGCTGTTGAGCGGCGCGTAGGCGAACCAGCCGAACGACGCCGCGCCGCCCGGCGTCAGCAGCGAGCCGAGCACGATGAGCCCGCCGAAGAGGAACAGCCAGTACGAGAGCATGTTCAGCCGGGGGAAGGCGACGTCCGGGGCGCCGATCTGGAGCGGCATCAGCTCGTTGGCGAAGCCCGCGAAGGACGGCGTCGCGAACAGCAGCAGCATGATCGTGCCGTGCATCGTGAAGAGCTGGTTGAACTGCTCGTTGGTCAGGATCTGGAGGCCGGGCCTGGCCAGCTCGGCCCGCATCAGCAGGGCCATCACGCCGCCGATCAGGAAGAACCCGAACGACGTGATCAGGTACAGATGACCGATCTTCTTGTGGTCGGTGGTGGTCAGCCAGTCGACGACCACCCGGCCCCGGTGCCGACGTCCGGCCGGTGCGGGTGGGGCGGTCGCCGCCGCGGTGTCCGTCCGCATCGCCTCGCTCATTTCCTATGGGCCGTCAGCTCGCGCGGACCCCTGCGGAATCCGGGAACAGGTGCCGGGGAGGGTTCTCCGGCACTTTCCGCCGGGTTTATCGAGGGCGCCCGGCGACACGCGGGAATTACGTTCGAATACGCGCGGAAGGACTACGGGAGCGGCTCGGAACCGATTGTCCGTGTGACGCTCGACGGGGTGTCCGAAGATGTCGTCCCGGCCGAAACGTGTGTCGTGATCCTGTGACAGAAGTGTGACCGGAGTGATCCACATCGCCGTTCCGGGTTCCCCGGCCGGGGTCCGCCGCCTAGCGTGGCGGTATGGCACCGATTCCCACTCCGCCAGCGGAGCCGAAGGACAGTCCGGACGGATATGTCGGCCTGGAGGCCGACCGGGCCGAGCGGCTCGCCCGGGAGCGTGGCTGGTCCACGGTCCGCTCGCTCGCGCCGGGGACGATCGTCACCATGGAGTACCGCTTCGGGCGGCTGAACCTGGAGGTCCAGGACGGGCGCGTGGCCCGCGCCTGGAAGGGCTAGGACGCCTCAGCACACCTGAGCGCACCTCAGGGCACGGAGGCACGACGAAGGCCCCGGCATCCGGCGTCGTAGAGACGCCGGGGCCGGGGCCTTCGCGGTGCGGGACCTGGTGTGTGCGTACCGGTGGTCCCGCCGTTCCCGGAGGTCAGCCGCCGGTCAGCGGGCGGGCCGTGGAGGCCGTGCCGCGCGGCAGCCGGTCGGGATGGGCCAGGCGGTCGGGGTGCGGTGGCCGGCGGCTGCCGACCGGGGTGACCGGGCTGCGCTCCGAACGGCTGGTGTGCGGGCCCGGGGCGAGATAGACGGGGGAGCGGGCCGGACGGGCCGCGGTGAGCGACTCGCGGGCCGCCGTGGTCTCGTCCTGGACCGCGCCGCGGGGCGGGAACGGGACGGCGACCGGGACGGGTGCCGGGAACGTGCCGCGGCCGCGGTCGCGCAGCCGGTCGCGCAGGTCGAGGATCCGGGCCTCGGCGCGGGCGATCAGCGGCTCGCACCAGGGCAGCGCCAGCAGGATCAGCAGACCGGCGGCCCAGCCGAGGACCACGTCGCTCAGCCAGTGCGTGCCGAGGTAGACGGTGGTGAGGCCGACGCCCAGCGAGACCACCGCGGAGAGCGCGGACAGCCAGCGGCGGGCTCTCGGGGTGGAGGCCAGATAGGCCAGGATTCCCCAGGTCACGACCGCGTTGGCGGTGTGGCCGCTGGGGAATATATCGCCGCCCAGACCCATCTCGTTGGAGCCGATGGTGGTGGCGTAGTGCGGTCCGAGACGGCCCATGCCGATCTTCGCGGCGCCGACGGTCAGGTTCAGCAGCAGCAGCGAGACGCCCAGGGTGAGCAGCGGGCGCAGGGTGTGCTGCCGCCAGGATCTCCAGCCCAGCCAGGCGGCGACCATCACCGCGGTGGGGCCGCGCTGGCCGAGCACCACGTAGTAGTCCAGGAAGGCGTGGATCTCGGGCCACTGCTGGTACGGCCGGAAGAACATGACCTGCCAGTCGAGGCGGACCAGCCACGAGGTGATCACCACGAGCCACACGATGGCGAGATAGAAGCCGAGGGTCGCCGAGAACAGCGCGACCCGGTGCCGGCTCATCTTCGGCACATCGATGTGGGCCGGTCGTTCCGGCTCACGGTCGAGCCTTGCGAACACCCGGTCCAGACGGGTGAGGTTTCGTTCGGTACGCACCTAAACGACGTTACAGCGAGTGAGCTGTGAACCCGGCCGATTCCGCGGCTTTGTGATGACGATGTGATGTGGGATTGCTCTCAGAAGGGCGTTAATTCCTGCGAAATCGCTAATGCTCGAACACCCTTCCCTTCAATTCCTTTGATCATTCGGGGGGTTGGTTTTAGTGCGCGTAGGAATTCGTTCACCAGAATCACGGGTTGAATTGCCCGGCCGTACGCCGGGGTCACGGTGGCCCCGAGCCGTTCAGCCACCACGCCCCGTAGACGGCCGACGCCACCGCGATCCCCGCCGCGACCGGCACCGCCCGGGAGGTCCGCAGCCGGGCCAGGGCCAGGGCGAGCGGGAACAGCAGCGGGAAGGCGGGCAGCAGCAGGCGCGGCTTCGAGCCGAAGTAGCTCGACGCGCACAGCGCCAGCGCCAGGACCGCGCCCGAGTACACCAGCAGCGGGAGCGGCTGACGGCCGCGCACACAGACGGCGTACAGCCACAGCAGCAGGGCGACGCCGACGGTCAGGCCGAGACCGGCCAGGGCGGACGGGAAGGACGTGAACTTCTCGGCGACGAAGCGGGCGAAGGCGTACCCGCCGTCGAAGCCGTTGCGCCACCCCGCCTGGACGTCGAGATAGCCGAGCGGGCCGTCGCCGGTCCGGTGGCCGACCCACAGGACGTACCCGGCGGTGCCGAGGGGCGCGAGGAGCATGCCCAGGGCGCGCACGGCCGGACGAGCGCCGTCGGCTTCTCCTTCGCGCGGGAGCCGGGCCTCTGCGGGCCCGCCGGGGGCGTGTACGGAGGTCCGCGCGCCGGACGCGCGCGCCGTGCTGCGGGTGCGCCCGAACGGGGCCGACGGCAGCGCACCCCGCTCCCGCAGGACGGACACCGCCCCCGTCGCCCAGACCGCCGCGACCACCGCGAGCCCCACCGGCCGGGTCAGCCCGGCCAGCGACGCGAGCAGACCCGCGGTCACCCAGCGCCCGGTGAGCAGCGCGTACAGCGACCAGGCGGCCAGCGCCGTGAACAGCGACTCGCTGTACGCCATGGACTGCACGATCCCGACCGGCAGCAGCGCCCACACGGCGACCGCGCAGACCCCGGCCCTACGGCCGTACAGCCGGTCGGCGACCGCGAAGATCCCCCAGGCCGCCGCGAACGAGGCGACCAGCGAGACCACGAAGCCCGCGCCGGCGTACGACAGCGGGGTCACCGCGTGCAGCAGCCGCTCCAGCCACGGCAGCAGCGGGAAGAAGGCGAGATTGGAGTGGACGTCGCCGTTCGGCAGCCGGACCTCGTAGCCGTAGCCGAGCTCGGCCACCCTCGTGTACCAGAGGGAGTCCCAGCGGGCGGTGAGCAGCGTGAACGCGCTCTTGTCGCGGGCGGCGCTCCACACGAAGAGGGCGAGCAGGCCCAGGCCCCGCACGGCTGCGTACGCCAGCAGGGCGGGGGCCGCGCGGCGCAGGGCCGGGCGGCCGGGCGGAGCGGCGCGGGTCTCAAGATCGGTCACGGGCTCGATTATCGGCGGGGGCCCGCGGCGGCCCGTCGGGCGGCCCGGAACGAGTGGCGTACGCCACATGGGTTCCCCGTGGAGTGTGAGAGGTCCGCCACGTGGCCGTGGCGCGAACTCGCGTACGCTGCGTTCCACTCGTGTTCGTTTGCGCGGGCCGGAGACCACCGCTCCTCTCCGGCCGAGCCGCGGGGAGTCCCCACCCCGTGAGCCCGCCGGACCGAGGGACACCTGGGAGGTACGTACATGTCCGGGACGACCACGGCCGCCGCTGGGCTGCGCCGTCGGGCGGCCGGGGCCGGTGCCAACCGCTGGGTCGTGCTCGTGGTGCTCTGCGTCAGCCTGCTCCTGGTCGCCGTCGATGCGACCGTGCTGCATGTCGCGGTGCCCGCCGTCACCGAGGACCTGCGACCCGGCGCCATCGAGCTGCTCTGGATCGTCGACACCTATCCACTCGTCTGCGCCGCCCTGCTGATCCTCTTCGGCACGCTCGGCGACCGCGTCGGCCGCCGAAGAGTCCTGCTGCTCGGCTACGCGCTGTTCGGTGTCGCCTCCGCGCTCGCGGCCTTCGCGCCGAACGCCCAGGTGCTGATCGCCGCGCGGGGGCTGCTCGGCGTCGGCGGTGCGATGATCATGCCGGCCACGCTGTCGATCCTGCGGCACGTCTTCCCCGACCGGCGGGAACGCGCGCTGGCCATCGGCATCTGGAGCGCGGTCGCCGCGGTCGGCGCGGCGGTCGGACCGCTGCTCGGCGGTTTCCTCCTCGAACACTTCTGGTGGGGTTCGGTCTTCCTGGTCAACATCCCGCTGATGCTGGTCAGCCTGCCGGTGGGGCGGCTGCTCCTGCCGGAGTCGCGCGGGTCCGTCGACGGCCCCTGGGACGTGATCGGCGCGCTGATGGCGGCGGCCGGCCTGTTCGCCGTCGTCCTCGGGGTGAAGCGGCTGGGCGGCGGTGAGCTGGACGTCTTCACCGCGGTGCCGCTGGCGGTCGGGGCGGTGCTGCTGGTGCTGTTCGTGCGCCGTCAGCGGCGGCGGAGGTACCCCCTGGTGGATCTGCGGATGTTCGCGCGGCCCGCGTTCAGCACCTCGGTGGGCTGCATCGTGCTCGCCATGCTGGCGCTGGTCGGGCTCGAACTGATCGCCGCGCAGTATCTCCAGCTCGTGCTGGGTCTCTCTCCGCTGGAGACCGGTCTGCGGCTGCTGCCGCTGACCTTCGCGGCGATGGCGGCGGGCCTGGCCGGTGCCAAGCTGCTGCGCCGCTTCGGGCCCCGGCGGATGGTGAGCGGCGGTTTCTGTCTCACGGCCCTCGCGGTGCTGACGCTGACCGCGATGGGCCAGGCGGACAACGCCACCCTGCTGCTGCTCGGCTTCGTGCTGCTCGGGTTCGGCCTGGAGACCACGCTCTTCGCGGCCTACGAGTCGATGCTGAGCGAGGCCCCGCCGGAGCAGGCGGGCGGCGCGGCGGCGATCGGCGAGACCTCGTACCAGCTCGGGGCCGGTATCGGGATCGCCCTGCTCGGAAGCGTCATGAACGCGGCGTACGCGCCCGGACTCAGCTCCGTGCCCGGGGTGCCGGCGTCGGCGTCGGCCTCGGCGGGGCACTCGCTGGGTGAGGCGTACGAGGTCGCCGCACAGCTCGGCGGCCCGGCCGGGGCGGCCCTGCGCCGGGCGGCCCGCGAGTGCTTCGTGCACGGCCTGCATGTCACGCTGCTGGTGAGCGCGGGGCTGCTGCTGCTCGGCGCGCTGATGGCGCTGCGGCTGCCCCGCGTGATGGTCTGCGAACCCCCCACGGCGAAGACCGACCCGGAGCCGGAACGAGAGCTCGGCCTCCCCGCACCCCGAGAGGTCGTGGAGACCCGCGTCTCGGCATAGGCTCCCGCCGACAGGCGGCCGGCGCTGAGGCTCACTGGGGTTTTACGGGCCCCTGCTGTGTCGCGCCGGAGTGTTCTGTGGCGTACCCGGATGGCCTGCGGGCTCCTGCCGTGGCGCCGTGGAGCGGCCCCGCCCGCCATGGTGCGCCGGAGTTCCGAGGCACCGCCGCGGCGTGCCGGCGTTCCGTGGGCCCCGTGCCGGGCGTGCCCGGATGTCCCGAGGCCCCGTGCCGTGGTGTACCCGGATGTTCCGTGCCGCCCCCGTCGTGGTGCACTGGACGTCCCGTGGGGTGCGTCGTAACGTCGGGTGGGCATCGTGACTAGCGGTGCTAGTTTTCGTTTTCGCCGGAGGCTGTCGCATGTCCGCGTCCCCGAAGTCGCCGTTCGACCCCGTCGATCCGCTCGGCATCGACGATCTGCTGGAGCCGGAGGACCTCGCGGTCCGTGACACCGTGCGGAGCTGGGCGGCCGACCGTGTGCTGCCGTACGTCGCCGACTGGTACGAGAAGGGGGAGCTGCCGGGCATCCGGGAGCTGGCCCGGGAACTCGGCGGGATCGGGGCGCTCGGGATGTCGCTCAGCGGCTACGGGTGCGCCGGGGCGAGCGCCGTGCAGTACGGGCTCGCGTGTCTGGAGCTGGAGGCCGCCGACTCCGGGATCCGCTCGCTGGTCTCCGTGCAGGGCTCGCTCGCCATGTACGCGATCCACCGGTTCGGCAGCGAGGAGCAGAAGCGGCGGTGGCTGCCGTCGATGGCCGCCGGTGAGGTCATCGGATGCTTCGGGCTGACCGAGCCCGACCACGGCTCCGACCCGGCCGGGATGCGCAGCTTCGCCAAGCGGGACGGCACGGACTGGGTGCTCGACGGCCGCAAGATGTGGATCACCAACGGCTCGGTGGCCGGTGTCGCCGTGGTGTGGGCGCGGACCGAGGCGGGCGTCCGGGGATTCGTCGTCCCCACCGACACCCCCGGCTTCTCGGCGCCCGAGATCAAGCACAAGTGGTCGCTGCGGGCCAGCGTGACCAGCGAACTGGTGCTGGACGGCGTACGGCTGCCCGCCGACGCCGTGCTGCCCGAGGCCGTCGGGCTCAAGGGCCCCCTCGGCTGTCTGAACCACGCCCGCTACGGGATCGTCTGGGGCGCCATGGGGGCCGCGCGCGCCTGTTTCGAGACCGCCGTCGACTACGCGAAGACGCGCGAGCAGTTCGGGCGGCCCATCGGAGGGTTCCAGCTCACCCAGGCCAAGCTGGCGGACATGGCGGTCGAACTGCACAAGGGGATTCTGCTCGCCCACCATCTGGGGCGGCGCATGGACGCCGGCCGCCTGCGTCCCGAGCAGGTCAGCTTCGGCAAGCTCAACAACGTACGGGAGGCCATCGAGATCTGCCGTACGGCGCGGACGATCCTGGGGGCGAACGGGATCTCGCTGGAGTACCCGGTCATGCGGCACGCGACCAACCTGGAGTCCGTGCTCACCTACGAGGGCACCGTCGAGATGCACCAGCTCGTGCTGGGCAAGGCGCTCACCGGGCTCGACGCCTTCCGCTGACCCGCGCTCACCCCGGAGCGGGGCAGGGCCGGCGAGCGGCCCTGCCTCAGCTCTGGTTGAAGAAGCCGTCCGAGCGGCGGGCCGCCGGATCGCCGCTGACGATCTCCGTGTTGGACGGGGTCAGCAGGAACACCCGGGTCGAGACCCGCTCGATCGAACCACGCAGCCCGAAGATCAGCCCGGCCGCGAAGTCGACGACGCGCTTGGCGTCGGCGGCCTCCATGGCCGTGAGGTTCATGATGACCGGCACGCCCTCGCGGAAGAGTTCGCCGATCGCCCGCGCGTCCCGGAAGCTGTCCGGGGTGACCGTGCCGATCCGGCGGCCCTTCTCCTCGGCCGTGTCCGAGGCGACCTTGACACGGGGGTCGGTCACCCACGCGTCTCCGGAGTCGGTCCCCTCGGAGTAGTCGTCGTCGTAGTAACGCTCGTCATCGTTGTCGTCGACGAGGCCAAGCCAGGCACTCGCCTTGCGCACCGATCCCATGGACGCCTCCTCTCACAGCGGTCTTTTCTGCTTTCCGCATCCCCATGGTCGTCCATGATGCGGATGTCGCGCCAAGTGGATAGACGCCGCGCGGGGGGTTTGTGACGGTACTGGTGCACGGCTCGTACGTCGAGAGCCCGCGTCCCCCAAGGGTCCTACCGTGCACGGCTGCTGACTGAGAGTGAAATATGACTCTTCATGGCGTACGGGTGAAGGTCGGGGCGTACGGGTGAACAGGACGGGCGGTTCCGGGGTGATGATCGGTCGATACGATGCGGCAGCCATGCGCACGTGACAGCAGCTTGCGGTTACCCGCATTTCCATCGTAGAACCCCGGGGGATCGTCGTGTTCGGAATCGTCAGGCCCTGTACCCACCGGCTCGGAGAGGGTCTCAAGGCCCAGTGGATGGCCCATCTGTGCGGCCTCTGTCTCGCGCTGCGCGGGGATCACGGCCAGTTCGCGCGGATCGTCACCAACTACGACGGCCTGCTCATCTCGGTGCTGACGGAGGCTCAGACCGAGCGGACCACGGCCGGCGGGCTGCGGCGTACGGCGGGACCGTGCCCGTTGCGCGGGATGCGCACCGCCTCCGTCGCCCAGGGCGAGGGCGCCCGGCTCGCGGCCGCCGTCTCGCTGGTGCTGGCCTCCGCCAAGGTCCGCGACCACGTCGCCGACGGCGACGGGCTGCTGAGGCGCCGTCCGGTCGCCGTCGCCGCCCGCCGGGTGGCCGCGAGCTGGGGCAGGGCGGGGGAGCGCGGCGGGGCCGCCGTGGGCTTCGACACCGCGATCCTGGTCGACGCCGTGGACCGGCAGGTGGGCATCGAGTCGCTGGCCGGGCCCGGCACTTCGCTGCTGACCGTCACCGAGCCCACCGAGACCGCCACCGCCGCCGCGTTCGCGCACACCGCTGTCCTCGCGGGCCGTCCCGGCAACGCCGTTCCGCTCGCCGAGGCGGGGCGGCTCTTCGGGCGGCTGGCCCATCTGCTGGACGCCGTCGAGGACCGGGAGGCGGACACGGCCGCCGGCGCCTGGAACCCGCTGACCGCGACCGGCACCCCGCTCACCGAGGCCCGGCGGCTCGCCGACGACGCCCTGCACGGCATCCGGCTGGCGCTCAAGGACGTCGAGTTCACCGACCGCCGCCTGGCGCATCTGCTGCTCGCGCACGAGCTGGAACGGTCCGTGGACCGGGCCTTCGGCACCCGCTCCTGCGGCCACGCGCACGGCCCCGACGGCGCCTTCGGGCCCCCGACCGGCCCCTACGCCCCGCACGACCCGCAGCAGCCGGGTGGTCCCGGCATGCCCGGCAACCCCTTCGGGGGCGAGCCGCCGCACCGGGACAGGCGCGGACTGCTCGCCGGATGCGCCGTCGCCCTCGGGCTCTTCTGCACCTGCCAGGTGTGCTGCGCCGACCAGTACGAGGGCCCCTGGTCGCGCAGGAGGCGGGAAGGCTGGTGCGGCGACTGCTGCAACTGCGACGGCAACTGCTGCGAGTGCGGCAACTGCTGTGACGGGTGCGACTGCTGCGACGGCTGCTGCTGCGACTGCTCGTGCTGACCCGGTGAGCAATCGGCGGCCCGCGGCCGTATCTCCTGTTCGAGGAGACGGACACCGCGCGGCCGCCGAGGCCGGGTGCGTGCCGTCTC
This sequence comes from Streptomyces sp. CAI-85, assembly GCF_013363615.1. NCBI lineage: Bacteria > Bacillati > Actinomycetota > Actinomycetes > Kitasatosporales > Streptomycetaceae > Streptomyces > Streptomyces sp. CAI-85. Next base: position 122,667 of record NZ_JAANNX010000015.1, on the reverse strand, counting down.
GGCTCGTCGCGGCGCGAAAGGAGCGGGGCCATGTCCGGGTGTGCGGACGACAGCGTGCCCGTCGCCCTGAAGATCGTGGTGAGCGGGGGCCTCGGGGTGGGCAAGTCGGCCTTCGTCGGGGCCGTCTCCGAGATCGAGCCGCTCGGCACGGAGGCCCCGCTCACCCAGGTGCCGGTGGACATCGGTCCGGTGGACATCGGGCCGGCGGACGGCGCGGAACACCGGGCGACCACCACCGTCGCCCTCGACTTCGGGCGCATCACCTTCGGCCCGGCCATCACCCTCTACTTGTTCGGCACGCCCGGGCAGTCCCGGTTCCGGTTCCTCTGGGACGACCTGGTGGACGGCGCCCTCGGCACGGTGGTGCTCGCGGACCCGCGGCGGATCGAGGAGTGCGCCTGGGCCGTCGACTACGTCGAGGCGCGCGGGGCGCCGTACGTCCTCGCCGTCAACCGGTTCGACGGCGCCGAGCGGACCGGCCCGGAGGAGGTCCGCTCGGCGCTGGGGCTGGGCGCCGAGGTGCCCGTGCTGGAGTGCGACGCCCGCAGCGCCGACTCCGTACGGGAGGTGCTGGGCGCCCTGATGACCCGGGTGATCGGGGTCGGCGGCGACGGCCCCGGGCGGCGGCCCGTGGCCGTGCGCTGACCCGACCGCCGGCGCACGGCCACGGACGCGGTCAGGAGGTGCCGATCTCCGGCGGGGAGATCTCCGACTTGGTCAGCGCCGAGTCCGTCGTCCCCCACTTCTTGAGGATCTTGGCGTAACTGCCGTCCTCGATCAGCCTGTTGACTGCGGCCTGGAAGGCCGGGGCCAGCTTCGTGCCCTTCTTGAAGGCGAAGCCGACGTCCAGACGGTGGAACTCGTTGAGGAACTTCACGCCCTCCTGGTGGTCCACCGCGTAGCGCAGGCCGTTGATGGTGGACATCACCACATCGCTGCGGCCCTGCTGGAGCGAGGACCAGATGGCCCCCTGCTCGCTGTAGGTCTGCACGCCGTACGCCTTCTTCCCGGCGTCGGCGCAGACGTGCTTGTTCTCCTCCAGCGTGGCCTCGAAGGTGGTGCCGGCGCCGGTGGCGATGTTCAGACCGCAGAGCTGCTTGAGGTCGGTCACCTCGCCGAGCTTGCTGTCCGCGCGGGTGGCGAAGCCCTGGCCGTCGTTGATGTAGGTGACGAAGTCGATCGTCTTCAGACGCTCGGTGGTGACACCGAAGTTGCTGACGCCGAGGTCGTACTTGCCGCTGTCCAGCGCGGGCAGGATCGCCTCGAAGCTCGCCTGCTGCGTGTCGACCTCGATGCCCAGCACGTTCGCCACGGCCTCGGTGAAGTCGACGTCCTGGCCGGCGAGCGTCTTGCCGTCCTCCAGGAAGCTGGTGCCGGGCGGGGTGCTGCCGATGCTGATGCCGACGGTCACCTCGGTCACCCCGGACGGCAACAGGGCGGCGGCCGCCGGGTCCTTGCGGATCGCCGAGACGACGTCCTGGGTGGGGATCGCGTCCGACTTCGCCGCCGTCTGCTCCTTGTCGTCTCCGGACGAGCCGGAGCCGCAGGCGGTGAGCAGCAGGGTCACCGAGGTGATCAGGGCGAAGGGGGTGAAAACGCGGGAACGGGCACGCGAAGGCATACGCATGAGGTGCGGTCTCCTGGCGGCAGAGTGAGCAACAGGGAGCAACGGCAAGGCAGAAGAAGGGGTGTGCGCGAGGGGAGGGGTGCGCGTGTGAAGGCGGGGGGAGAACGCGAAACGCGCCCGTCCGGTCAGCGGATCGAGGCGCGCAGGGGGTCAGCTCAACAGGAAGAGGACCACACTCGACCGAAGTCGATGTGGGAGCGTGTGACCAGCCACTGCTGCGGATGCATGGGCCAAGTGGAACAGGTCCCCGGTTACCCGTCAACCGAGTTGAGATGTACGGCTCACAGTGTGGACAGCCTTGGCAGCGACGGGAAACGCCACCGTACTCTCGCTGTACGGCCCTGCTGAGGGGCTCGGCCGTAACTGCGCCGCGCGGCGCTCCGGCGCCTGGTGCGCCCGGTGTGTGAAGGCACCGACCCGTGTTCGACCTGACGCATCACGGAGCCTTCACATGTCTTCCGACACCCTCGCCAAAGCACCCGCGGCACCGGATCTGCCACGCGACACGGACACCCTGCCGATCGTCCCCCGACGCCGGTTCGGCCAGTGGGCCGCCGCCGTCGCCGTTCTTGTCCTCCTCGCGCTCGCCGTCAACTCGGTGCTGCGCAACGAGGCGTTCCGCTGGGACGTCGTCGCCGACCACTTCACCTCCGACGCGGTGCTGCGCGGACTGTGGCTCACCCTGTGGCTGACGGCGGTGGTGATGGCGCTCGGGTTCGCGCTCGGCACCCTGCTCGCCGCCGCCCGGCTCTCCGCCAACCCGGTGCTCAGAAGCGTCGCCTGGGGATACGTCTGGCTCTTCCGGTCCATCCCGATCCTGGTGCAGCTCCTGCTCTGGTTCAACATCGGGGCGCTCTACCCGCAGGTGTTCGGGGTGCGCACCGTCGACCTGTTCACACCGATCGTCGTCGCGGTCATCGGACTCACGCTGCACGAGGCCGCCTACGCCGCCGAGGTGGTGCGCGGCGGGATCCTCTCCGTCGACCGCGGACAGATCGAGGCCGCGCAGGCGCTCGGGCTGAGCCGGTGGCGCCGCTGGTGGCGGATCGTGCTGCCGCAGGCCATGCGCGCCATCGTGCCGCCGGCCGGGAACATGCTGATCGGCACCCTCAAGGGCACCTCCATCGTCAGCGTCATCGCCGTCCAGGACCTGCTGTTCTCCGTGCAGCTCGTCTACCACCGCACCTACCAGGTCATCCCGCTGCTGATGGTGGCCACCGTCTGGTACACCGTCGTCACCTCGGTGCTCAGCGTCGGCCAGTACTACGTCGAGCGGCACTACGCGCGCGGGACGGGGACCGCGCGATGAGGCAGTCCCTGGTGATCGTCGGGGCCGGTCCGCGGGGGACCGGTCTGATCGAGCGGATCGCCGCCGGAGCGCCCGAACTGTATGCGGGCGAGGGCCTCGACATCCATCTCGTGGACCCGCATCCGCCGGGCGCCGGGCGCATCTGGCGGGCCGCGCAGTCCCCGCTGCTGTGGATGAACTCGCACGCCGAGGACGTCACCATGTTCACCGACGAGACGGTGACCATGGACGGGCCGGTGCGCCCCGGGCCCACGCTCCACGAATGGGCCGGCGTCGACGGACGCCTCTTCGCCGACCGGCAGCTCCAGGGCGCCTATCTGCGCTGGGTCCATGAACAGGCCGTCGCCGCGCTGCCCCCGCAGATCACCGTCCATCACCATCCGCGCCGTGCGCTGCGGGTGAGCGGGCCGCGTCTGGGCCGCCAGCGGGTGTGGCTGGAGGGCGAGCCCCGGCCGCTCCTCGCCGACCTCGTCGTCCTCACCCTCGGCCATCTCGACGCCGAACTGGACGACGAGCAGCGGGAGTTGGCCGCCTACGCCGATACGCACGGGCTCACCCATCTGCCGCCCGACTTCACCGCCGACAGTGATCTGTCCGCGCTGCGGCCCGGCGAACCCGTCCTGGTGCGCGGCTTCGGTCTCGCCTTCGTCGACCTGATGGTGCTGCTCACCGAGGGCCGCGGCGGCCGCCACGAGGGGGACACCTACATCCCCTCCGGTCAGGAGCCGGTGCTGTACGTGGGATCGCGGCGCGGAGTGCCGTACCACTCGAAGATCGGCTACGACTGGACGGGGGAGCGGCCGCCGCTGCCGAGGTTCCTGGGGCCCGCCGAGATCGACGCGCTGCTGGCCCGGCCCGGCGGACACGATTTCCGGCGGGACGTCTGGCCGCTGGTGGAGAAGGAGTTGGGCTTCGCGCACTACCACCGGCTGTTCACCGCCCACCCCGAGCGCACGGCGATGGCCTGGACGGACTTCGAGGAGAAGTACGCGGCCGGGGCCGGGGCGGCCGAGCGGGAGGCCCTGGTCGCCGCCGCCGTGCCCGACCCGCGCGACCGGCTCGACCTCGCCGCCCTCGACCGCCCGCTGGACGGTCTGCGCCACACCTCCCACGAGGAGTTCCAGGACGCCCTGCGCGCCTACGTCGAGAACGACCTGGGCCGCCGCCATGACCCGGCGCACAGTGCCGACCTGGGTGTCTTCCTCGGACTGCTGTCCGTCTACGGGCAGTTGGTGCGGCTCGGCGATCTCGGCTCCTCCTGGCACGGGTTCTTCAGCTACCTCGCCTCGGGGCCGCCGGGTCCCCGGCTGCGGCAGTTGCTCGCGCTCTCCCGGGCGGGCGTGGTGCGGTTCGTCGGCGCCGACATGACCGTACGGGCCGAGGACGGGGTGTTCCGGGCGTCGAGCCCGACCGTGCCCGGCCATGTCGTGGAGGCCCGGGCGCTCGTGGAGGCCCGGCTGCCCGAACCCACCCTGCGGCGTGCCCTCGACCCGCTGCTGCGCGAACTGCACGCCGAGGGCGCCGGGGAGACCGCGGACGGTCTGCTCCGGGTGGACCGGACCGACGGCCGCGTCCTGGACCGGGACGGCCGCCCGCACCCGCGGCGCTTCGCGCTCGGCCCGCACACCGACGCCCGTACCCCGGGCGCCTTCACCCGGCCCCGGACCGGCGGGCCCGCCTTCCGGCAGAACGACGCCACCGCGCGGGCCGTCCTGGTGTTCCTGCGGGACCTCGGCACCGAAGCCGTCGCGTGATGAGCGAGACGCGCGCGACGCGTGCCGTGCGTGATGCGCGTGACGTGCGTGATGCGCGCGTGAGGCGAACCCCCCACCAGCAGAAGGAATCCCCGCGATGAGCGTCATGGTCGACATCAGGTCCGTGCACAAGAGCTTCGGCTCGCTGGAGGTGCTCAAGGGCATCGACCTGTCGGTGTGCGCCGGCGAGGTCACCGTCGTCCTCGGTCCTTCCGGCTCCGGCAAGTCCACCCTGCTGCGCACCATCAACCATCTGGAGAAGGTGGACCGGGGCGCGATCAGCGTCGACGGCGCGCTGATCGGCTATCGCAGAGTGGGGGACAAGCTCCACGAACTGTCCGAGCGCGAGGTGCTGCGGCAGCGCACCCGGATCGGGTTCGTCTTCCAGAACTTCCATCTGTTCCCGCACCTCACGGTCCTCGACAACGTCGTCGAGGCACCGGTGTCCGCGCTCAAGCGGCCCCGCCGGGTCGCGGTGGAGCGCGCGCGCCGGCTGCTGGACCGGGTGGGGCTCGCCGACAAGGCCGACGCCTACCCCCGTCATCTGTCCGGCGGTCAGCAGCAGCGGGTCGCCATCGCGCGGGCGCTCGCGCTGGAGCCGAAGCTGCTGCTCTTCGACGAGCCGACCTCCGCGCTCGACCCCGAACTGGTGGGCGAGGTCCTCGACGTCATCCGGGACCTGGCCGGGCAGGGCACCACGATGATCGTCGTCACGCACGAGATCGGCTTCGCCCGCGAGGTCGCCGACACGGTGGTCTTCATGGACGACGGCCGGATCGTCGAACAGGGCCCGCCGGGCGAGGTCCTGGACCGGCCGCGCGAGGACCGCACCCGGGCGTTCCTCTCCAAGGTCCTCTGAGATGGCGTCCGCACCCGGCCGGGGCCTGCTGCATCTGGCCGCCGCCGTCGACCTGCCCGGCGCGTACGACGCCGAGCCGTACGTGGAACTGACGCGGCTCGCCGAGCGCGGCGGGCTGGACTTCGTGACGCTGGACGACACCTTCGCCCGGCCGGGACCCGACGCGACGGCCGTCCTCGCCCGGGTGGCGCCCGCCACCCACCGGGTCGGCCTGGCGCCCACCGTCGCCGCCGCCGACCCGGACCGCGCGCGGGCGGCGATCACCACGCTGGACTGGATCAGCCGGGGGCGGGCGGGCCGGTGGATCGACCTCGCCGCCGAGGACGGCGAACGGGAGGCGGGGTCCGCTCCGCCCGGGGAACGGCCGGTGCTGGTCGTCGACGCCACCGAGGAGGCCGTACGCCGGGCCGCCGCCCGCCACGCCGATGTGGCGCTGGTGCGGGTGACGAGCCCCGCGCAGGCCCGTGCCGTGCGCGAGCAACTGCGGTCCGACGCAGCGGAGTTCGGCCGGGATCCGGGCGGGCTGCGGATCCTGGTCAGCCTGCTCGTGGACCTCGGGGCCGGCGAGCACGCCGCCGAACCGGGCCACGGCGGGGGCGGCCCCCGGCCCACCCCGCGGGGCCCGCTCTACCGCGGCGGCCCCGTCGACCTCGCCGAACTGATCGTCTCCTGGCACCAGGAGGGCACCGCCGACGGCTTCCACCTCATTCCCGTCGAACCCCACCGTGATCTGGAACGCCTGGTCAACGGCACGGTCGCGCTCCTCCAGCACCGCGGACTGTTCCGCACCTTCTACCCGGGCAGCACCCTGCGCGAGCACCTCGGCCTGACACGGACGAACACCGGGCCGCGCACTCCGAGAAAGGACTCACTTCTATGACGACGGACGCGGCAGCCGCGGCAGCCTCCTGGCGGCGGTGGCACGAGGACCGTACCGCCGCGGTCGCGGCACCCTACGGGCCGCTCGCGCTCGCCGGCACCTGGTGGCTGGAAGACCATCCGGAGGGGCGACTTCCGGACATCCCCGGGACCTGGGTGGCCGAAGGGGAGGATGTGGTGCTCACCGCGGCCGAGGGCGACGGGCTGAGCGTGGACGGAAAGCCGTTCGCCGGGACCGTACGGCTCGGTGCCGACACCGGACCGGCGGAGGCGTCCCGGGTCGCGCTCGGCGGACGGCGGCTGGTGGTCCTGGTGCGCGAAGAGGTCTGGGGCGTACGCGACTTCGACCCGGACGCCGAGGCCAGGCGCCGGTTCGCCGGGATCGAGGCCACCCCGCACGAGGACCGCTGGTCGGTGCCGGCCCGCTTCACCCCGTACGCCGAGGACCGCGTCGTCCGGGTGCCGAACGCCGACGGGCGGGAGCGCGGGCTCGGCCTCGGCGGGGAGGTCGTCTTCACCCTCGACGGGCGGGAGCACGGCCTCCGGGTCGCGGTGCAGGGCGACGGTTCGCTGTGGGCGGTGTTCGCCGACGCCGGGAGCGGGGTGAGCAGTCATCGGTTCCGGTTCCTGTACCCCGAGGCGCCGGACGCGGAGGGGCGGACGACGGTCGACTTCAACCGGGCCGTCCTGCCGCCGTGCGCCTTCTCCGACGCCTTCATCTGCCCGTTCCCGCCGCCGGGGAACACGCTGCCGGTGGAGATCGGGGCGGGGGAGCGCACTCTGCGCTGACCTTCCGCCGGCCTTGCGCCGAGCCCGCGCCCACGCCGCGCCGCGCCCGTGTCCACGCCGTGCCGATCGCGCGTCGGCCCGGCGTGGGCGGGCCCGGCTCCCGTGTCCGTTCCCGAGGCCGGCGGCCGAAAGGTGCCCTTGCGCCTACCGGCCGTTCGGCCGAATACTCCCCCTCAGTGCTTGTCAGGTTCACGGTATGTCCGGAATCCGGGCGAACCCGCGGCCCTGGCTGCGCCTCACGGGCCCCGACCCCACGCGGGCCCCCGAATTCCCCTGGGAGGGAACGACACGTGAGGATCAAGCGCACCACCCCCACCAGTGGCATCACGAGACGGAGCCGGCTGATCGCCGTCACCACCGGCCTCGTGGCCGCGGCCGCCTTCGCCATCCCCCACGCGAACGCGGCGGACTCCCCCACCTTCAGCACCGCCCAGCTCAAGAGCGCGGGCGACGCGGTGCTCCAGGCCGACATCCCGGGCACCGCCTGGGCCGTCGACGCCAAGACCAACCGGCTTCTGGTGACCGTCGACAGCACGGTCTCCGACGCCGAGATCGCCCGGATCAAGGAGCAGGTGGGCGGCAACGCCGACGCGCTCACGATCAAGCACACCCCGGGCAAGTTCAACAAGCTGATCGCCGGCGGCGACGCCATCTACGGCGGCGGCTACCGCTGTTCGCTCGGCTTCAACGTGGTCAGCGGGAGCACCTACTACTTCCTGACCGCGGGACACTGCGCCGAGGTGGCCTCGACCTGGTACTCCAACTCCGGTCAGAGCACCGTGCTGGGCACCAACAGCGGCTACAGCTTCCCGACCAACGACTACGCGCTGGTCCGCTACACCAACTCCTCGGTCGCCAAGTCGGGCACCGCGGGCAACACCGACATCGTCAGCGCCGGCAACGCCAGCGTCGGCCAGTCGGTCATCCGGGACGGCTCCACGACCGGTATCCACACCGGCCGGGTGACCGCCCTGAACGCCACGGTCAACTACGGCGGCGGCGACGTGGTCTACCAGATGATCCAGACCAACGTCTGCGCCGAGGGCGGTGACTCCGGCGGCGCCCTCTACACCTCCGGCGGTGTCGCGCTCGGTCTGACCTCGGGCGGCAGCGGCAACTGCACCACGGGCGGCACGACCTTCTTCCAGCCCGTGACCGAGGCCCTGAGCCGCTACGGCGTCAGCGTCTTCTGATCCCTGAGGATCCGGCCCGGCCGGCCATGGGTGAGCCCTCGCACGCAACCGGCGTGCGGGGGCTCACCCTTGCCCGACGGCCGCGGGCACTTTCGGGGGTGACACCGGATCTCCCCGGTGGTGAAGGGGGGTGAAGGTGCGGAGGGCGCGCGGTGGTCACCCTGTGCGCCTCCTCGGGTCGACCTTGTGTGCTCCCTGTGCAGTTGGGAAGAGTGGCTGCCCGTCAACCATCCTTCCGGCCCGTTCGGTTTCTTTGACCGACCGGCCGATCCCCCACAGGAGGACGCGAGTTGAAGCATCGATGCATACCCCGGCGACGGGCCGCCGTGACGGCCGCGGGCATAGCCGCGCTCGTCGCCGCGGGAGTCACCTTCCAGACTGCGAACGCCAGTGAGCCCGCCGGGACTTCACGGCCCACCACGCTCTCGGCGCTCGCCGCCGGACAGCTCGCCTCGACCCTCGGCGCGGATCTCGGCGCCGACGCGGCGGGCACCTACTACGACGCGAAGAGCCGCAGCCTCGTCGTGAACGTGCTCGACGAGAGTGCCGCCCGGGTCGCCGAGGCGGCCGGGGCCCGCGCCAGACTCGTCCAGAACTCCCTCGCCGAGCTGAAGAGCGCCCGGGCGACCCTCGCGGACGACGCGGCCGTGCCCGGCACCGCCTGGGTGAGCGACCCGCGCACCAACAAGGTCGTCGTCACCGCCGACCGCACCGTCTCCGACGCCGAGTGGGCCCAGCTCACCGAGGTGGTCGAGGGACTCGGCAAGAAGGCCGAACTGCGGCGCACCAAGGGGGAGTTCAAACCCTTCGTGGCCGGCGGCGACGCCATCACCGGCGGCGGTGGCCGCTGCTCGCTCGGCTTCAACGTGGTCAAGGGCGGCGAGCCGTACTTCCTGACCGCGGGGCACTGCACGGAGTCCATCTCGACCTGGTCGGACTCCTCGGGCACCGAGATCGGCACCAACGAGACCTCCAGCTTCCCCGGTGACGACTACGGCCTGGTCAAGTACACCGCCGACGTCGCCCATCCGAGCGAGGTGAACCTCTACAACGGCTCCACGCAGGCCATCACCGGCGCCGCCGAGGCCACCGTGGGCATGAAGGTCACCCGCAGCGGCTCCACCACCCAGGTCCACTCCGGCACGGTCACCGGTCTGGACGCCACCGTGAACTACGGCAACGGCGACATCGTCAACGGCCTGATCCAGACCGACGTCTGCGCCGAGCCCGGCGACAGCGGCGGCTCGCTCTTCTCGGGCAGCAGCGCGGTCGGCCTGACCTCGGGCGGCAGCGGCGACTGCACCTCGGGCGGGGAGACGTTCTTCCAGCCGGTGACGGAGGCACTGTCGGCGACCGGGACCCAGATCGGCTGACGCTCCGCAGCATGTAAGGCTTTTGTGGAGGTCCCGCCCCGCGCGCGAGGGGCGGGACCTCGGCGTGTACGGGGTTCAGGCGGGTGTCCGGCGCCGGTCGCGTACGGCGGCCGCCAGCAGGGTGAGGGCGACCCCGCCGACCGCCCACGCCGACAGGACGAGCAGCGAGGCGGTCATGTCGTTGCCCTCGAAGTAGGCGAGGGAGCGCGCCGACCAGGTGCCCGCGCCCGGGGGCAGCGCCGGGCCGATCGCCTTCCAGAACGGCGGCAGCAGCGGCGGTGGCAGGGCGCCGCCCGCGCTCGGGTTGCCCAGGATCACCACGAGCAGGATGGCCAGCCCGATCCCGGCGAGCCCGAAGAGGCCCTGGAAGGCCAGGGTCGCCGCGCCCACCGCGAAGACGATCAGCGTGCCGAGCCCCCACAGGGCGGCGAGGCTGCCTGGCAGGGCGCCCAGGACGGGTCCGACGATCAGCGCGCCGCCCAGTCCGGCCACCAGCGCGACGACGGCCATGGAGGCAAGGCGGATCACGGCGCGCCGGGGGGTGGAGCGGGTCGCGCCCGAGCTGATCGTCATGATCGACGCGCAGAGATAGCCGCCCACGCACCAGCCGACGGTCACATAGAAGGACGACAGTCCGTTGGCGTCCTGGCTGTCGGCGGGGGCCACGTCGACGGTGCGGACCGTGCGCGCCTCGGACTTGGTCAAGGTGGTGACGAGCGACTCCAGGGTGGCGGCCAGCACCCGTCCGCCGCCGGTGGCGACGAGCAGGGTGTCGGTGGTGCCGGACGGGTCGACGATCAGGGCGCCGTCGATGCTCCGGTCCATGATCTGCGCGCGGGCGCTCGCCCGGTCGGCCACCACACGCGGGTCCAGGGGGTCGCCGGGCAGCCGCTCCAGACGGGTGACCGTCTGCTGGGCGGTGACCTGGGGCGCGACGACTCCGAAGGGCACGTCCTTGGGCCGCGGGTCGTGCAGCGCGCCGACGTAGGAGGCGATGAACAGCAGGGAGAGCGCGACCACGCCGATGACCAGGAGGGTGGCCCGGGGGGTGACGGCGTCCTTCACCTCGTCCAGGAAGGAGGGGGAGGGCGGGGGAGGAGAAGGGGCGCCGGTGCTCTGTGTCATGTCCCCACGGTCCGGGTGGGCGGTCGTTCCCGCAGGTGGGAGGCGCCCGAACGGCTGTCGTACAGATGTTCGGAATTTGGTCTATGGTGGGGGAGGGAGAGTTGGGAACTGATGTTCGATAGTGGAGGTGTGGATGCCCGGCTTCACACATCTGCACACCGTCTCCGGGTTCTCCCTGCGGTACGGCGCCTCGCATCCGGAGCGGCTGGCCGAGCGGGCCGCCGAGCGGGGCATGGACGCCCTCGCCCTCACCGACCGCGACACCCTCGCCGGTGCGGTCCGCTTCGCCAAAGCCTGCGCGAAGGCCGGAATCCGACCGCTCTTCGGGGTGAACCTCGCGACGGCCCCGCCCGAGCCCTCCCCCCGGGAGAGGCGCCGTGTCCCCGTGCGCGGCGGTGCCTTCGTCGACGAGTCGGCCCCCCGGGTCACCTTCCTCGCCCGCGACGGCGCCCGCGGCTGGAGCGACCTGTGCCGGCTGGTGACCACCGCCCACGCCGACGCGGCCGCGCCCACCCCCCTGCTGCCCTGGTCCGGCAACCACGGTGACGCGCTGACCGTCCTGCTCGGACCCGCCTCCGACGTCGGCCGCGCCCTCGCCGCGGGCCGCCCGGACCGGGCCGCGAGGCTGCTCGCCCCCTGGCGCGAGACCTACGGCGACGCCCTGCGGCTGGAGGCCGTCTGGCACGGCCGTACCGGCACCGGCCCCGGCTCCCTGCGGCTGGCCGCCCGCACCGTCGGCTTCGCCGCCGAACAGCGGATCCGGCCGGTGCTCAGCAACGCCGTCCGCTACGCCGACCCCGGCCAGGGCCCGGTCGCCGACGTGCTGGACGCCGCCCGCCGGCTCGTCCCCGTCGACCCGGCCGGGGAACTCGACTCCGGGGCGGCGTGGCTGAAGGACGCGCCGGCCATGCTCGCGGCGGCGGAGCGGATCGTGGAGGCCGCGGGCTTCCGCCGGGACACCGCCCACCGGCTGCTGGAGCAGACCCGGGCGAGCGCCGCCGCGTGTCTGGTCGACCCGGAGGACGACCTCGGCATGGGCGCCGTCCACTTCCCCGAACCGCATCTCGTCGGCGCGGGCCGGCGCACCGCCCAGCGGGCGCTGGCCTCACGGGCGGCGGCGGGCATGGTGCGACGCGGCTACGACCGCTCGGCGGGGGCCCGGCGGTACTGGGAGCGGATGCACCACGAGCTGGACGTCATCGCCCACCACGGCTTCGCCTCCTACTTCCTGACGGTCGCTCAAGTCGTCGACGACGTAAGGGACCTGGGCATCCGGGTCGCCGCGCGCGGCTCCGGCGCGGGCTCCCTGGTCAACCATCTCCTCGGCATCGCCCACGCCGATCCGGTCGAGCACGGGCTGCTGATGGAGCGCTTCCTGTCCAAGGAGCGGGTGGTGCTGCCCGACATCGACATCGACGTGGAGTCCGCGCGCCGGCTGGAGGTCTACCGGGCGGTCATCGGCCGCTTCGGCACCGAGCGGGTCGCCACCGTCGCGATGCCGGAGACCTACCGGGTGCGGCACGCCGTCCGGGACGTCGGCGCGGCGCTGTCCATGGACCCCGCCGAGATCGACCGGATCGCCAAGTCCTTCCCGCACATCCGCGCCCGCGACGCCCGCGCCGCGCTGGAGGAACTGCCCGAACTCCGGGAGCTGGCGGGGGAGAAGGAGAGGTACGGCAGGCTCTGGGAACTGGTCGAGGGCCTGGACGCGCTGCCGCGCGGGGTCGCCATGCACCCGTGCGGGGTGCTCCTGTCCGACGCCTCCCTGCTCTCCCGTACGCCGGTGGTGCCGACCAGCGGCGAGGGGTTCCCCATGGCGCAGTTCGACAAGGAGGACGTGGAGGACCTCGGGCTGCTCAAGCTGGACGTGCTGGGGGTGCGGATGCAGTCGGCGATGGCGCACGCGGTCGCGGAGGTGGCGCGGGCGACGGGGGAGCGGATCGACCTGGACGCGGTCGCGGACGGCGACCCGGCGACGTACCGGCTCATGCGGTCCACCGAGACGCTGGGCTGCTTCCAGATCGAGTCGCCGGGTCAGCGCGATCTGGTGGGGCGGCTCCAGCCGGCCGATTTCCACGATCTGGTGGTCGACATCTCGCTCTTCCGGCCGGGGCCGGTCGCCGCAGACATGGTGCGGCCGTTCATCGAGGCCCGGCACGGGCGGGCGCCCGTCCGCTACCCGCACCCCGACCTGGAGGAACCGCTGAAAGGGACGTACGGGGTCGTCGTCTTCCACGAGCAGATCATCGACATCGTCGCGATCATGACCGGCTGCGGGCGCGGCGAGGCGGACCGGGTGCGGCGCGGGCTGTCCGACCCGGAGTCGCAGGGGCGGATCAAGGTGTGGTTCGCGCAACGCGCGGCGGCCCGCGGCTACGGCGCGGAAACGATTCAGCGCACCTGGGAGATCGTCGAGGCGTTCGGGTCGTACGGCTTCTGCAAGGCGCACGCCGTCGCCTTCGCGGTGCCGACCTATCAGTCGGCGTGGCTGAAGGCGCACCACCCGGCCGCCTTCTACGCCGGGCTGCTCACCCACGACCCCGGGATGTACCCCAAGCGGCTGCTGCTGGCGGACGCGCGGCGGCGGGGGGTGCCGATCCTGCCGTTGGACGTGAACCGGTCGGGCGTCGCCCACCGTATCGAACTGGTGTCTGAATCAGGGGGGTCGGAGGGGTCGGAGGGGTCGGAGGGGTCGGAGGGGTCGGGGAGTTCGAAGGGTTCGGAGAGTCCGAAGGGATCGGAGAGTTCGGAGGGCGCCCCGGGGCGCTGGGGGCTGCGGCTCGCCCTCTCCGATGTGCACGGCATCAGTGAGGCCGAGGCGGCCCGGGTCGCGGACGGGCAGCCGTACGCCTCGCTGCTGGACTTCTGGGAGCGGGCCCGGCCGAGCAGGCCGCTGGCCGGACGGCTCGCCCAGGTGGGCGCGCTGGACGCGTTCGGTGCCAACCGGCGCGACCTCCAACTGCATCTGACCGAACTGCACCGGGGTGCGCGGGGTGCGGGCGGCGGTCAGCTCCCGCTGTCCGGCGGACGGCGGACGGCCTCCGCCGGGCTGCCCGACCTCTCCCCGGCCGAGCGGCTCAGCGCCGAGCTGGGCGTGCTGTCGATGGACACCTCGCGCCATCTGATGGACGACCACCGGGTCTTCCTGGGCGAGCTGGGCGTGGTGTCGGCGCGCCGGCTGCGGGAGACCCGGCACGGGGAGACCGTGCTGGTCGCGGGCGCCAAGGCGGCCACCCAGACCCCGCCGATCCGGTCCGGCAAACGGGTCATCTTCACCACCCTCGACGACGGCACCGGCCTGGTCGACCTGGCCTTCTTCGACGACTCCCACGACGCCTGCGCCCACACCGTCTTCCACTCCTGGCTGCTGCTGGTGCGCGGGGTGGTGCAGCGGCGCGGGCCGCGCAGCCTCAGCGTGGTGGGCGCCGCCGCCTGGAACCTCGCCGAACTCGCCGAACTGCGCGACGGCGGCGGGCTGGACGAGGTGGCGGCCCGGCTGGCGGGGACGGACGGGGCCGAGGGATCCGACGGTGATCCGACCGGCGGCAGGCGCATCCGTCTGTCCACCGGATACGAACTGCATCCATGGGCCGATCTGCGCCCCGCGGGCGAGAACCCCGCGAAGACAAGGAAGTTGTGGCATCAGAGTCCGGGGAGCGCGGGATGACCATCCTCTGTGTACGGTTCGACCTGTCCGCGGCGGGGGCGGCCGTCCTGCCGGAACTGCTCGGTCTGCTGGAGGAGTTCACGCCGGTCGTGGAGGCGCTGCCGCCGGACGGGGCGCTGGCCGATCTGCGGGGCGCCGAACGGTACTTCGGGCGCGGCGCGGTGGAACTGGCGTCGGTGATCCGGGTCCGGGCCCTCGCCCGGTACGGCGTGGACTGCGCGATGGGCGCGGGGCCGGGCCCGATGCTGGCCCGGATGGCGCTGCGGGACGCCCGGCCGGGGGTGACCCGCGCGGTCCCCCGGGAGGGCGGCCGGGACTTCCTCGCCGCGAAGCCGGTCGGCGCGCTGCCCGGCGTGGGCGCCGCCACCGCCCGCACGCTGTGCGAGTACGGCCTCGACACCCTGGGCCGGCTCGCCGACGCGCCCCTGTCCACGGTCCAGCGGCTGGTCGGCGCCCGCACCGGCCGGGATCTGCACGAGAAGGCGAACGGCGTCGACCGGGGCCGGGTCGTCCCGAACGCCGTCGCCGCCTCCCTGGCCACCGAACGCACCTTCGACCGTGACGAGTTGGACCCCGTCCGGCACCGCCGCGCCCTGCTGTCGGCCACCGAGGAACTGGGTACCCGGCTGCGCGCGGTCGAGAAGGTCTGCCGTGTCCTGACCCTCACCGTGCGCTACGCCGACCGCTCGTCCACGGTCCGCAGCCGCACCCTGAGGGAGCCCACCGCGCACTCGTCGGCCCTGACGGCGACGGCGTACGGCCTGTACGAGGCCCTCGGCCTCCAGCGCGCCCGGGTCCGCGCGCTAGCCCTGCGCGCCGAGTCCCTCACCCCCGCCGAATACGCCTCCCACCAGCTCACCTTCGACCCCGCGGACGAGAAGACCCGCCGCGTCGAACAGACCGCGGACCGCATCCGCGCGAAGTTCGGCCCGGGAGCGGTGATACCGGGGGCACTGGCGGCCTGACACACGCCTGCCGGGTGACGGTACGCCGGAAAGGCTGCGTGGCGAACTAACACTGGAAGTTTTTACTGACGCGTAACTTCACACGTCTGCTACTCGTCCGTAACTTGAGGATTGGACATCATCCTCGTGATCCGGATCACAGGGCGCTAGGTCATCGCATTCCCCTTGAGCCGCAAGGAGATCACACGATGCTGCCCTGGAAGCGTGTGCTCAGACCACTCGCCGCACTGCTGCTGGCCGCCGCCGCGGTCACGGTTCCCGCCTCCGCCGCCCACTCCGCACCCGCCGCCGCGACCACGTCGAGCGGCTGGAACGACTTCTCCTGCAAGCCGTCCTCCGCGCATCCGCGCCCCGTGGTGCTCGTCCACGGCACCCTCGCCAACTCGGTCGACAACTGGCTGGTCCTCGCGCCCTACTTGAAGGACCGCGGCTACTGCGTCTTCTCCCTGGACTACGGGCAGCTTCCCGGAGTCCCGTTCTTTCACGCCCTGGGCCCCATAGACAAGTCGGCCGCACAGCTTTCGGCCTATGTCGACAAGGTCCTCGCCGCGACCGGCGCCGCCAAGGCGGACCTCGTCGGGCACTCGCAGGGCGGCATGATGCCCCGCTACTACCTGAAGTTCCTCGGGGGCGCCGCCAAGGTGAACGCCCTGGTCGGCATCGCGCCCAACAACCACGGCACCACCCTCGGCGGCCTGACCAAGCTGCTGCCGTTCTTCCCCGGCGCCGAGGACCTCCTCA
Source organism: Streptomyces sp. CAI-85 (assembly GCF_013363615.1). NCBI lineage: Bacteria > Bacillati > Actinomycetota > Actinomycetes > Kitasatosporales > Streptomycetaceae > Streptomyces > Streptomyces sp. CAI-85. The sequence goes on along the minus strand of NZ_JAANNX010000015.1, from coordinate 106,386 downwards.
ACGCCGCCACCCCGGCCCTCGCCCAGCAGGTCGTCGGCTCCGACTTCATGACCAGGCTCAACGCCGGCGGCGACACCGTCCCCGGGGTCCGCTACACCGTCATCGCCACCAGGTACGACGAGGTGGTGACGCCGTACCGGACGCAGTTCCTGACCGGTGACAACGTCAGGAACATCCTCCTCCAGGACCTGTGCCCGCTCGATCTGTCCGAACACGCACTGATCGGGCTGGTCGACAAGATCGCCTTCCACGAGGTGGCCAACGCGCTCGACCCGGCCCGCGCCACCCCCACCACCTGCGCGTCCGTGCTGAGCTGACGGCGGGGGTCCCGCCGGGGCCTGTCCGGCCTGAGCCGCCGGTCAGGCCCCGGAGTCCACAGGGGCGCGGGACGCGTCAGGAGCGCGTCGCGCGCCGCCGCACCGAGGCGAACAGCAGGGCCGAGCCCAGCGCCAGGACGGCCGCGCCGCCCGTCGCGAGGTACATGGTGCTGCTGTCGCCGCCGGTCTCGGCGAGGTTCTTCCCCGCGCCGGCGGCCTTCGGGGCGTTGGGCTCCGCGGCGGCCGGGCTCTCCGTGGCTCCGGCGGCCGCGGAAGGGGTGGGGTCGGTCGTCGTGGTGGCGTCGTCGTCGCCGTGACCGCCGTGCTCGATCGTCGACTTGTCCGCGCCGTCCTCGATCTGCTGCTCCGAAGGGGCGGACGCCTCCGGCGCGGCACCCGGGCCCGAACCGGAACCAGAGCCGGAACCAGAGCCGGAACCAGAGCCGGAACCAGAACCCGAGCCGGAGCCCGAACCGGACCCCGAGCCCCCGCCCGAGCCCCCGCTCGTGGCGCCGCCGAACGCGACGTCCGAGCAGGAGTAGAAGGCCTCCGGGCTGTCCGAGCGCTGCCAGACCGCGTACAGGAGCTGTCGGCCCGAGCGCTCGGGAAGCGTGCCGGAGAACGTGTAGAAGCCGCCCGCCGCGGCCGGGTCGGTGGCCGAGGCCACCGGGTGTTCCAGGTCCAGGTCGGACCAGGCCAGAGGCTGCGCCGGGTCGTAGCCGGCCTTGGTGAGATACACCTTGAAGGTGCCCTTGTGCGGAGCGGTCACCCGGTACTTGAAGGTGTACGATCCGGCGCTCACGCTCGTCGCCGGCCAGTCGGCGCGGGCCAGGTCGAGGCCCTTGAACTCCGCGTTGTTCGCGCTGCACAGCTTGCCGTCCGGGATCAGCTCCTGGTGGCGGCCGTTGGCGTCGCCGATCCGGATGCCGTTCCAGTCGTAGAGCGCCTGTGTCCCGCCGGCCGCGACCGCCGCCCGGCACGCGTCCGACGCCGGGCTCTCGGGACCCTCCGCGTAGCACTGCGCCACCCGGCTCACCGGGTCGCCCATCGAACCGTGCGCGGCCGCCGGCGTGGCGGACAGCGCGGTCAGGGCCAGCGGGGTCAGACCGAGGGCGGTGACGGCGGCGGCCGTGCGGCGTGCGGACATGGGGGAACTCCTCGGAACCGGGACCAGGGTGGTGGGGGCGGCACCTGTGCCGCCCGCCGGAACCAAGAAACCCCGAAAACGGCTGCTGGAGGAGGTCCGGAGCGATCTTTAGGGTGGGCTTAAGGAAGCGCTGAGACTGGGATCAGGAAGATGACGTGCTGTCGTGGAGCAGTGACTCCAGGCCGCCCGCCACGGTCGCGAGCGCCTCCAGTTCGTCCAGGGCGCTCACCGCGGCCGCCGCCGCGGCCGGGTCGCGGTCGGCCAGCCCGCTCTCCGCGAACTCGTCCTCGTCCAGCCGGAGCACCTCCGTGCCGTCGGCGGACCGCCACAGGTCGAGATCGAGGTCCTCCACGACCAGTTGGGTGCCCGAGAGCGTCGCGGGCCGGGTGACGTCGCAGTACCAGCCCTTCAGCGCGCCCGTCGCGGCCCGGACCTCCTTGACCGCGTACCAGCGGTCCCGCCAGTAGTACTCGGTGAAGACGTCACCGGCCTCGAACCGTACGAAGCCGAAGTCCCGTACGCCGTCCCCCGCCCACGGGGCGCGCACCGCGATCCGGGTGCCGTCGTCGGACAGCAGCGCGGCGTTGTAACGGATCTTCGTACGGCCGCCCTTGACGAGGACGACCTCCAACGAGCCCACCGGCTCAGTCGAGTTCGCGGACATGGCGTACCTCCGACGCGTGGATCTCGTACCCGAACCAGGAGTTGACGGCGAGCATCGGCGCGTTGTCCGCGTCGTTGCCCGTGTGCGCCCGGGTGTACCCGGCCGCGCGGGCCCGGTGCAGGGAGGCGTTCTTGACGAGCTTGGCCAGGCCCCGGCCCCGGTAGGCGCGGGCCGTGCCGGTCATGCCCGTGGTGTAGGTGCGGGCGCCGTCGGTGCGGGCCGCGCTGAAGGCGACCGGGCGGCCGTCGGCCACGGCGACCGAGGTCAGCTCATGGTCCAGCAGGGGGTGCCGCCAGGTCTGCGCGAGCCATGCCTCGTAGTCCGACAACTCGGTGTCGATGTCGCCCGGTTCGTCGGACGCCGTCTCCGCGTCCAGCGCGAACAGCGGGCGCGGGTCGTCCGCGAAGTCGGCGGCGGTACACAACTCCACACCGGGCGGCGGGTCCTGGAGCGGCGGCAGTTCCGCCCGCGTCAGGTCGAGGACCAGGAAGTGGGCGCGGCGGCTCGCCCGGTAGCCGTGCCGTTCGGCGAAGGCCCGGTTCGCCGGCTCGTCCAGGACCCAGGCGAACAGCTTCCTCGCCCCGTGGGCCGCGAGGTGCTCCTCGGCCGTCCGGGTCAGCAGGGTGCCCGCGCCCCGCCCGGTGCGCGCCGGGTCGACGTACACGTTGAGGAAGCCCTGGCCGGGCTCCGGGCTGTCGTGGACGAGCCCGGTCTGCGCGGTGCCGACGATCTCGCCGTCCACCTCGGCGACCAGGCTGCGGACATGGGCGTCCGGATCGGCGTGGGCCAGGTCGTGCCGTACGGACCGCGCGGTGAAGAGCACATGGGGCAGCGCGCGACGGCGGACCCGGACGAAGCCCTCGACGTCGGCGGTCGTGTCGGGGCGCAGAGCGCGCACGATGACGGTCATGTCGGCGCACGCTACGGCCGGTGCCGTCCCCGCGCCTCTCATTTTCCGCCGGGTGCGGGACAATCGGACCGTGACCTTGAAGATCCACATCGATGACGGCGCCGCGCCGTACGAGCAGGTGCGGGCGCAGATCGCGGAGCAGGCCCGGTCCGGAGCGCTGCCGGTCGGGTACCGGCTGCCGACGGTCCGGGGGCTCGCCGAGTCGCTGGGCCTCGCGGCGAACACCGTCGCCAAGGCGTACCGGGCGCTGGAGACGGACGGGGTGATCGAGACGCGCGGCCGCAACGGCACGTTCGTGGCGGCCGTCGGCCCCGCCGCCCAGCGGGAGGCCGCGGAGGCCGCGCGGACCTACGCCGAGCGGGCGGTGCGGCTGGGGCTCAGCGAGGAGGAGGCGGCGGCCGCGGTCCGGGACGCGCTGCGGGCGGCGTACGGCGACTGAGGCGACCGGCCGGAGAAGCGGCGCCCGGTACGGGAAGACACAGGTCAGCGCCGGGACGCGAGCGCCCTCGGGGTGCGGGTCACCGTCAGCCGGCCGCGCTCGGCCGTTCTGCCGAAGAGGGCCGCGTCGCCCACCGCCGCGCCGCCGGGGTCGTTGTTGAAGTACGCGTACACGTCCTCCCCGCCGGACCAGGTGGTCGCGATGCGGTCGATCCAGGTCTCCAGGGCGTGCTGGCCGTAGCGCGGCCACGGCTGGGCGCGGCCCTCGTGGAAGCGGACGTAGCCGAAGCCGGCGGTCCGCCACAGCGGGCCTGCCGGGCGGGCGCGGACGTCGGCCCAGCACAGGGCCGCGCCCCGGGTCTCCAGGACCCGCCGTACCGCCGGGGTCCACCAGGACGGGTGCCGCGGCTCCACGGCGACCCGGGTGCCCGGCGGGAAGGCCGCCAGGCAGGTGTCCAGCAGTTCGGGGTCGGCGCGCAGGGTCGGCGGGAGCTGGAGGAGGACCGGGCCGAGGAGGGCGCCGAGGCCGGCCGCGTGGGTCATCAGACGGTGGACGGGTTCCGCGGGGTCGTGCAGCCGTTTGATGTGGGTCAGATAGCGGCTGGCCTTGACCGCGACCACGAAATCCGGCGGCAGCCGCCCGGCCCAGGACGCGAAGGTCTCCCGGGACGGCAGCCGGTAGAAGGCGTTGTTGATCTCCACGGTGGCGAAATGCTCGGCGTACTCCTCCAGCCAGCGCCGCACGGGCACGTCGGCCGGGTACAGGACCTCACGCCAGTCCTTGTACTGCCAGCCGGAGGTGCCGACATACAGGGTCATACCTCCATGGAACCACTTCGGGCTCCCTACAGGTAAAGCCCCGCGTCCGCCCCGGCGCGCGGCTCCGGCAGCGAGGTCGGGGAGGTGCCCCGGCGCAGCGCGTACAGCTCCGCGAGTGTCGCGCCCTCGCGGCCGACGCCCTCCTCGGTGCCCAGCCAGCCGACGGCCTCCCGGCGGGTCAGCGGGCCGACCTCGATCCGGGCGAGACAGCGGCCCGGGCGGACCACGGCCGGGTGCAGCCGCTCCAGGTCCTCGTTGGTGGTGACGCCCACCAGGACGTTGCGCCCCTGGCCGAGCAGGCCGTCGGTGAGGTTCAGCAGCCGGGACAGCGCCTGGCCCGCGGTGTGCTTGGCCTCGCCGCGGATCAGTTCGTCGCAGTCCTCCAGGAGCAGCAGCCGCCAGCGGCCCTTGCCCGAGGAGTCCTCCTCGCCGATCGCGATGTCCATCAGATAGCCGACGTCGGAGAAGAGCCGCTCCGGGTCCAGCACGCAGTCCACCTGGCACCACTCCCGCCAGGACCGGGCCAGGGTGCGCAGCGCTGAGGTCTTGCCGGTGCCGGGCGGGCCGTGCAGCAGGAGCAGCCGGCCCGCGATGCTCTCGGGGGTGGTGCCCATCAGACGGTCCATCGCCTCGGCCACCGGTGCCGTGTAGTTGGGGCGGACCTCCTCCCAGGTGCCCGCGGAGATCTGCCGGGTCGTGCGGTGCGGGCCGCGCCGCGGGGAGACGTACCAGAACCCCATCGTCACGTTCTCCGGCTGGGGTTCGGGCTCGTCCGCCGCGCCGTCCGTCGCCTCCTTCAGCACCTGCGCGGCGAGTTCGGCGGTGGTCGCGGTGACCGTGACGTCCGCGCCGCGGTTCCAGCGGGAGATCAGCAGGGTCCAGCCGTCGCCCTCGGCGAGGGTGGCGCTGCGGTCCTCGTCACGGGCGACGCGCAGCACCCGGGCGTGCGGCGGCAGCAGGGTCGCGCCGGAGCGGACCCGGTCGATGTTCGCCGCGTGCGAGTACGGCTGCTCGCCCGTCGCGAAGCGGCCGAGGAACAGCGCGTCGACGACATCGGACGGGGAGTCGGAGTCGTCGACGGTGAGCCGGATCGGCAGAGCGTCGTGTGGCTGCGCAGACATGCCGCCATGATCCGCCACGGAACCGCCCCGCGCACCCGGTTTCCGCGGTGCGCGCGGTGTGTCGCGTGTGTCCGGTGGATTCCGCCTTGTTCCGTCGGCCGCGGCGGGCACCCCCGCCGCGGCCGACGGAGGTGTCCACCGGGATCCGGGGCGACGGTTCAGACGAAGCCGGACGCCGCCCTGTTCCCCAGGCGTCGGGTGCGGCGGACCACCGCGTAGCCCTTTGTCAGGGTGCGGTCGCGGGCGAAGTGGCGGGTGAGGGAGCGGCCGTCCAGGAGGTGGGCGAACTCCTCGTCGGTGGTGGTGCGGCGTACGGTCACCCGGTGCAGCGCGTACGGGCCCTGGGCGCGGCGGGCGAGGGTGTTGCCGACGGCCAGGGCCTGGGCGAAGCCCAGCCGGCGCACCGCCGTGCGGACCCGGCGGCTGGAGTAGCCGTACGGGTAGGCGAACGACACCGGAGGTGTGCCCAGTTCGGCGGTCACGACCTCCCGGCAGCGGATCAGCTCGGCGCGCAGGTCCGCGTCGTCGAGCTGGTCGAGCTGCGGATGGGTGTGGCTGTGACCGCCGATCTCCACGCCCGCGTCCGCGAGTCGGCGCACCTGCGGCCAGTCCAGCATGGTGTCGAGCCCGCCGCCGGTGTCGTGGGCGCCCCGGATCCAGCCGGTGGAGACGAACAGCGTGGCCGGGAAGCCGTGTTCGGCGAGGACGGGCAGGGCGTGCCGGTGCACGCCCTCGTAGCCGTCGTCGAAGGTGATCAGCACCGGGCGGCCGGGCAGCGGCCGTCCCGCCCGCCAACGGGCCGCCAGGTCGGCCGTGGTGAGCGGGGTGAGACCCCGCTCGGCGATCGCCGCCATCTGTTCGGCGAACGCCTCGGGCGTCACCGACAGGGCCCGGGTGGCGTCGTTCGGTTCGGCGGCGACCGCGTGGTACATGAGGATCGGGACGCGCGCCTCCGTCATGCGGCGTCACCCCGTTCCCGCGCCCCTTCCCGCGCCCTTTCCTCCTCCGGTGCCGGTTCGATCCGCACCACCTCGAACGTCGTCCCGGCCCGGCGCGCCCGCAGACTGCCGACGACGTACCCGCCGGCCGCCGTCAGCACCCCGGCGACGATCGCGCCGGCCCGCCGGGCCCCGCCGGGCCGGGCCAGCACCTGGTCGCGCAGCCCCCGCACCACTCCGGCCGGCAACACCCGCGTGGCGTACCGGCGTTCGGACTCCAGCCCCTTGTCGGTGCCGACGCTGCGCGCGACCAGCGCCTTGGACAGGCCCTCGGCGTAGGTGCGGGTGCGGAAGTAGCCGAAGTGCTCGCGCGCCGCGGGCACCTTGTGGTGGATCACCGCGCGGTCGTCCATCAGCAGGATCGCGTCGGGTCTCGCGCGGGTGAGCCGGATGCACAGATCCGTCTCCTCGCCGCCCATCGGGCGCCGGTCGCCGTCGCGTCCGATGCCGGTGGCGAAGCCGCCCACGACGTCGAACGCGCTGCGCCGGAACGAGGCGTTGCCGCCGAGGATGTTGCGCACCCGGACCCGGCCGTGCGGCAGGCCCCGGTAGGAGCAGCCCACCACCCAGTCGAACTCCTCGGGGAACCAGTCGGGCCGCCGGCCCGAGGACCAGACGGGTTCGGCGCGGCCGCCGACGGCCAGCACCCGGGGGTCGGAGTAGGGGTCGGCGAACCGCCGCAGCCAGTCCCGTTCGGCCACGGCGTCGTCGTCGAGGAAGGCGATGACCTCGCCCCGGGACCGGGCGATCCCGGTGTTGCGGCCGGCCGACAGACCGCGCGGGCCCGCGTTGGGCAGCACCCGCACCCCGTCGTCGTGCGCGTACTCCTTCGCCAGCCGGTCCAGGAGCGTCGGGTTGTGGTCGACGACCAGCAGGGTCTCCAGGGCCGGACGGGACTGGGCGGCCACCGAGGCGACCGCCGCGAGGATGTCCTCCCAGCGGTCCTCGGTGTACGCGCAGACGACGACGGAGATGCCCAGCCCGGTCCCCGACTTGGTGTCCGGCGTGTGGTCCGGAGTGCTCAAGACACCTCTCCCCGGGCCGAGTCGAGCATCGGGGAGCGCCGGGCCGCGCGCCGCAGCGCCCGCCGGTTGGACCGTTCCTTGAGGATCACCCGCAGCACCCGCAGCCCGTCGCGGACGGCGCGCAGATTGCTCACGCCGTGGATGCGCAGGTACTCGTGGCTGGGGATCTCCTGGACCTTGAGGCCGGCCTTGACGACCCGGATGTTCATCAGGGTCTCGACCTCGAAGCCCGTGCAGTCCAGCTCGATCTTGTCCAGGCAGTGCCGCCAGAACGCGTTGTAGCCGTAGCACAGATCGGTGTAGCGGGCGCCGAACTTGCGGTTGACGACGGCGCACAGCGCCCGGTTGCCGAGCCGCCGGACGAACGTCATGTCGTCGGTGCCGCCGCCGTTGGCGAAGCGGGAGCCCTTGGCGAAGTCCGCGCCGGAGACCAGCGCGGACACGTACGACACGATCTCGTTGCCGTCGGCCGAGCCGTCCGCGTCGACCATCACGATGATGTCGCCGCTGCACGCCTCGAACCCGGTGATCAGGGCGTCCCCCTTGCCGCGCCCCTGCTGTCCGACCACCTTGACGCCCGGCCACAGCTCCCGGGCCACCTCGACGGTGCCGTCGGTGGAGTTGCCGTCGACCAGGACCACTTCGTGGATCCAGTCCGGCAGGGTCTTGAAGACGTACGGAAGGTTCTCGGCCTCGTTCATCGCGGGGATGACCACGCTCACCGGCGGTGTGATCGCCAGGTGCGAGGAGATGGGCCGGTAGGCGCCGACGGTCGACGGAGCGTCGGGATCCCGCTCCGACTGGTGCTCCGATGTCGCCGGCTGAAGAACGGAACTCATGAGTCTGGTCCCTCTCGTCCGGTGGGCCGCCCGCCCCTGGGCGGCCCGGATCCACGTCCGGTTCGAAAGGGGGGTTTCTCACCCATGGCGGAACGGTCTCCGCACACCTGCCGGGTGAGCTGGCAAAGCTGACCGGCCACCGGCGAACGACGGCGGCCGACCGCGCGGCACGGCCCGGTCACCAGGTGGCCACCGAGCACGGCACCCCCCTACCGCGCTCCCGCTCCGGATGCCGCCGCGGTCCCTGAGCCCTCCCCTGGAGCCGTTACCGACGGTCCGATGCGAGTGAGATGTATGACGGTATTGATGATTAAGCCCGGATGGCAAGACCTTGGCGGTCCTCTGACCGTTTTGTTCGTTTGACCGTTACACACGGGTGTGCCCGTCCGGGGACGGGTGTGCGGTGCTCGGACACAGGTGTTCCCCGGAGACGGCGGACGCCTCCGGGGAACGGGGGGAACGACAGGCCGGATCGGTCAGATCACGACCACTGGGGTCACGGGACGAGCTTCAGCAGCCGGTTCGGGGAGCCGGTGCCGGGGCTGGTGACCTTGCCGGTGGTCGCGCCGCTCGTCAGGGCGGTGGCGACCTGCGCCGGGGTGGCCGAGGTGTGACCGGCCAGGTAGACCGCGGCCGCGCCCGCGACGTGCGGCGTCGCCATCGACGTACCGGAGATGGTGTTGGTGGCGGTGTCGCTGGTGTACCAGCCGGCCGTGATGGAGGAGCCGGGGGCGAAGATGTCCAGGACAGAACCGTAGTTGGAGTAGCTCGCCCGGGCGTCGGTGCTGGTGGTGGCGCCGACGGTGATGGCCTCGGTGACCCGGGCCGGGGAGTACGAGGAGGCGTTGGCGCTGCTGTTGCCGGCCGCGACCGCGTAGGTCACCCCGCTGGCGATGGAGTTGCGCACCGCGGTGTCCAGGGTGCTGGAGGCGCCGCCGCCGAGCGAGAGGTTGGCGACCGAGGGCCCGGAGTGGTTGCGGGTCACCCAGTCGATGCCGGCTATCACACCGGCGGTGGTGCCGGAGCCGTTGTTGTCGAGCACCCGGACGGCCACGATCTTCGCCTTCTTGGCCACGCCGTAGGTGGAGCCCGCGATCGTGGTGGCCACGTGGGTGCCGTGGCCGTTGCCGTCGGAGGCGGTGGTGTCGCCGTCGACGGCGTCGTAGCCGTAGGAGGCGCGGCCGCTGATCTGGGAGTGGGTGATGCGGACGCCGGTGTCGATGACGTAGGCCGTGACCCCGCTGCCCGCGCTGTCCGGGTAGGTGTACGTGCCGGACAGCGGCAGGGACGTCTGGTCGATGCGGTCCAGGCCCCAGGGGGCGTTGGACTGGGTGGTGTCGGTGACCCGGACGGTCTGGTTCTGCTCGACGGCGGCCACCGCCGGGTCGGCCGCCAGTCTGCGGGCCTCGGCGGCGGAGAGGGTGGCGGTGTAGCCGTTCAGCGCGGCGCCGAACGTCTTCTTGACCGTGCCGCCGTACTCCTTGATGAGGTCCTTGCCGGTGGCCGAGGACGCCTTGAAACCGGCCTGGGACTTCAGGGTGACGATGTAGCTGTCCTGTACGGCGGTGGGGGAGTTCGCCGCGAGGACCCGGCCCTCGGCCGGGGCCGCCTGGGCGGGCAGTGCGGTGAGCCCGCCGACGAGGGCGGCGGCCGCCACCGTGGTGACGGCGGCGGTGCGGATCCTGGTGCTACGCAGGTGTGCCATGACGAGGAAGTCCTCCATCGGGCGCCGCGCGACCCGGGTGGGGCGCGCGTCTGTGGGGGGTGCGCGCGGGGTCGCGTGCACGGCCTCGAACGTCGCGTTCCGTTCTCGGCTGAGGTAAAGCCTCGGTCGACTACAGGCGTAGAACAAGGGAGTTGACGATACGTCAACAACTTTGACATGACCACGCAACGTCGCGATCAAAAAGGGGCGCCTCCCGGCCCCGGTAGGACCGGAAAAGTCTTGGCATGGACACTTCCGGTCAACACGCGTAGTTGCTACGACAGTTATGGCAGAGATCCTGCTAAAGGGAGGTTCCATGAGACGTTCCCGACTTGTCGTATTCGTCAGCTCACTCCTCCTGGCCGCCGGCGCAGCCCTCACCGGGGCGAGTGCGGCACAGGCGTCCGCGTCCCCGCTCGCCGCCGCCGGCGGGTACGTGGCCCTCGGCGACTCCTACTCCTCCGGGGTCGGCGCGGGCAGCTACATCAGCTCCAGCAGCTCCTGCAAGCGCAGCACCAAGGCGTACCCCTACCTGTGGAACGCCGCCCACACCCCCACCTCGTTCACCTTCGCCGCCTGCTCGGGCGCCAAGACGGGCGACGTCCTGGCCAACCAGCTCGGCGGCCTCTCCTCCACCACCGGCCTCGTCTCCATCACCGTCGGCGGCAACGACGCGGGCTTCACCGACGTCATGACCACCTGCGTCACCAGCTCCGACAGCACCTGCGTCAGCCGCATCAACACCGCGAAGGCGTACGTCGACTCGACGCTCGCCGGCAAACTCGACACCGTCTACTCGACGATCCGCTCCAAGGCGCCGAACGCCCGCGTCGTCGTCATCGGCTATCCCCGCTTCTACAAGCTCGGCACGGTCTGCGTGGGCCTGTCCGAGACCAAGCGCTCCGCCATCAACAACGCGGCGGACCACCTGGACACCGCCCTGGCCCAGCGCGCCGCCGCCCACGGCTTCGCGTTCGGCGACGTCCGCACCACCTTCGCCGGCCATGAGATCTGCTCCGGCAACTCATGGCTGCACAGCCTCAACTGGCTGAGCATCGGCGACTCCTACCACCCGACGGCCTCCGGCCAGTCGGGCGGCTATCTGCCCGCTCTCGAGCGCAACGCCTAGCCGCTACTCCGAGGGCGAAGGCGAAGCGGAGGCTCCGTCCGTCGGGGCCTCCGTGGCACACGTGACCGAGAACGGCACGTACTGCGAGGTCGCCTTCACCGGATCGCGCACCTCGACCCCGATCGCGTTGCTGTACGTCCCGTCCTCCGCGTACGTCGACACGATCACCCTGTCCTGCTTCGACTTCCCGCCGCCCGAGGGGAAGTCCAGCGTCTTCCAGGTCTGGCCCGACAGCTCGCCCTCCCGCGACACCCAGCGGTAGGACACCTGTGCGGGCAGCGTCCCCACCGTGATCGTCGCCGTGAAGGCCGGCGCGGCCGAGTCCGGCGGCGGACACGTCCCCGAGTAGTCGGTGTGGCTGCCCACCACATGCACCGTCACCGTCTGCCGCGGCGCCTCGCTGGAGGCGCTCGCGCTCGGACTCGCCTTCGACGGCTCGGCCGTCGGCCCCTCGCTCTCCTCCCGTGTCGGCGACGGACTCACGCTCTCCGTGCGGCCGGCGGTCACTCCCGCGCTGTCGCCGCCCTTCTTGTCGTCGTCCCGGTTCAGCAGCCCGTACGTCAGCCCGGCGATCGCCAGCGCCAGTACGGCCACGCCCGCCACCAGCGCGACCCCGCCCCGGCGGTGCTGCCGCGGCTCGGTCGTCGTCGTGGTGCCCGTCCACGGCGGGCCCCCGGCCGGAGGCGTCGGCGTGACGGCCGTACGGTCCCGGCCCACCGGCTCGGCGGGGGTCGCGACCGTCGGCGGGAACGGCGCGAACGGCACCCCGCGCGAGGTGTCCGGCCGCGGCGTGCCGCCCGCGGCCACCAGCCGCAGATCCCGCTCCGCCGCATCGGCCGGCAGCCGCTCCGCCGGATCCTTGCGCAACAGCCCCTCGATCACCGGCGCCAGCGGCCCCGCCCGGTACGGCGGCGGCAGCTCCTCGTCCACGATCGCGCGCAGTGTGCTCAGCGGAGTGTCGTGCCGGAAAGGGGAGTTGCCCTCCACCGCCGCGTACAGCAGCACGCCCAGCGACCACAGGTCCGACTCGGGACCCGGGGTGCGCCCGAGCGCGCGCTCCGGCGCGAGGAACTCCGGCGAGCCGATCACCTCACCGGTCATGGTGAGCGCGGAGGTGCCCTCGACGGTGGCGATCCCGAAGTCGGTCAGCACCACCCGGCCGTCGTTCGACATCAGCACGTTGGCCGGCTTCACGTCCCGGTGCAGCACCCCGGCGTCGTGCGCGGCCCGCAGCGCGGAGAGCACCTCGGCGCCGATGTGCGCGGCCCTGGCCGGCTCCAACGGGCCCTCGGCGTCGAGCAGATCGGCGAGCGAGACCCCGCGCACCAGCTCCATCACGATCCACGGCCGGCCGTCCTCCACGGCCACGTCGTACACCGTGACCACGTTCCGGTTGGCGACCCGGGCCGCGGCCCACGCCTCGCGCTCCAGGCGCGCGTACATCCGCTCGATGTCGGAGGCCGGCAGCCCGGCCGGGGCGCGCACCTCCTTGACGGCGACCTCGCGGTGCAGCAGTTCGTCCCGCGCCCGCCACACCGTGCCCATGCCGCCCTCACCGAGCGGGGTCAGGAGCCGGTAGCGGCCCGCGATCAGCCGCTCACCACCCGCTTCTTCGGACACCGCGTCCCCCATTCGCACATCGCATCCGGGCGAAAACCCACGCAACCCCACCAACGTAGCTCAGCCCAGTACGGATGCGGCCCCCTTGAGCACAAGGCCGGCCCCGAGAGCCACCACGAGCAGCGCCGACCAGACCGGCAGATTCCGCCGGACCAGCGCCACGGCGGGCCGGGTGGTCCAGCGCGGCTGCCGGTCGAGCAGCCGGGTCGCGCCCGCGCCGAGCCGTACGACCGCGTAGCCGGCCGCCGTGAGGGTCAGCGCCAGCCCGACGCCGTACGCGACGACGAGCAGCAGCCCGAACCAGGCGTGCCCGAGCGCCGCCGCGCCGACCAGCACGACCACGGCCGAGGGGCTGGGCACCATGCCACCGGCGAACCCGAGCAGGATCGTGCCGCGCAGGGTGGGGGCGGTGGCGTGGGTGTGGGTGTGCCCGCCGTGGGTGTGGGTGTGGCCTGCGTGGGTGTGGTCGTGCGTGTGTTCGTGCTCATGGCCGTGGTGGTGGGTGTGTTCGTGGGTGGGGGTGCTGGCGGGGGCGGGGGCGTGCGGGCCCGTGTGCGCGCCGGCCAGTACGAGGCGGCGGGCGGGGGCGGGCTCGTGGTCGTGGTGGTCGTGGCCGCCGGGCCCGTGGGGGTGGTGCGTGTGCGTGTGCCCGCCGTGGCTGTGGGTGTGACCGTGTCCGGGCCCATGCCCGTGCCCATGCCCGTGCCCATGGCCGTGCGACCGGTTGCGCCAGGCCCGGCGGGCGAGCGTGACGCCCGCGACGAGGACCAGCGCTCCGCTGGCGAGGCCCAGCCAGGCGATCACCGAGGGGGCCGCGGCCGAGCCCGCCGTCACCAGGAGGCCGAGGGCGACCACGCCCAGGGTGTGGGTGACGGTGACCGACGCGGCCAGCGGCAGGACGTCCTTCATCCGGGCCCGGCCGCCCCGCGCGGCGGCGGTCGCGGCCATGATGGTCTTGCCGTGGCCCGGCGCGACCGCGTGCATCGCGCCAAGGCCGACGGCGATCACCAGCGCCAGCGCGGCGAAGCCGAGGGTGAGGTCCTGCCGGGCGACCAGATCGTCCAGGGCGCGCGTCCACCGGTCGGCGCCGCGCGGCAGCACGGACGCGGCGGGCGCGTCGCGCCGGTCGTCCTCGGCCAGCGCCGGACCGCCCGGCCGCACCCGCAGCGACGCGGTCGCGGTGTCGGCGGGGGAGGACAGCAACTCCTGCGGGTACGAGGTCAGTTCGCCGGAGATCGAGGTCTTCGGTACGTCGGACGAGGTCAGCGTCGTCCGGTCGCCGCGCGCGGTGATCTCGCGCCAGCCGGGCCCGGAGGAGGCGCCCGCGCTGTGGAAGGCGACGGTGACCGTGTCGTCGGCGGGCAGCGGAGCCGTCAGCCGGCACTCCACCCGCAGCGTGTCGAGCCCGGCCTGTCCGGGCCGTACGACCGCCCGGGCGGCGCCCGCCGTGAGCGGGACGGCGCGGCCGTCCATGGTGACCTTGCTGTCGGAGGCGGCCGTGGCACAGCGCTGCCGCGCCCACTCGGTCGTGCCGAGGCGTTCGATGTCGGGCTTGGCCTGGGTCGCCGGGATCTCGGCGAGGTCCTCGACATGGTCGACCCGGAGCTGTCCGGGGGCGGTGACGAGACCGTCGTACCGGTTGACGGTGAAGTTGCCGAGCGGGTGCGCGCTCGCGGTGGCCGCGGGGAGCAGGGCGAGCGCGCAGCCGGCGGTGAGCACGGCCGCGCCGGACGCGAAGAGCCGGCGGAGGCCGGGGCGACGGGCGTTCACTTGGCGGCCTCCAGTGCCTTCAGTGCCGTACGGGCCGCGCGGGCGCCGGGCGGGGAGAAGCCGGGGTTCAGCTTCAGGGCCGCCGTGAGGTGCGTGCGGGCGTCCTTCGCGTTGCCGGTGGCCTGCTCGATCATGCCGCGGTGGTAGAGGAAGGAGGCGTTGCGGTAGCCGGTCGCGGTGGCCCTGCGGGCGTAGGGGAGGGCCTCGGCGTCCTTGCCGTTGACGTGCAGGGCCCAGGCGAGGGCGTCCGCCGTGTGCACGGTCTGCCGGCGGTCCCACTCGGCGCGGGCCGCGCGCAGCGCCGCCGTCCGGTCGCCGTGGTCGGCGGCGGCCAGCGCGGTGTCCAGGTCGGCGTTGACGCCGTTGGCACGGGCCAGGGCCGTCCAGGCGTCGACCAGGGTGTACTGGTCGTCGGCCTTCGCCCGGTCGCCCGCGGCGCCGCGGGCCTCGTACAGCTCACCGAGTTCGACCAGCGGTCCGGGGAGCGGGAAGCGGGCGACGACGATCTCCAGCCCGGTCAGCGCCTCGGCCCGCCGGCCGCTCGCCGCCTGGGCGCGGGCCCTGCCCTCCAGCGCGGGGAGGTAGTTCTCGTCGGCGGCGAGGGCGCGGGCGTAGTGGGTGAGGGCGTCCTCGTAGTCGCCCTGGTTCCAGGCGAGTTGGCCGATCTGGGTGGCCACGTAGGCGATGTCGCCCGGGGTGGTGGACGAGTCGAGCGCCTGGTCGAGGACACGGCGGGCGGTGGTGACGTCGCCGCGCAGTTCCCGGACGTAGGCATAGCGGGTGAACACCGGTACGCCCGGGCGCCGTTCGTCCGCGAGGTCGGCGGCGCGCGCGGCGTCGTCGTAGCGGCCGAGTTCCACGAGGGCGTCGATCCGGGAGCACAGGGCGCGTTCGCTGTACGGGTTCTGCTTCAGCGCCTCGTCGGCGTACTTCAGGGCGTTCGGGAAGTCGTGGCGGGCGGCGGCCAGGGCGGCGCGGCCCGCGAGGGCCTGGTCGTTGTCCGGGCGCAGTGCGAGGGAGCGCTTGAGCGCCTGCTCGGCCTGCGGGTAGCGGGAGGGGTCGCCGTTGGTGCGGGCCTGCTCGACGTAGGCGAGTCCGAGGGTGGCCCATCCGCCGAAGTCCCTTGGCTGGGCGCGGAGATGGGCCTGAAGAGCGGTGATGCCCTCGCCGAGGTCGGCGCTCGCGAGCAGTCCGGGGGTGACCGCGGCGGCCGTCACCACGGGGGTGTTCCGGGTCTCGTGCGCGGCCCCGACGGCGATCGCGCCGGCGGTGAGGGCCACGGCCAGCATGGCGGCACAGGCCCCGAGTTCGACCATCCGCCGACGCCGCCCGGCGGCGGCGAACCGTCGCACGGCGGCGACTCGCTCGTCGGGGACGGAGACCTCGCTGACCTCGGCGGCCTCGGCGTCCTGCCCGGCGACCGCGTCCGTTTCCGTGACCGAGTCCGCGTCCGCGTCCGTGACCACGTCCGCGTCCTCGGACCGCCGTCCGGATGCCGGGAGTTCGCGCTCCGGCTCGCCGTCGTTCGTACGCGGGGACATGCCTCTCCTCGGTCGCCTGGGTGGATCGTCCTGCGGTGGTGTGGCGCGGCCCGCGCCGTGGGGGATGGGTTACGCGGGCCGCGCCGGTCGATGGGGGCGGGCCGGGGAGCGCAGGTTTCTCCCCGGGCCCGCCCGGACGAACGTCCGGGAACGGAGGGCCTAGTAGCCCCGGTAACCCCGGCCGCCCGTCCCGCGGGTGGCGCGGCGCCACCACATGAGGCCGCCGCCGATGAGGAGGACACCGGCCGCGCCGGCGCCGGCGGACGCGGCGATCAGGGTCGAGTTCGTCTCGGTCGAGGAGGCCGGCTGGAGGGCGTCACCGAGCTGGCTGCGGACGTCGGTGCCGCTGCTGACACCCTTGGCGAGCGGACCGCGCGACCCCTCGGTCGGCAGGGCGACGTAGGGGAACGCCTTCTCGAAGGTCTTGTCGTTCTTGTCGACCGCGTCGCCCAAGTCGTTCTTGGAGCCGACCAGTTCACCCTCGACGACCTGGAGCGAGACGTCGATGACGTCGTCCGTCAGCCGTCGGCCGTTGGGGAAGCCCGCGTTGTCGCCGTCCAGCACGCCCAGCCGCTTGGGGCTGGCGGCCGGCTTGATCGAGGTGTTGAGGCGGAGCTGCTCCGAAGGCTTCACGTACGGCGGCTGGTTGAGGCCCTTGACGCCCTTGAGGAACACGTCGACCAGGTCGTTGCGCGGCTCCGCCGGGGCCTTGATCTTGTAGATCGCCTCGATGAGCTTCGGCAGCTCGGGGTTGGTGACGTTCTTCAGGAACTGGGCGTCCTCCCAGGGCGAGGACGCGTTGAACTTGTCCTTGTCCTTGAGGGGGTTGACGACCTCGTTGACCAGCGGCATGCCCAGACGGGAGACCTGGGAGTAGTAGCCCTGCGCGTTACGGCGCTGGGTGGTGGACCAGATGCCGACGATCGGCTGGTCCTTCGACTCGGTGATCATGTCGGTGGGCACCTGGAGGGCGATCGAGTTGACGTTGTAGCCCTTGAGGGTGTCGTTGCCGACCTCGGACAGGTTGCCGCCGTACAGCAGGTCGAAGACGCGCAGGTCCAGGAAGAACGGGTCGTCGGCCTGGCCGGCGAAGGTCTTCGCGCCGCCGGGGAGCTTGTAGATCGCCTGGTCGCGCAGCTTGGCGTAGTTCGGCATGGACGCCTTGCCCACGTTCGACGGCGCCACCGGCACGTCGTCCGCCAGCTTCGTCTTGTGCACGACCTTCTGGTTCTTGAGCTTGACCAGCTCCAGGTCGTAGGTCTGGGTGACGTTGAGGTCCTTGTCGTCCAGGCTCTCGACCGCACCCGTGTTGTAGAGGAACGTCTTCTTGTTCTTCACATGGGTCTTGAAGGTGTAGCGGAAGAGCAGCTCGCCCTGCGCGTCACCGTTGTTGTCGACGTGGATGTCGTACTGGGCGTCCTCGGCGAACGGGAAGAAGTTCGGGCCGCCCGCCGGTTCCTCGAAGGGGATCCAGTTCGCGACGATCGTCGTCGTGTCCGGATGGTCCGGGCTGACGAACGCGTACAGGTCCGTGTTGTCGTACTGCGGGGTGCCCGAGATGAGGGGGGCCTCCCGGTGGCTGGAGGCGTGGGCCGCCCCCGGCGCCAGAGTGGCCATACCGGCGGCCGCGAGCCCCCCGGCGGCCAGCGCACCGCATATGAGAGTCGCGACGCTCCTGCGTCCCGCGCCGCTGCTGGAGATAGCTGTCATGCCGTCCGTCCTCTTGCCGACCTCTGTGCCAACTTGCCTGACTGGACAGTGATACGAAGCGGACGGCGGATCGGATTGGTCGGGATCCAAAAAGTTTTTCCCGCTGCTCGACCCGCGTTTTCGGATCTATGATCCGTAACCCATCCGGAGGTGTGTCCGTTGCGAATGCCTGGTGTGAGGGGCCGGCCCGGGTGCGGCCGTGGAGAGGGGGACCGGATGGAGGCGGACGAGCTGCTGGTGCTCGTCGCTGGAGGCGATCAGCGGGCCTTCGAGCAGTTGTACGGACTGGTGTCCGGACCGGTGTTCGGGCTTGTGCGCCGGGTCGTACGCGACCCCGCGCAGTCGGAGGAGGTCACCCAAGAGGTGCTCCTGGAGGCCTGGCGTTCGGCAGCACGCTTCGATCCCGGGCGCGGCAGCGCCCTCTCCTGGATCCTCACCCTCGCCCACCGGCGGGCGGTCGACCGGGTGCGCAGCGCACGGGCCGCCGTCGACCGGGAGCAGCGCGAGGGCCGGCGCTATCACGACCCGGCCTTCGACCAGGTGTCGGAGGAGGTCGAGGCGGGCCTGGAACGGGAGTTGGTGCGCCGCTGCCTCAACCGGCTGACGGCTCTCCAGCGTCAGTCCGTGACGCTCGCCTACTACGACGGGTACACCTACCGTGAGGTGGCGGAGCGGCTGTCGCTGCCGCTCGGCACGGTCAAGACGCGCATGCGGGACGGGCTCACGCGGCTGCGCCACTGTCTGGGAGGTGCCGCATGAGCGTCCTCGGTTCGCTGTTCCGCCGCGAGGACCGGCACTCGC
Source organism: Streptomyces sp. CAI-85 (assembly GCF_013363615.1). NCBI lineage: Bacteria > Bacillati > Actinomycetota > Actinomycetes > Kitasatosporales > Streptomycetaceae > Streptomyces > Streptomyces sp. CAI-85. The sequence continues at coordinate 87,832 of NZ_JAANNX010000015.1, read as the reverse complement.
TGGCCGCGCCCTACGCGCTGGACGCCCTCGACGCCGACGAGCGCCGCCGGTTCGAGAAACATCTGCGCTCCTGCGACCGGTGCGCCGCCGAGGTGCGCGAACTGGCCGAGGACGCGGTCCGGCTGGCCTGGTCGCAGGCCGCGCCGCCGCCGGCCGCGATGCGTGAACGGGTGCTGGCCGCCGTCCAGCGGACCCCGCAGGAGCCGGTGCGCGCGCCGGTGCGCGAGCGCGCGCCCCAACTGCCTCCGCACGTCTGGGGCACGGAGCCACCGCCCGGACGCTCCCGTGCGCCCCGTGCGCGCCGCCCGCTGTTCGTGCCGTTCGCCACGGCCACCGCGGCGGCGGCCCTCGTGGTCGCCGGGCTCTTCGCCGTCCAGGCGAACCGCGCCCAGGACGAGTTGGCCGCCGAACGCGACCGGGCACGTGAGATCGCCCACGTTCTCGCAGCTCCGGACGCGCGCGCGACGACCGGGGCGGACCAGCGGGGCCGCAGTATCGGAGTGATCGCTTCCGCATCGGAGGGCGAGGCGGTCGTCACGTTGAGCGGATACGGCGAGCTGCCCACCGGACAGGTGCATCAGCTCTGGCTCATGCGCCCCGACGCGCAACCGCGCTCCCTCGGGCTCTTCGCGGGCGACACGCCCTTGGTCGCGACCGGACTCGACACCGCGGCGACGTCACTCGCTGTGACCGTCGAGCCCGACGGTGGGTCAGCTCAGCCCACCAGCCAGCCGATTGTCCAACTCACCCTGAAATCGGTTGGATTCGGAGAGTGATCGAAGAGGGGTCGTCAACCCCCTTATGGGGAAGGTGATTCCCGTGAGCTCGATACACGCGTGCCCGGCCGGGGCGATAGGGTTACCCTGCCCGGGCCGGGTGGACTCGTACGGGTGGGGAGTGACATGGAACAGATAACGATGCGCAGCAGGGCGAGGGTCCCTGCGATCACCTGCGGGAGTACCGCGACCAGTTCGCGGCTCGACCGTCATCTCGCGGTGCTGGGCGGCCCCGCCATACCGCAGCGCGAGACGCTGGAGGCGACCACGCTGATGCGTGAGCTGACCGCCCGTGAGCCCCACGAGCGCAGCTCGCAGGGTGCCCGGGTGAGCCGGGTCTCGCTCTTCGCGCCGCTGCGCCGGCTGCGCCGCTCGCTGTTCGGCGGACACCGGCACTGAGACCCGCGCTCAGGCGGCCACACCGTCCCGGCGCAGCGCTGCGATCTCCTCGTCCGTCATCCCCGCGGCACGCAGCAGCGCTTCGGTGTGTTCCCCGAGCGCGGGTACGTCCCCCATCCGCGCCTCCGACCCGCCCGGCAGTGTGATCGGAGGCAGCAGCGCGCGCAACGGCCCTACCGGCGACCCCACTTCCCGCCACCGCTCACGGGCCGCGAGCTGCGGATGCTCGTTCAGTTCCCGCAGGTCCCTCAGGCGCGCGCACGCGATGCCCGCGGCCTCCAGGAGCGCCAGCGCCTCGTCGGTGCCGAGCGCGCCCAGCGCCTCGCCCACCAGCGCGTCCGTGCGCTCCCGGTGGCGCACCCGGGCCGCGTTCGTCGCGAACTCCGGATCCGTCCCCAGCCCGGGCCGCCCCAGCACCCGTTCGGCCAGCCGCCGCCACTCGCGGTCGTTCTGCACCGACAGCAGCACCCGGCCGCCGTCGGCGGTGGGATAGGCGTCGTAGGGCGCGATCACGGCGTGCGCGAGACCGGTGCGCTCCGGCGGGGTGCCGCCGTGGATGGTGTGGTGCAGCGGATGCCCCATCCACTCGGCGAGCGCCTCCAGCATCGACACCTCCACCGGCCCGCCCCGCCCGGTCGTGCCCCGCCGCACCAGCGCCGCCAGCACCCCCGAGAAGGCGTACATCCCGGCCGCGATGTCGGCCGCCGGGATCCCCGCCTTCACCGGCTGCCCGGGCGTCCCGGTCACCGACACGAGCCCCGCCTCGCACTGCACGAGCATGTCGTACGCCCGCTTGTCGGCGTAGGGGCCGCCGGAGCCGTACCCCGAGACGTCCACGGCGATCAGCCGGGGATGCGCCGCACACAGCGTCGCGGCGTCCAGACCGAGCCGGGCCGCCGCCCCCTGCGCCAGGTTCTGCACGAACACGTCCGCGTCCGCGATCAGCCGCCGTACGACGTCCAGGCCGCGCGGGTCCTTCAGGTCCAGGGCGATGGACTCCTTGCCCCGGTTGCACCACACGAAGTGGGAGGCGAGGCCGGCGGCGGCGGTGTCGTAGCCGCGCGCGAAGTCGCCGCCGTCGACCCGCTCCACCTTGATCACCCGGGCGCCCAGATCGGCGAGCTGCCGGGTGGCGAACGGGGCCGCGACGGCCTGCTCGACGGCGACGACGGTGACGCCCTCCAGGGGCGGGGGAAGTCCATCCATGGAACGGATCATGTCACCGGCCGGGCACCGCGCCGCCTGTGCCCCGGGCCCCGCACCGCCGACGGCACCCGCCTACAGCAGCGCGAACTGGCCCTCCGGGCCCTCCTCCTGGTGGTCCAGTACCGTCGCCGGACGGCGCGAGGTGTCCGGCGGCGGAAGGACGCCCGACGCCCGCAGGTCCGCCGCGCCGAGCCCGTCGGTGACCGTCAACTCCTTCTGCTGCTCACGGACTTCCGCGAGCAGCGCCAACACCGTGATCAGTTCCAGGAGTTCGGAGGTCCAGGTCTGCCGCCAGGCGGTCGGGAGGATCGCCGCGAGGGTGCCCGGTTCGGCGGCCGGTGCCGTGCGGGCCGCGAACCACCGCTCCAGGACCCGGGTTCCGGCCGGTGCCTCGACGTCCCAGGCTTCCGGCGGCACCGGGGAGATCCGCCCCTCGTCGAGGTGCAGGGTCTCCTCCTCGCGGTCGTAGCGCAGGGTGAGCGGGCGGGCCGGCAGCGGGGCGCGGACGTAGGGGCGGCGCCCGCCCGGGAGCTTGGGGCGCTCGCCGTCACGGCGCAGCAACCACAGCGCCCGGTGGCCCAGTTCGACACCCCGCGCCCAGAGCGAGGGGTCGCGGGGGAGCGGCACCGTGAGATCGGGGCGGACCGCGACGAGTGTCCAGGCCAGGAAGTCCAGCGGATCGAGGGAGTGGCCGAGCCGCTCCAGCAGACCCGGCGCCAGATTGGGTTCCGCGCCGCCCGGACGCCGGTACAGCGGGCGGATCCGGCCGCCGCGCACGACGGGCGGCAGCCGGGTCGCCAGCGGCGGCGCGTCCGCCGACTCCACCAGGAACACCTGGTGCGCGTCGGCCACCCGCCACAGCTCGGGGCGGGCCGCGTCGATCAGCCGGTGGTCGGGGAGGAGCCACTGCTCGTCGAAGGGCGCGGCCAGCACCCGTACCGGCTCGGGGCAGGGACCCGCCGCGCGGACCAGCCGCTCGGTGCCGCCGGTCTGCCCCGGGAGCTGGGCCACCGCCGAGTGCGCGGTGCGTGAGCGGGTCGGCTCGAACAGCGCCTCGCGCTCCGGGCCCTGTGCCGCCACCAGCGCGGCCCAGCGGTCCCTGAGCGCGGCCGGGTCGGCGGCCAGCGGCCAGGCCCGGCCGAGGCGCGGCGCGGCGACGGACCACGGCATGAGGTCCGCCAGCGGTGGGGCGTCGGCGTGCGTCACGGTCGGCATGCTACGTCCTGCTCAGGTGGCGTCGAGCGTGACCGTGAAGGAGAAGCGGTCGCCCCGGTAGTGGATGACGGCCGCGTCCAGCACCCGGCCGTCGGTGTCGTAGGTGACGCCCGTGTAATGGAGGATCGGGCTCAGCAGCGGCACCCGCAGCAGCCGGGCCGTCTCCGGATCGGCCAGCCGGGCCTCGACGGTGTCCGTGATCCGGCTGATGTCGGCGCCCACGACGTCCCGCAGCACCTTGGTCATCGGCCAGCGCACCAGATCGTCCGGGTCGATCAGCGCGGCCAGTTCGGGACGGACGTAGTTGCGGGCGTGGTTGGTCGGCTCGCCCGTCGTGTCGTCGCCGCGCAGCCGGTGGTAGGCCGCCACCTCGGCCAGATCCGGGAAGTGCTCGGCGAGTTCGGCGGGCACGGCCGCCGTGCCGTGCTCCAGCAGCTCGGTCGTCATCCCGGACTGCTGGGCCACGATCGCGTCGACCGAGCCCAGCAGCCGCACCGGCGCACCGCGCCGCACGTCCGGCTCGATGAACGTGCCGCGCCTGCGGTGCCGGGTGATCAGCCCCTCGTCCTCCAGCTCCTTCAGCGCCTGCCGCATGGTCAGCACGCTCACCCCGTAGTGCCCGGCGAGCTGCTCCTCGGTGGGCAGCCGCAGCGGGTCCCGGGGCGAGCGGCCCAGTATCGAGGCACGCAGCGACTGCGACACCTGGTACCAGAGCGGCAGTTTGCGGTTGAGGACGATCGAGTCCGGGGCGAAGGAGGTCACGGGCCATCCGTACCCTTCGGGCGTCTTTCAGTGCAAGGGGCGGAAGTGCCGCTCCAGTCCGTTCCACACGTCGTCGTAGCCCTGCTGGAGATGGTCGGCGCCGGCCGCGTGCGGGGTGAGGGTGACCGGCCAGCGCGTCTCGAACATGAACGCCAGACCGTCGTCCACCCGCTGCGGGCGCAGTTCCGCCGCGCTGGCCCGGTCGAAGGTCTCCCGGTCCGGGCCGTGCGCCGACATCATGTTGTGCAGCGAGCCGCCGCCCGGCACGAAGCCGCCCTTCCCGGCCGTCTTCGCGTCGTAGGCGCCCTCGATCAGGCCCATGTACTCGCTCATCACGTTCCGGTGGAAGTACGGCGGCCGGAAGGTGTCCTCGCCCACCAGCCAGCGCGGCGCGAACACCACGAAGTCGACCCCGGCGAGGCCCGGGGTGTCCGAGGGCGAGGTGAGCACCGTGAAGATCGACGGGTCCGGGTGGTCGTACGAGATGGTGCCGATGACATTGAAACGGCGCAGGTCGTAGACGTACGGGACGTGGTTGCCGTGCCAGGCGACCACGTCGAGGGGCGAGTGGTCGTAGCGGGCCGTCCAGAGGTTGCCGCAGAACTTGTTGACGACCTCCACCGGCCCCTCGGTGTCCTCGTAGGCGGCGACCGGCGCCAGGAAGTCACGGGGGTTGGCGAGGCCGTTGGCGCCGATCGGGCCGAGGTCGGGAAGCTGGAAGGGGGCGCCGTAGTTCTCGCAGACGTACCCGCGGGCGGTGTCGTCGAGCAGCTCGACCCGGAAGCGCACCCCGCGCGGGATCAGCGCCACATGGCCCGGCTCCGCGCGCAGCAGGCCGAACTCGGTGCGCAGCAGCAGCCCGCCCCGCTCCGGGACGATCAGCAGCTCGCCGTCGGCGTCGCTGAACACCCGCTCCATCGAGGTGTCGGCGTGGTAGAGGTGCACGGCCATGCCCGTGCGCTGGGCGGCGTCGCCGTTGCCGCCGAGGGTCCACAGGCCGGCCAGGAAGTCGGTGCCCGCCGCGGGGTCCGGCAGCGGGTCCCAGCGCAGCCGGTTCGGGTCCGGCACGGTCTCGGTGAAGGGCGCGGTGCGCAGCCCGCCGTTGCCGGTGCGGGTGAACGCCGGGTGGGCGGCCGACGGACGGATCCGGTACAGCCACGAGCGGCGGTTGTGGGCGCGCGGCTCGGTGAACGCCGAACCGCTGAGCTGCTCCGCGTAGAGACCCAGGGGCGCGCGCTGGGGAGAGTTGCGGCCCTCCGGCAGGGCGCCCGGCACGGCCTCGGAACTGTGCTCGTTGCCGAAGCCGGTCAGATGGGTCAGCCCCTCGGCGGTCTTCCGTGCGTCCCCGCGGTTCATCGTCACTCGCTTCCTTGCGGCCGATTCCTATGCATCACCGTAGGATTGCGGTTTCGCCGGCGCAAGAGGTGCGCCGGTCGTCCTTCGTAAGGACGATCACCGGCGACCGGAACCAGACCCCAGGGGGATCCGTCCGTCGGACCGTTGCTCTAATGTCACCGGCATGTCGTGGTCGCGTGGAGCCGTCGCCGCGCTCGCCGTCTCGGTCCTGCTGCTGACCGGAGCCGCGGGCTGCGGTTCCGACGGTGCCCAGGACCGGGGTGACCTGCTGTCCCCCTCACCCGTGGGCAAGGTCCTCGCCGACACCGACCTCGACGGACGCCACTACCGCGAGGTCGACGCCAAGGGGGCGCCCGCGGTCGGCCTGGAGGTCCAGCCCGACGCCGACGGCGGCTGGGACGTCCGCCTCAAGCTGGCCAATTTCCGCTTCTCGCCCGACGGAGTGAAGGCCCGCGCGGTCACCGGCCGCGGCCTCGCCCGGCTCTACGTCGACGAACGGGCCGTCGCCGATCTGCGCACCCCGTCGTACCGCATCCCGGCCGGCTACCTCCCGCACGGCACCCACCAGGTCACCGTCCGGCTGTACGCGGACGACGGCACGGTGTGGGCGGTCGACGGCAAGGCGGTGGAGAGCACCGCCGACATCACCGCCTCGGAGCCGTCCGGCGAGGCCACCTGGTCCTCGCCCTCGGAACCCTGAGCGGCTGTGAACGGCCGTGCCCGCCCGGCCATGAGTGCATCGGGCATCCTTCCCCGTACTGAGGGGCGAGGTTCACCTGACCACGGCGGAAAGGCATCATGAAGCCCGTGCCCCCAGCGACATCGCTCCGTCGTGCGCCCGTCCAGCGGCGCAGTGCCGAACGGCTCACCAGGATCCTGGACGCCTGCGCCGACCTCCTCGACGAGGTCGGCTACGACGACCTGAGCACCCGCGCCGTCGCCCAGCGCGCGGGCGTGCCCATCGGGTCCGTCTACCGCTTCTTCGGCAACAAACGGCAGATGGCGGACGCGCTCGCCCAGCGCAACCTGGAGCGGTACGCGGAGCGGGTCACCGCACGGCTGGCGGGCGCCCGGCCCGGTGACTGGCGGGCCGCCATGGACGCCGTCCTCGACGAGTACCTGGCCATGAAGCGCACCGCGCCCGGCTTCTCCCTCGTGGACTTCGGCAACCAGATCCCGGTCGGCGTCCGCCAGGCCGAACCCAACCACCGGGTCGCCGACCGTCTCACCGAACTGCTCTCCGGCTACCTCGGCCGCACCCCCGACGAGGACATGAGCCGGATCTTCCTGATCGCCGTGGAGACCGCCGACACCCTCGTCCAGCTCGCCTTCCGGGTGGATCCGCAGGGCGACCCCAAGGTGATCGACGAGACGCGGGAGCTGCTGCGGGCGTATCTGGCGCGGGTCCTGGACTGACCGCCACAGGTCGCGTCGCCCTCACCCTCCCCAGGATGCATACCGGTCGGTATGCTCGGCCGGGAAAGGCGACGCCGCCGTCACCGGGAGGACCCGTGCCCCGCACCGCCCTGCGAATCTGCCCCCTGTGCGAGGCCACCTGCGGGCTGACGCTCACCCTCGAGGGGACCACCGTCACCGGCGCCCGCGGCGACCGGGACGACGTGTTCAGCAAGGGGTTCATCTGCCCCAAGGGCGCCTCCTTCGCCGCCGTCGACGGCGACCCCGACCGGCTGCGCACCCCCCTCGTCCGCCGTGACGGCGAGCTGCGCGAGGCCACCTGGACGGAGGCGTTCGACGCCGTCGCCGCCGGTGTCCGGCCGCTGATCGAGCGGTACGGCCCGCACGCCGTCGGCATCGTCCTCGGCAACCCCAACGTGCACACTGTGGCCGGCGCCCTCTACCCGCCCCTGCTGGTCGCCGGGATCGGCACCCGCAGCCTGTTCACCGCCTCCACGGTCGACCAGATGCCCAAGCACGTCTCCAGCGGACTGCTCTTCGGCGACGCCAACGCCATCCCGGTGCCCGACCTCGACCGCACGAGCCATCTGCTCCTGATCGGCGCCAACCCCCTGGAATCCAACGGCAGTCTGTGCACCGCCCCCGACTTCCCCGGCCGGCTCAGGGCCCTCAAGGCGCGCGGCGGCACCCTCACCGTCATCGACCCGCGCCGCACCCGCACCGCCCGGCTCGCCGACCGGCACGTCGGCATCCGCCCCGGCACCGACGCGCTGCTCCTCGCCGCGATGGCCCACACCCTCTTCGAGGAGGACCTGACCGACCTCGGCGCGCTCACCGGCCACGTCGAGGGACTGGACGAACTCCGCGCCGCCCTGGCCGACTTCACCCCCGAGGCGGTCGCCCCCGCCTGCGACGTCGAGGCCGCCACCGTCCGCGCCCTCGCCCGTGAACTCGCCGCCGCCCCCACCGCCGCCGTCTACGGCCGCATCGGAAGCTGCACGGTCCCGCACGGCACCCTCGGAAGCTGGCTGGTCGACGTCCTCAACATCCTCACCGGCAACCTCGACCGCCCCGGCGGCGCCCTCTTCCCGCAGGCCGCCACCGACCGCACCCCGCGCCCCGCCGGACCCGGCCGCGGCTTCCGGCTCGGCCGCTGGCACTCCCGGGTCGGCCGCCACCCCGAGGCCAAGGGCGAACTGCCGCTCTCCGCGCTCGCCGAGGAGATCGACACCGCCACCGAGGACGGCGAACCGATCCGCGCCCTCCTGGTCGTCGCCGCCAACCCCGTGCTCTCCGCACCCGACGGCGACCGCCTCGACAAGGCCCTCGGCTCCCTGGACTTCATGGTCAGCGTCGACCCGTACCTCAACGAGACCGCCCGCCACGCCGACGTCGTCCTGCCGCCGCCCCCGCCCTCCCAGAGCCCGCACCACGACTTCGCCTTCAACACCCTCGCCGTCCGCAACCAGGTCCGCTACAACCGCCCCGCCGTCCCGCTGGAGGACGGCAGGATGGCCGAGACGGAGATCCTCGCCCGGCTCGTCCTGGCCGTCACCGGCATGCACGGCGCCGACCCCGCCGCCGTCGACGACCTCGTCGTCGGCCGGACCCTCGGCAAGGCCGTCACCGAGGCCCACTCGCCCGTCCACGGCCGCGACCCCGAGGAACTGGCCGCCCTCCTCACCGGCGACAACGGCCCCGAACGCCGCCTCGACCTGATGCTCCGCCTCGGCCCCTACGGCGACGGCTTCGGCGCCCGCCCGGACGGACTCACCCTCGACCGGCTGCTCGGCCACCCGCACGGCATCGACCTCGGACCGCTGCGCCCACGGCTGCCGCAGCCCCTGAAGACCCGCAGCGGACGCGTCGAACTGCTGCCCGCGCCCATCGCCGACGATCTGCCCCGGCTGCGCCAGGCACTGCGCGAACGGCCCGCGGGACTGGTCCTCGTCGGGCGCCGCCATCTGCGCTCCAACAACAGTTGGCTGCACAACGTCCCCGCCCTCACCGGCGGCACCAACCGCTGCACCCTGCACATCCACCCCGAGGACGCCGAACGGCTCGGGCTGCGCGACGGCGGCGCGGTACGGGTCAAGGGCGCCGGCGGAGAGGTGACCGCCCCCGCCGAGATCACCGACGGCGTCCGGCGCGGCGTGGTGAGCCTCCCGCACGGCTGGGGCCACGACCGCCCCGGCACCCGCCTCGCCCACGCCGCCACCGACCCCGGCGTCAACGTCAACCAGCTCCTCGACGGCAGCCTGCTCGACCCCCTGTCGGGCAACGCGGTCCTCAACGGCATCCCCGTCTCGCTCACGCCCGTGCCGTGAGCAAAGCTGTGACCTGGACTTTTGCGCTTATTGCTCGCGCGTCAACGGGTTGTTAACCGTGTTCGGGCGCACCTAACGTCATCGCACCGCCGACCCCCAGACGGATGTCCGGTGGATGTTCAAGGGCGAACGTCAAACGTTAGGTGTCCACTCATGCTGACCGTCCTCGGCTTCGCCATGATCGCGACCTTCCTGGTCCTGATCATGCTGAAGAAGATGTCGCCGATCGCGGCGCTCGTACTGATCCCGGCACTGTTCTGCGTCGTCGTCGGGAAGGGCGCCCGGCTCGGTGACTACGTCATCGACGGCGTCACCAGCCTCGCGCCCACCGCGGCGATGCTCATGTTCGCGATCGTCTACTTCGGTGTGATGATCGACGTCGGCCTCTTCGACCCGATCGTCCGGGCCATCCTGCGGTTCTGCAAGGCCGACCCGCTCCGGATCGTCGTGGGCACCGCGCTCCTCGCCGCGATCGTCTCGCTCGACGGCGACGGCTCCACCACCTTCATGATCACCGTGTCGGCGATGTACCCGCTGTACAAGCGCCTGAGGATGAGCCTGGTCGTGATGACCGGTGTGGCCGCGATGGCCAACGGCGTGATGAACACCCTGCCCTGGGGCGGCCCGACGGCCCGCGCGGCCACCGCCCTGAAGCTGGACGCCGGTGACGTCTTCGTACCGATGATCCCGGCCCTGGCCGCGGGCCTGGCCTTCGTCGTCGTCCTCGCCTACGTCCTCGGCCGCCGTGAGCGCAAGCGGCTCGGTGTGGCTGACGCTGGACGAGGCGCTCGTGGAGGAGCGGGAGACGGAGACCGTGCTGGTCGGCGGCGGCGCGGACAAGTCCGGCTCCGCGGGCGGCGGTTCGGGCGCGGCGACCGCCCTCGGCGACGACACGGACGACGACTTCCAGGGCGGCCTGGACCCTGAACGGCCCACCCTGCGGCCCAAGCTGTACTGGTTCAACGCGCTCCTCACGGTCACGCTCCTCACCGCCATGATCATGGAGCTGCTGCCGATCCCGGTGCTGTTCCTGCTCGGCGCGGCCCTGGCCCTGACCGTCAACTTCCCCCACATGCCCGACCAGAAGGCCCGCATCGGCGCCCACGCCGAGAACGTCCTCAACGTCTCCGGCATGGTCTTCGCCGCCGCCGTCTTCACCGGCGTCCTCCAGGGCACCGGCATGGTCGACCACATGGCCCGCTGGCTGGTGGACAACATCCCCGACGGCATGGGACCCCACATGGCCTTCGTCACCGGCCTGTTGAGCCTCCCGCTCACCTACTTCATGTCCAACGACGGCTTCTACTTCGGTGTTCTGCCGGTCCTCGCCGAGGCGGGCCAGGCCCACGGGGTGTCGTCCCTGGAGATCGCCCGCGCCTCGCTGGTCGGCCAGCCGCTGCACATGTCGAGCCCGCTGGTCCCGGCCGTCTACGTCCTCGTCGGCATGGCCAAGGTCGAGTTCGGCGACCATACCCGGTTCGTCGTCAAGTGGGCCGCCCTCACCTGCCTGGTGATCCTGGGGGCGGGCATGCTGTTCGGGATCATCTGACCGTCGTCGTCACGCCGTTGGACCGCCGTCGTACCGGTTCGGGAAGGACTGCGCCCATGGGGCCCGGGAGGAACCGCGGCTGGCTGCTGCGCCTCGTCATCGCCTTCGGCTTCGCGCAGGGGGCGGTGTCGATGGCCCGGCCCGCCGTCTCCTACCGGGCCCTCGCGCTGGGCGCGGACGAGCGCGCGATCGGTGTCATCGCCGGGGTGTACGCCCTGCTGCCGCTCTTCGCCGCGGTCCCGCTCGGCCGCCGCACCGACCACGGCCGCTGTGCGCCCCTGCTGCCGGTCGGGGTGCTGCTGATATCCGGCGGCTGCGCCCTCAGCGGCCTGGCCGGCTCCCTGTGGACGATGGCCCTGTGGAGCGGGGTGATGGGGCTCGGCCATCTCTGCTTCGTCATCGGCTCCCAGTCGCTGGTGGCCCGGCAGTCGGCGCCGCACGAACAGGACCGGAACTTCGGCCACTTCACCATCGGCGCCTCCCTCGGCCAGTTGATCGGCCCGATCGCGGCCGGCCGGCTGATCGACGACGCCGACCGGGCCGGCAGCAGCGCCCTCGCCCTGCTGGTCGCGGGCGCGGGCTGTGCGGTGGCGTTCACCTCGCTGTGGCGCATCGAGCACCGGGACACGGCACCCGCACCGCGTACGGCGTCCGGCGCGCGCGTCCCGGTCACCCGCATCCTGCGCACCCGCGGTGTCCCGGCGGGCATCCTGGTCAGTCTCGCCGTGCTCTCCGCGACCGACGTCCTCACCGCCTACCTCCCGGTGGTCGGCGACGAGCGGGGCATCGCGCCGTCCGTCGTCGGCGTCCTGCTGAGCGTCCGCGCGGCGGCCACGATCGCCTGCCGACTGGTCCTGACCCCCCTGCTGCGGCTGTGCGGCCGCACCGTCCTGCTCACCACGACCTGCCTCCTCGCGGCCCTGCTGTGCGCCGGGATCGCCCTGCCGGTGCCGGTGCCCTGGCTCGCCGTGATGCTCGCGGTGCTCGGATTCTGCCTCGGGGTCGGCCAGCCGCTCTCCATGACGACGGTCGTCCAGGCGGCCCCCGACGGCGCCCGCTCCACAGCCCTCGCCCTCCGCCTCACCGGCAACCGCCTCGGCCAGGTGGCCGCCCCCGCCGCAGCGGGCCTGACCGCCGGCCTCGCGGGCGCCGCGGCCCCCTTCGTGATGCTGGGCGCGCTGCTCCTGCTGTCATCGGGGGTGGCACTGCGCGCGCCGGGGGCGCCGATGGGGACCAACAGCGGCCGGAGGAAGGCGAGTTCGACCCCGGCACGGAGAACGTGACGGCCTCGCCCGAAGGCGAGTTCGGCGTCCGTGTCGCGTATCCGTCGCCCCTTCGAGTCGTCCGCTCCTGACCCGAATGTCCCGGCGTGCCTTCTCATCTGTCGGACCGTCGTCCCCGATGTGGCCGAGTCTCTTCCCTCCGCCGCCTACGGTCCGTTAACTTCCGTGACTCACAAGCTTCGTGCGCCGCGCCAGCGCTCAGGACCTGCCCGAGAGCACCCGGGGACACTTCTCATGACACGCGCCATCTCCCTGCACGACGTCAGCAAGGTCCACGCCAAGGGCGTCCGGGCCGTGGACCGGCTGTCGCTGGACATCGCGCCCGGCGAGTTCCTGGTGCTGCTCGGCCCCTCCGGCTGCGGCAAGTCCACCGTGTTGCGGATGATCGCCGGCCTGGAGCACATCACCGAGGGCGAGTTGCTCCTCGACGGCGCCTACGCCAACGATCTGCCGCCGTCCCAGCGGGACATCGCGATGGTGTTCCAGAACTTCGCCCTCTACCCGAACATGACCGGCCGCGACAACATCGGTTTCCCGCTGCGCATCGAGGACCCCGGCGCCGACCCGGCCCCCCGGGTGGACGCCACCGCCCGGATGCTCGGCATCGAGGAACTCCTGGACCGCTACCCCGGCCAGCTCTCCGGCGGGGAACGCCAGCGCGTGGCCATGGGCCGGGCCATCGCCCGCCACCCCTCCGCCTTCCTGATGGACGAGCCGCTGTCCAACCTGGACGCCAAGCTCCGCAACCGGCTGCGCGCCGAAATCTCCCGCCTCACCCGCTCGTTGGGCGTCACCACCGTCTACGTCACCCACGACCAGGCCGAGGCGATGTCGCTCGGCGACCGGGTCGCCGTCCTGCGTGGCGGGGTCCTCCAGCAGGTCGACTCCCCGCGCGCGGTCTACGCCCTGCCCCGCAACGTCTTCGTCGCCGCCTTCATCGGCACCCCGCGCATCAACCTCCTGCGGGGTCTGATCCGCGCCCCGCTCGACGGCGCCATGACCATCAGTCTCGGCAAACAGGCCCTGCGGCTGCCCGAACCGCTCTCCCTCGACCACCGGCTGCTGCGGGTGCAGCAGGGCCGGGAGGTGATCGTCGGGCTGCGCTCGGAGGCGGTCCGGATCGCCACGCCCGCCGAGGCCCGCCCCGAGGAGACCCACATCACCGGCCTGGTCGAGCATGTCGAGTTCCAGGGCCACGAGGTGCTGGTCCACTTCAACACCGGCTCCGGCCCCGCCGTCGTCCCCGAACTGGAGGCCCCCCGCCCGGCGCCCCGCCCGGCCCGGCGCCACCGCGAGGGCGGGTTCCTCGACCGGCTGCGGGAGCGCGCGGGCGCCCGCCGGGCCGGGCCGCCCGTGGCGGAGGCGCCGGGCGGGCCCCGGCCGATGCCCGAGCCGCAGGGCGCGTCCCCCGACGGCCGGATCCCCGGCGACCTCGTCGTCCGCACCACCCCGGACTTTGTCCTGCGGTACGGCATGCAGGTCCCGCTCCTCGTCGACACCGCCCACCTGTACGTCTTCGACCAGCACGGCGACCGCGTCTCCCCGGCCCCGGCCCGCCTCCCGGACCTGGAGGAGTGGGAGGCGTAGGGGACCTTGGCCGAGACCCCGACGGGCCACCGTGGCGGGCGGCACCCCGGTGACCCCTGGTGCCGGAAAACTAACGGCGCTAGTTTGGGCCGGACGACGCGGACCGCCCGGAAGGAACGTGATGAAGGCACACGACGGCATCTACCTCGACGGGGCCTGGCGCCCGGCCGCGAGCCGGGACGTGATCGAGGTCGTCGACCCGGCCGACGAGCGGGTGATCGCCCAGGTCCCGGCCGGCGGCCCCGAGGACGTCGACGCCGCCGTACGGGCCGCCCGCGCCGCGCTCCCCGCCTGGGCCGCCACCCCGCCCGCCGAACGCGCGGCCCGGCTGGCCGCCCTGCGGGACGTGCTGACGGCCAGCAAGGACGAGATCGCCGAGACCGTCACGGCCGAACTGGGCTCCCCGCTCGCCTTCTCCCAGGCCGTCCACGCGGCCGTGCCGATCGCGGTCGCCGCCTCCTACGCCGACCTCGCCGCGCGCCACCCCTTCGAGGAGAAGGTCGGCAACTCGACCGTCCTGCACGAGCCGGTCGGCGTGGTCGCCGCGATCACCCCGTGGAACTACCCGCTGCACCAGATCGTCGCCAAGGTCGCCCCCGCGCTGGCCGCGGGCTGCACCGTGGTCCTCAAACCCGCCGAGGACACCCCCCTCACCGCGCAGCTCTTCGCCGAGGCCGTGCACGAGGCGGGCGTCCCGGCCGGGGTGTTCAACCTCGTCACCGGCCTCGGCCCGGTCGCGGGGCAGGCCCTCGCCGAACACCCCGGCGTGGACCTGGTCTCCTTCACCGGCTCCACCGCCGTCGGCCGCCGGATCGCCGCGGTTGCCGGTGCCGCGATCAAGAAGGTGGCCCTCGAACTCGGCGGCAAGTCCGCCAATGTCATCCTGCCGAGCGCCGACCTCGCCCGCGCGGTGAACGTCGGCGTCGCCAACGTGATGTCCAACTCCGGTCAGACGTGCAGCGCCTGGACCCGCATGCTCGTCCACCGCGACCGGTACGACGAGGCCGTGACGCTGGCCGCGGCGGCCGCCGCCAAGTACGCCGACCGCATCGGCCCGCTCGTCAGCGCCGCCCAGCGCGACCGGGTGCGCGGGTACATCGAGAAGGGCGTCGCCGAGGGCGCCCGGCTGGTCGCCGGCGGGCCCGGATCGCCGCGCGAGCGGGGCTGGTTCGTCGCCCCGACGGTCTTCGCCGACGTCACCCCGGACATGACGATCGCCCAGGAGGAGATCTTCGGCCCGGTCCTGTCGATCCTGCGCTACGAGGACGAGGACGACGCCCTGCGCATCGCCAACGGCACGGTCTACGGCCTGGCGGGCGCGGTCTGGGCGGGGGAGGAGACGGAGGCGGTGGCCTTCGCGCGCCGGATGGACACCGGGCAGGTCGACATCAACGGCGGCCGCTTCAACCCTCTTGCCCCCTTCGGGGGTTACAAGCAGTCGGGCGTCGGCCGGGAACTCGGCGCGCACGGGCTCGCCGAGTACCTCCAGACCAAGTCTCTCCAGTTCTGAAGGAGTCCGCCGTGGTTCGTGCCGCCGTGCTGCCCGCCGTGGGCGCCGCCCTGGAGATCACCGACATCGACCTGCCGGACCCCGGTCCGGGCCAGGTCCGGGTGCGGCTCGCCGCCGCCGGGGTCTGCCACTCCGACCTGTCCCTGTCCGACGGCACCATGCGGGTACCGGTCCCCGCGGTGCTGGGCCACGAGGGCGCGGGCACGGTCGTCGCCGTCGGCGAGGGGGTCACCTCCGTGGCGCCCGGCGCCCCGGTCGTCCTCAACTGGGCTCCGTCCTGCGGGCGTTGCCACGCCTGCTCGCTCGGCGAGGTGTGGCTGTGCGCCGACGCGCTCACCGGCTCCGCGGCCGTCTACGCGCGCACCGCGGACGGCCGTGACCTCCATCCCGGGCTGAACGTCGCCGCGTTCGCCGAGGAGACCGTCGTATCCGCCTCCTGCGTGCTGCCGTTGCCCGACGGCATCCCCCTCACCGACGCGGCCCTCCTCGGGTGCGCGGTCCTCACCGGGTACGGCGCCGTCCACCACAACGCGCGGGTGCGCCCCGGCGAGACGGTCGCCGTGTTCGGCGTCGGCGGGGTGGGCCTCGCGACCCTCCAGGCGGCGCGGATCGCGGGCGCCGCCACGATCGTCGCGGTGGACGTCTCCCCGGAGAAGGAGGAGCTGGCCCGCGCGGCCGGCGCCACCGACTACGTGATCGCCTCGGACCGCACCGCCCGCGAGATCCGCGCCCTCACCGGCGGACAGGGCGTGGACGTGGCCGTGGAGTGCGTGGGGCGCGCGGTCACCATCCGCACGGCCTGGGAGTCCACCCGGCGCGGCGGCCGCACCACGGTCGTCGGCATCGGCGGCAAGGACCAGCAGGTCACCTTCAACGCCCTGGAACTCTTCCACTGGGGCCGCACCCTCTCCGGCTGCGTCTACGGCAACAGCGACCCGTCCACCGACCTCCCCGCCCTGGCCGGCCACATCCGCGCCGGCCGCCTGAACCTCTCCACCCTGGTGACCGAACACATCACCCTGGCCGACATCCCGACAGCCTTCGACAACATGCTGGCGGGCAAGGGAGGCAGGGCCCTGGTCGTCTTCTGACCGAACGACGCCGCCAACTCCCGTCAGACCCCCGGACGACGGCCCGCCCGCCGGGACAGGCCCCGCCGCCCGCCGCGGCTCCGGTCGCCGGACTCGCCGGGCGGCGGTGGTCCGGGCCGTCGCGGGGCATCGGCTCGCCGGGATCGGGAAGGGCCTCGCGGAGCGCGACGGCTCCGGTCGCCCTGGGGCGTCAGCCCCCTCGATCGAGGCGGCCCGCCCGGGGACGCCCCGTCGACCACATCGGACCCGGTCGTCCCAGGGGCGCCGGACCCGCCGGTCGGCGGCGCCCCGGTTACCGCGCGGGGGCGGCCCACGCGGGCTGCGGGCCCCGTCGGCTGGGGACCGCCACGGCGACCGCAGGGGCTCCCGTCGCTGCGGGGCGCCGGACCCTTCGGCCGATGCACCCCGTCACCCGCGCCGCGTCAGCCCCCTCGGACCGCGCCCCCGGTCGGCCCGGTCACCCGTCACCCCGCCGCGGCAGCCCCCTCACTCCCGGACATCGGCCCCCTCGGGCCGTCGCGCCGCCGCCCTGTCCCGAGGCGGCCGGGACCGTCCCACCGCCACCCCCGCCAGGCACAGCGCGCCGCCCACCAGGGTGAGCGCCCCGGGGACCTCGCCCAAGGTCAGCCAGGACAGCAGGACGACCAGGGCGGGGACCGCGTACGTCGTCGCGCCCATGCGGCTGACCGTCGTGCGGGCGAGGGCGTAGGCCCAGGTGGTGAAGGCCAGGGCGGTGGGGAAGACGCCGAGGTAGATCATGTTGAGCGTGGCGGAGAGCGGGGCGTCGGACGCGTCGCGGATCAGTTGGCCGGTGAACGGCAGGCACAGGACCGTGCCGGTCAGACAGCCGAACGTCGTCACCTGGAGCACGCTCGCCCGGCCCAGGGCCGGCTTCTGCGCGACGACTCCCGCCGCGTAGGCGATCGCCGCGACCAGGCAGAGCACGACCCCGAGCACCGAAGACCCGCCCCCGCCCGACATCGACAGGCCGACGGCGACCGCCCCGGCGAACGACACCGCCATCCCCGCCAGCAGCCGCGGCGGCATCGGATCACCGAGCAGCCGTACACCGAGCAGGGCGATCAGCAGTGGGCCGATGTTCACCACCAGGGCCGCCGTCCCGGCGTCCACCTGCTGCTCGCCCCAGTTGAGGACCACCATGTAGACCCCGAACCACAGCAGCCCGGACAGCGCGATCCCCGGCCAGGCGGCGCGGGGCGGCCACCCCTCCCGCCGCAGCAGGCAGAGCACCCCCAGCGTCACCGACCCCGCCGCCAGCCGGCCGAGCGCCAGCGCCCCCGGCGCGTACGCCGCACCCGCACTGCGGATCGACACGAAGGCGGACGCCCACAGCACGACGGTGACGACGGCGGCCCCGGCGGCGAGCAGCCCGGTGCGAGAGGTGGCGGTGTTCATCATGATCCCGAGGCTAGGAGGGGTGAGGGTTCAGGGGCTGGCGGATTTCGGACGGTGCGGCGCGGCTCAGCGCAGGGCGGCGGCGTCGATCCCGAGCAGCTCGTCCAGCGCGCGCGAGCCCGCGGCCGTCACCTTCACCGCCCGTTCGCTGCCGATCCGTACGCACCACCCGGTGTCCAGCGCGTGCCGGCACAGGGCCGCGCCCGCGACCCCGGCGAGATGGGGGCGGCGTTCGGTCCAGTCGAGGCAGGCGCGGGCCAGGGGGCGGCGGGAGGTGCGGTCGAGCGGGATGCCGGTGCTCGCGAACCACCGCAGCCCCGGGTCGGTCAGCGCGAACCCGGTGTCCTGGCGCAGCAGCCCGCGCGCGGTGAGCGCGTCGGTGACCGCGATGCCGAGGCGCCCGGCGAGATGGTCGTAGCAGGTGCGGCCGCGGGCCATGGCCGAGCCGGCGGTCGCGGCCCGCAGGGTGCGCGGCGCCGGGCCGCTGTCCGGGCCGGCCTGGGCCACCAGGTCCTCGACGAGCTGGGCGGTCCGCGGCCCGGCGAGCCGTACGTACCGGTGCCGCCCCTGCCGTTCCTCGGCGAGCAGTCCGCCCGCGACCAGCTTGCCCAGGTGCTCGCTCAGCGTCGACGGGGCGACCCCGGCGTGCCGGGCCAGCTCGCCCGCCGTCCACGCCCGTCCGTCGAGCAGCGCCAGCAGACAGGCGGCCCGCGTCTCGTCGGCCAGCAGCCCGGCCAGCGCGGCCAGCCCCGGCGCCCGTACGTCCCTGGTGGTCATGGCCCCCAGCATGCGCCCGGAACGTTTCGGCGCCCGCCGAAGTGTCCCGGCCCCGGGTCGCCTACGCGTTCTCCCGCAGCCGCTCGTACTGGAGCGCCAGCCCCTCCAGCAGGGCCGTCAGCCCGGTCTCGAAGGCCCGCTCGTCGATCTTCTCCTGCTGTTCGGCGAGCCGGTGCGCCTGGCCGAGATGGGGGTAGTCGGCGGGGTCGTAGGCGCTCTCGTCGGCCACGAAACCGCCGGCGAACGAGCCGAGCGCGGAGCCCATCACGAAGTACCGCATCAGCGCGCCGACCGAGGTGGCCTGCGCGGGCGGCCAGCCCGCGGCGACCATCCCGCCGTACACCGCGTCGGCGAGCCGGAGTCCGGCCGGGCGGCGGCCGGGGCCGCGGGCGAGGACCGGGACGATGTTCGGATGGTCGCGCAGGGCGTCGCGGTAGGAGACGGCCCAGTCGTGCAGGGCGGCCCGCCAGTCCCGGACGTCGTCGAACATCGACAGGTCGACCTGGGCGCTCACCGAGTCGGCGACGGCCTCCAGGATCTCGTCCTTGGTGCGGAAGTGGTTGTAGAGGGAGGGCCCGCTGACCCCCAGTTCGGCGGCGAGCCGGCGCGTGGAGACGGCCGCGAGGCCCTCCGCGTCCACCAGCGCCCGGGCGGTCTCGACGATCCGGTCGGTGCTGAGAAGGGGCTTGCGCGGTCGGGCCATGGCGCACATAGTAGGGCTGCGCTTCGAAACTAGCAGTGCTAATTTAAATGTCCGGCTTTCAAGGGCCGGGAGGTGCCGAAAGGGCGAGGTGATCGCGTGGTGAACCTGGGGCTCAGCGAGGAGCAGGAGGCCGTCCGACGGCTCGCCCGGGACTTCGTGGACCGCGAGATCGCCCCGCACGTCGTCGCCTGGGACCGCGCCGAGGAGGTCGACCGGGGCATCGTGAAGAAGCTCGGCGAGGTCGGCTTCCTGGGCCTGACGATCGACGAGGAGTACGGCGGCAGCGGCGGCGACCATCTCACGTACTGCCTGGTCACCGAGGAGCTGGGCCGCGGCGACTCCTCGGTGCGCGGGATCGTCTCGGTGTCGCTGGGCCTGGTCGCCAAGACCGTCGCCGCCTGGGGCAGCGAGGAGCAGAAGCGGCGCTGGCTGCCGGGCCTGACCTCCGGCGCGTCCGTCGGCTGCTTCGGCCTCACCGAGCCCGGCACCGGCTCGGACGCCGGCAACCTCGCCACGCGCGCGGTCCGCGACGGCGACGAGTACGTCGTCAACGGCACCAAGATGTTCATCACCAACGGCACCTGGGCGGACGTCGTCCTGCTCTTCGCCCGCTCCACGGACGCCCCCGGCCACCGGGGCGTCTCCGCCTTCCTCGTCCCCGCCGACACCCCCGGCCTCAGCCGCAGGACCGTGCACGGCAAGCTCGGACTGCGCGGCCAGGCGACCGCCGAACTGGTCCTCCAGGACGTCCGGATCCCCGCCTCCGCCCTGCTCGGCGAGGAGGGCAGGGGCTTCTCGGTCGCCATGTCGGCGCTGGCCAAGGGCCGGATGTCGGTCGCGGCGGGCTGTGTCGGCATCGCCCAGGCCGCGCTCGACGCGGCGGTGCGCTACGCGGGGGAGCGCGAGCAGTTCGGCAGGACCATCGCCCACCACCAGCTCGTCCAGGAGCTGATCAGCGACATCGCCGTGGACGTGGACGCGGCCCGCCTGCTGACCTGGCGCGTCGCCGACCTGGTCGACCGCGGCCTGCCCTTCGCCACCGAGTCCTCCAAGGCCAAACTGTTCGCCTCGGAGGCCGCCGTCCGCGCCGCGAACAACGCCCTCCAGGTCTTCGGCGGCTACGGCTACATCGACGAGTACCCGGCGGGCAAACTGCTGCGCGACGCCCGGGTGATGACCCTCTACGAGGGCACGAGCCAGATCCAGAAGCTCGTGATCGGACGGGCGCTGACCGGGGTCTCGGCGTTCTGAGTACCCACATGAGTATCCGCGCGGATACGGCACGCGACACGTCGGCCGGATGCATTCCCCATGAGTGACACATCGGGCAAGCAGCAGAACACGGCCGCCTTCTACGGTCAGGCCGTCGCGTCCTTCTCCGTGGCCATGGCCGCCACCGCCGTCGGCATCTTCAAGCTGAACGCCGACGCCTGGGTCCGGGCCTTCCTCGCCATCGCCGTCCTGTACCTGGTCACCTCGGCCTTCACCCTCGCCAAGGTGATCCGGGACCGGCAGGACGCGCAGGCCCGTGCCTACAGCCCCTTCGAGAAGCTCTGAGCGCCCGCCCCGCACCGGCTGCCTAAGCGGCCGCTCACCTCGGGCGGTATGGTGGGTGGCTCCGGTACCGAGAGGGGCGAGCGAGCGATGAGTACGGCGGAGGAGACGGCCGGCGGCGAGATCGAGCCGTGGGACGAGGTCACCCCTGACGCGGCCCGGCGACTGCTCGTCGCCGCCGTGGAGGCTTTCGCCGAGCGTGGCTACCACGCCACCACGACCCGGGACATCGCGGGCCGGGCCGGGATGAGCCCGGCGGCGCTCTACATCCACTACAAGACCAAGGAAGAGCTGCTCCACCGGATCAGCCGCATCGGCCACGACCGCGCGCTGGCCATCCTGCGCACGGCCGCCGAGGGCGAGGGCACCGCCGCCCAGCGGCTCGCCGACGCCGTCGGCTCCTTCGTCCGCTGGCACGCGGGGCGGCGCACCACCGCGCGGGTGGTGCAGTACGAGCTGGACGCGCTCGGCCCCAGCGCCCGCGCCGAGATCCTCGCGCTGCGCCGCCAGGTCGACGCCCAGGTCCGCGGGATCATCGAGGACGGTGTGGCCTCGGGGGAGTTCGACGTCCCGGACGTGCACGGCACGACCCTCGCCGTGCTCTCGCTCTGCATCGACGTGGCCCGCTGGTTCAACGTCGACGGCCCCCGCACCCCCGACGAGGTCGGCGCGCTCTACGCCGACCTCGTGCTGCGGATGGTGGGCGCGGCGAAGTAGCGCGCCCGCGCCCCCCCCCGAGCCCCGCGCCCCCCGAGACCCGCGCCCCCCCCGAGGCTCGCTAGAGGTAGTAGCGCGCGACCGACTCCGCGACGCACACCGGCTTGTCCCCGCCCTCGCGCTCCACGGTGAACGCGAGGGTGAGCTGGACCCCGCCGGCGACGTCCTCGACACCGCTGATCACGGCCGTCGCGCGCAGCCGGGAGCCGACCGGGACGGGCGCCGGGAAGCGCACCTTGTTCACCCCGTAGTTGACGCCCATCTTCACGCCCTCGACCGAGATGAGCCGGGGCCCGAAGAGCGGCAGCAGCGACAGGGTGAGATAGCCGTGCGCGATGGTCGTCCCGAACGGGCCCGACGCGGCGCGCTCGGGGTCGACATGGATCCACTGGTGGTCGCCGGTGGCCTCCGCGAACAGGTCGATGCGCTTCTGGTCGACCTCCAGCCAGTCGGTGTGGCCCAGTTGCTCGCCCACGGCCGACCTCAGTTCGTCGGCGGACGTGAAGATCCTCGGCTCTGCCATGTGTCCCGGCCCTCTCGCGCGATGTCCTGCGATGCCCTGCGAAACTTTTCTAAGCGACTGCTTAGCATGGTCGGGTGGGCGGCCGCTGTCAACGGACCCGTGCCGTGACACGGTCGGTAGGCTTCGAGGGGTGCCCCAGATTCCAGAGAAGATCCACGAGCTGACCGTCGGCCAACTCGCCGCCCGCAGCGGCGTCGCCGTCTCCGCCCTGCACTTCTACGAGTCCAAGGGCCTGATCAGGAGCTGTCGCACCGCAGGGAACCAGCGCCGCTACCACCGGGACGCGCTGCGCCGGGTGGCGTTCGTCCGCGCGGCCCAGCGGGTCGGCATCCCGCTGGCCACGATCCGCGAGGCCCTCGCCGAACTCCCCGAGGAGCGCACCCCGACCCGCGAGGACTGGGCCCGGCTGTCCGAGGCGTGGCGGGCCGAGCTGGACGAGCGCATCAAGCAGCTCAACCGCCTCCGCGACCATCTCACCGACTGCATCGGCTGCGGCTGCCTCTCGCTCGACACCTGCGTCCTGTCCAACCCGGACGACGCCTTCGGCCGGCGCGCGACGGGCTCCCGCCTGCTGGTGGAACGGCGCAAGCCCGCGCAGTGAGGAGCGGGGCGGGGGAGCGTGACGCGCCCCCACCCCCCTCACCCGGTCACTCGTACTCGGTCCCGCCCTTGCGGGTCAGATACGCGCCGCTGACCGCCTTGGCTATCGCCCGGCCCCCGGTCACCGGGCTGTACCGCTCGACGGCGGGCCGGATCACGACGCCCTCCCGCAGATGCAGCCCGCGCCCCGACACCGTCTCCCGGCCCGTCGCGATCCCCAGCACCCGCTCACTGTCGTACGGTCCGGTGAACAGCCTCGGCACCAGCGGGAGTTCGCCGTCCAGCAGCTCGGCCGCGTCCAGCCACCGCACCTCGCCGTCGATCTCCGCGGACACGTCGAACGCCGCGTACCCGAGGCTCTCGCGCCGTCCGTCCGCGCCGTACGTCAGGTCCTGGACGCCCGCGCCGAACACCTCGCCGAAGATCCCGACCCGGCGCGCTCCCAGCCGGGCGGCGAGCCGGGCCGCCGTCCCGGCGACGCCATGGCCGCGCACGGCCCGCCAGTAGAGGTTGCGCGGGTCCTCCTTCAGCGCCAGCGACTTGGCGCCGAAGCCCTTCGAGGAGACGTACACCCGCTCCTCGTCCGCCACATACGTCAGCAGGCACGCCGAGCCGTGCAGTTTCTCGGTGAGGACGACCGGCTCGCCCGGTGCGAAGATGCCGGGGTGGCGCTGGATGTTCTCGATGTCGACCCACGGGAGCAGATCCGGCGCCGGCTCGACGTCGCCGCTCATGGTCGGCGGGATCGGCGGCACCCACTTCACGATGCCGAGCCGCTCCGCGAAGTCGGTGCCCTCGGCGGCGGCCCGCGCCCAGTCGACGCCGGCCAGCGCCCGCGGCCGGCACACGATGCCCTGCGACAGCTCGCCCCGCAGCCGTACCGCCTTCACCCGGTCCGAGTTGCCGCCCGCCAGCCGTCCGGTCAGCCCCAGCTCCTCGACCAGCGCGAGGGGCAGCACCGCCTGCTCGGGAATGTAGAGCGCGGCCTCGCCGGTGCGGTAGGCGCCCTTGGCGACGACGGCCCGGTACAGGCCGACCTGCGCCAGTTCGAGGGCGTCGGCGTCGGGGTGTTCATGGACCGTCAGCACTTCTGCGGTGACGCGCAGCGTCGACATACGGGTGACTCCTTCGGTGCCTCAGCTCGGTTTCATCACCGCCAACTCTGCGGACGGGAAACGGGTGGAGCCACGGAATTTCCGGCTGCTAACGTCACGCTCCGGCAGGGACAGGGGGTGCGGCATCCCCGGCGCACCCCCGCCTCGCTCTCGGCGGCGCCGTTCTCCCGGGCCTTCGGTCAGGCCGACATCAGCAGGCGGCCGCGGCGGGCGTACGCCAGGGCCTCCGGGGTGAGCACGGGGCGTGGGACGAGGATCCCGCAGTCCGAGCAGACCGGACCCGAGGACGGCTCGTGGTCCAGGTCGTACTTCCACAG
Organism: Streptomyces sp. CAI-85; assembly: GCF_013363615.1. NCBI lineage: Bacteria > Bacillati > Actinomycetota > Actinomycetes > Kitasatosporales > Streptomycetaceae > Streptomyces > Streptomyces sp. CAI-85. Next base: position 63,633 of record NZ_JAANNX010000015.1, on the reverse strand, counting down.
CAGTCGTTCGCCGCCGCAGCCGGGGCAGGAGGAGCCCGGTGCCCGCTCCAGCGCGGCGATCAGCCGGCGCAGCACCTCGGCCAGCGGTTCACGGGGGTGGACCCGCGGGTCGTCGCACCAGGCCACGCCGAAGCCGCCCCAGGTCAGCCGGTGCCAGTCGTCGACACTGCCCGGCCTGCGCAGCCCGTCGTGCTTCTCCTTCTTGCGGCGCTCGGCGAACCCGGCCTCATAGGCCAGCCACACCGCCCGCGCCTCCTCCAGCTCGTCCAGTGCGGCCACGAGCCGCGCCGGATCGGGGGAGCGGTCCTCGGGTCCGAACCCGGCCCGGGAGCACAGGTGGTCCCAGGTCGCCCGGTGCCCGTACGGGGCGAACCGCTCCAGGCACTTGCGCAGTGAGTACCGCCGCAGTGCCAGATCGCACCGCGGATCCCGCACCTGTCTCGCCAGACTCCGGAAACCGGCCATCGCCTTGCACCTCCGTCACATCTGCACCTGTACTTCGGTCAACTCGGCGTCGTCGTACGGACGTCGTCGAGTAGACGTATCGACTCGCGATTCGGCTCCCTTCGATCTCGGTGTGTCCGCGGCCGATCTCCCCCGGGGGCCTCCTCCTGCCCCGTCCCGACGAAAACTTGACGCATGTTCATCTTCAAACTCGGGGATACCGGCGGTAACCTTCCGGCCACCCCCGTCGCTAGGAGCAGCCGATGCCACGGCGAACCTCCCCCACCCCTCTCGTCAGACTGAGAACTCCCGGCGGATTCCCGGGGTTCCCCGGGTTCCTGAAGACCGCGTCCGTATGCGCGCTCGTCGCCGCCCTTCTGTCCCCGTTCGCCCCCACCGCCCGCCCGGCGGCCGCGGCCGAACAGGTCACGGCGGCGAACGACCACTGCGGCGGACAGTGCTCCGACATCCTGCCGCCCGGCCAGAACGGCAACGCCACCCTGGCCCAGATCCTGCTCAACCAGATCTTCGGCACCCAGCCCGAGCACGCCGAGGACCAGTTGGGCCCCTACGCCAACCTGGCCAAGGGCTACCCCACCCTCACCAACGCCACGGTCAACACCTTCTTCAACGACGCCTCCTTCGGGGTCCCGGCCGATCAAGTCGCCTCCACCCTCAAGCCCGCCGGCCGCACCGACGTGACGATCGTCCGCGACAAGAAGACCGGTGTGCCGCACATCACCGGCACCACCCGGTACGGCACCGAGTTCGGCGTCGGATACGCGGCGGCCCAGGACCGGCTGTGGCTGATGGACGTCTTCCGCCATGTCGGCCGCGGACAGCTCACCGCGTTCGCGGGCGGCGACCCCTCCAACCAGGGCCTCGAACAGCAGTTCTGGCGCAACGCTCCGTACACCGAGGCAGACCTCCAGGCCCAGATCGACAACGCCGTCGCCACCAACGGCGACCGCGGCCGGCAGGCCCTCGCCGACGCGAACGCCTATCTCGACGGCATCAACGCCTATATCGACGCCTCCGACAGCGGCCGGTACTTCCCCGGTGAATACGTCCTGACCGGACACAAGGACTCAATCACCAACGCGGGCACCATCGAGCACTTCAAGGTCACCGACCTGGTGGCGCTCGGCTCGGTCATCGGCGCCCTCTTCGGCTCCGGAGGCGGCGGCGAGGTCGACAACGCCCTCTCCCTGCTCGCCGCGCAGGAGAAGTACGGCGTCGTGGAGGGCACCGCGCTCTGGGAGGCGTTCCGCGAACGCAACGACCCCGAGGCCGTCCTCACCGTCCACGACGGCCAGAGCTTCCCCTACGCCGGCAAGCCCGCCGACCCGCAGGGCGCGGCCCTCCCCGACCCCGGCTCGGTCGTCAGGGAACCGCTGATCCACGACGCCACCGGCACCGGCGGCCCCCAGGCGGGCGCCGCCTCGGCCGCCGTCAGCTCGGCGAAGCGCGGCATGTCCAACGCCCTCGTGGTCAGCGGCCGTTCCACCGCGAGCGGCCACCCGGTCGCCGTCTTCGGCCCGCAGACCGGCTACTTCGCCCCGCAGCTCCTGATGCTCCAGGAGATCCAGGGCCCCGGCCTCAGCGCCCGCGGCGCCTCCTTCGCCGGCCTGAGCATGTACGTCGAACTGGGCCGAGGCCAGGACTACGCCTGGAGCGCCACCACCTCCGGCCAGGACATCATCGACACCTACGCGGTCGAACTCTGCCAGGACGACTACCACTACCTGTACCGCGGCACCTGCACCGCCATGGAGAAGGTCGAGCAGAAGAACTCCTGGAAGCCGACCACGGCCGACGGCACCGCCGCCGGCTCCTACACCATGCGGGTCTGGCGCACGAAGTACGGCCCCGTCGAGTACCGGGCGACCGTCGGCGGCAAGAAGGTCGCCTACACCACCCTGCGCTCGTCCTTCATGCACGAGGCCGACTCGATCATCGGCTTCCAGATGCTGAACGACCCGGACCACGTCAAGGGCCCGGAGTCCTTCCAGACCGCGGTCCAGCACATCAACTACACCTTCAACTGGTTCTACGCCGACGCCACGCACACCGCGTACTACAACAGCGGCGACAACCCGGTGCGCGCCCCCGGCGTCGACTCCGAGTTCCCGGCCTGGGCGCGGCCCGCGTACGAGTGGCGGGACTGGGTGCCCGCCACCAACACGGCCCGCTACACCCCGCCGTCCGCGCACCCCCACTCCATCGACCAGGACTACTACGTCTCCTGGAACAACAAGCAGGCCCTGGACTACTCGACGGCGTCCTGGGGCGACGGCTCGGTCCACCGCGGCAATCTGCTCGACGACCGGGTGAGGAAGCTGGTCGCGGCCGGCGGGGTCACCCGTGCCTCCCTGGTGAAGGCGATGGCGGAGGCTGCCCTCGCCGACCTGCGCGCCGAGGACGTCCTGCCGGACCTGCTCAAGGTGATCGACAGCTCCCCGGTCACCGACCCCACCGCGGCCGCCGCCGTCGGCAGGCTCCGCACCTGGCTGACGGCGGGCGGCCTGCGCACCGAGACCGCGGCCGGATCGAAGAAGTACGCCGACACCGACGCGATCCGGATCCTGGACGCCTGGTGGCCGCTGCTGGTGAAGGCGGAGTTCGAACCGGGCCTCGGCACCGGCCTGTACACCGCGTTCACCCGCAACCTGCCCGTGGACGAGTCCCCGTCGGCCGCCCACGGCCCGACCGGCGCGCACGCCGGCAGCGCCTTCCAGTTCGGCTGGTGGAGCTATGTCGACAAGGACATCCGGGCCGTGCTCGGTGAACCGGTGCGGGGCGGGCTGACCCGGACGTTCTGCGGCGGCGGCACCCTCACCGGCTGCCGGGACGTCCTGCTCACCACCCTGAAGGAGGCGGCGGGGAAGACCGCGGCCCAGGTCTACCCCGGCGACACGCTGTGCGCGGCGGGCGACCAGTGGTGCGCCGACTCGATCGTCCAGCGCACCCTGGGCGGCATCAAGCACGGCAACATCAGTTGGCAGAACCGGCCCACCTACCAGCAGGTCGTGGAGTTCACTTCCCACAGATGAGCGGCCGCACGGCGGCGGGCCGGGTCAGCGGATCCGGCCCGCCGCCAGCACCAGCCGCGCCAGCTCGGGGTGCACGATGTCACTGTGCGCCCCGGCCGGCGCACCCCCGCGCCGGACCACCGCCGACGCGTCCACGTTCACACACCCCGCCGCGGGCAGCCGCCCGGTCAGCGCCTCGCCGAGCAGGAACCCGCGCGTCCCCGGCACGGCCCGCACCCCGTTGCGCCCGAGCGCGCCCCACTTGGCGCCGAGCAGATCCCCGATCCCGAACTCCGCGGCGGCCCCGCGCGCGTCGCCCGCCATCCGGGACGCCAGCGGATACATCGTGCCCAGCGCCGAGTCGTGCCGGGAGTGGCAGCACACCAGAGGGCCGTCGATCCGGTTCTGCTGCCCCTGCAACACCCCTCCCGCGCGCGGGTCGTGCGGCAGCCGGCCGGCGAACGCGTAGTGCGAGAAGGCCCCTTGCAGCAGGGTCACGGACTTCACCGACCGCACCCCGCGCGGCAGCCCGCGCAGCGCGAACGACACCAGCCGCGCCCCGAAGCTGTGCCCCACCAGATGCACCCGGACCCCGGGCGCCACCCCGGCCAACCGGCCGGCCAGCGGCCCGAGTCCGCGCTCGCCGACCGTCCCGGCCCGCCGTTTCATGGCGTAGTACGTCGCCTGCCGCAGCAGTTCGTGCGCCCCGTCCCACGGGTCGCGCGGCCCGAACCCCCGCCCCTCGCCCCCGGATCGGGACCCGCGCAGCGCCGCCGCGAAGGTCGCGCAGACGTCCGCGGTGGCCCCGGTGAACATCTCCGGCTCGTCCTGCGGCACCCCCTCCGCCACCGTGTCCGCCGCGAACAGCGCCTGCGGCCCCGGCGGCACGACCTCCACCAGCAGCCGCACCAGCCGCCCGAACTCCGCCAACTCACCCTCCTCGGGCGGCCGTTGCTCCAGCATCCGGGCGATCTGCTCGACCAGCACGGCCCGTCCGGGAAACGTCTCGAGGAGCGCGTGCCGGGTTCCCTCGTCCAGCACCGGACCGCCGGCCGCCGTCACGCGTACGGCGGTCCGCGGGAGGTCGGGGATCGGCTCGTCCGCGAACCGCATCGACGGCCACAGCACCCCCACGTACCCCGTCCGGGCGGTGGGCGCGAGACGCGGGAACGGCTCGAAGAAACGGCTGTAGAGCAGGGTGGCGCCGGCCCGGTCGTTGTTCCAGCCGTGCGCGAAGACCACCAGGTCACGGACCCCGCGCTGCCGCACCCCGGCGAGCAGCCGGTCCCGCTGCGCGCCGTCGACGTCGCCGTCCGCGTCGAAGGTCAGCTCCCAGTAGGGGGCCACGCTCATTGCCGGCTGTGCCATGACAGGCTCCCGTCCCCCGGGGCGACGCGCGATCTGGGCGCATCGTCCCGCCGACGAGGGACTTTGGCCATACGTCCCGGCTCATCCGCACCACAGATGTTTCCGTCCGGTCTCACCCGTACAGCAGATACTCCCGCCGCAGCCGCCGGAACGCCCCCAACTCCTCCTGCCAGCCCGCCACCACGTCCTCCACGCCCGCGCCCGCGTCGATCGCGGTGCGCACCCACGCCGAACCGGTGAGCTTGTCGATCCAGCGGTCGGACCGCCAGGCGAAGCCGCTCCACACCCGCCGCGCGGTCACCAGCAGCCCGATCCCGGTGCGCACGGGGTCGAAGGCGTCCCGGTCGTGCACATGGAGCTGCACCCCGCCCACGGTCGTGCCCTGGAACTTCGAGAACACGGGCGCGAAGTACGCCTCCCGGAACCGCACCCCCGGCAGGCCCAGTTCGTTAGCCGCGGCCGCCCAGCGCCCGTCGATCCCCTCGGCGCCCAGCAGTTCGAACGGCCGGGTCGTGCCGCGCCCCTCCGACAGGTTGGTGCCCTCGAAGAGACAGGTCCCCGCGTACACCAGCGCGGTGTCGGGGGTCGGCATGTTCGGGCTCGGCGGCACCCAGGGCAGCCCCGAGGCGTCGAACCAGTCGGTGCGCCGCCATCCGCTCAGCTCCACGGTCTCCAGCTCCACCGACGCGTCCAGGAACTCCCCGGCGAACAGCCGGGCCAGCTCCGCCGCGGTCATCCCGTGCGCCTGCGCGATCGGCCGGCGCCCGACGAACGTCGCGAACTCCGGGTGCAGCACGGGCCCGTGCGCCGCCCGGCCGGTCACCGGATTGGGCCGGTCCAGCACCATGAACCGCGTCCCGGCCAGCCCCGCCGCCTCCAGACAGTCGTACAGCGTCCAGATGTAGGTGTAGAAGCGGGCGCCCACGTCCTGGATGTCGAAGACGACGGTGTCCACGCCGGAGGCGGTGAACACGTCGGCCAGCGCCCGCCCGCTCTTGAGATAGGTGTCGTACACGGGCAGCCCGGTCGCCGGATCGTCGTGCCGGCCCTCGGAGCCGCCCGCCTGCGCGGTGCCCCGGAAACCGTGCTCCGGGCCGAAGACGGCGGCCAGGTTCACCCGGTCGTCGGCGTGCAGCACGTCGACGACGTGCCGGGCGTCGCGGGTGATCCCGGTGGGGTTGGTGACGACGCCGACCCGCCGGCCGCGCAGCCGCCGGTAGCCCTCGGCCGCGAGCCGCTCGAACCCGGTGCGTGTCACGGACCGGTCCCGGCCCGCCGCGACGGCGGGAGCCGCGGAGGAAGCGACGGCGGCGGGCACCGCGGCGCCGGCGGCGAGCAGGGTTCTGCGGGACGGACGCATGACACTCCCACGGGCCGGAGAGGAAGGTGAGGACGGGCGAGGACGGGGCGAGGACGGGTGGACCTCGCGCCCCTTACGGTGCTGCCGTCGCCCTTTCCTCAAACATACCGACCGGTTAGTCTGGCGCGGAGCCGATTCACGTCGTGTCGCGTCGAAGGAGACCGAGGGTGGAAGCCGTGCAGGATGCCGGAGTCGTCGTCACCGGAGCGGGAGGCGGGATCGGGGCCGCGCTGGCCCGCAGGTTCGCCGCCGAGGGCGCGCGCGTGGTCGTCAACGACCTGGACGCCGGACGGGCCCGGGCCGTCGCCGAGGAGATCGGCGGGATCGCGGTCCCCGGCGACGCCTCCACCGTCGTGGAACCCGCCCGCGAGGCGCTCGGCGGCACCGTCGACGTCTACTGCGCCAACGCCGGTGTCGGATCCGGCGGTTCGGAGGTCGCCGCCCCCGAGGTCTGGGCACAGGCGTGGGACGTCAACGTCATGGCCCATGTCCGCGCGGCCCAGGCCCTGCTGCCGGACTGGCTGGAACGCGGCCGCGGCCGGTTCGTCTCCACCGTCTCCGCCGCCGGACTGCTCACCATGATCGGCGCCGCCCCCTACAGCGTCACCAAGCACGGCGCCTACGCCTTCGCCGAGTGGCTGTCGCTGACCTACCGTCACCGGGGCGTCTCCGTGCACGCGATCTGCCCCCAGGGCGTGCGCACCGACATGCTGGCCGCCACCGGCAGCGCGGGCGACCTCGTGCTCAAGCCGACCGCGATCGAGCCGGAGGACGTCGCCGAGGCCCTGTTCAAGGGCATCGCCGAGGACCGCTTCCTGATCCTGCCGCACCCCGAGGTCGCCCGGTACTACCAGCTCCGCGCCACCGACCCCGACCGCTGGCTGACCCAGATGAACCACCTCCAGCGCACCTGGGAAGCCAACGGCTGACCCCCGCGCCCCACCCGGCCGGGGACCTGGAGCGATACCTCGGCCCCCGTCCCGGCCCCGCCGCGGATGCCGGTACGCTCACCGCTTACCGCAAGGTCAGAACCGGCCACGGCCGGCGGGGCGGTACCCACGACACGAAAGGCAGGTGGCGGCAGTGCCCAGGACGACGGACGGCGCGGAGACCCCGGTCCCGCAACGGCTCCTTGCCGCCGCCACCCGGCTCTTCGCCGAGCAGGGCTACGACCGCACCTCGGTGCAGGAGATCGTCGAGGCGGCCGGCGTCACCAAGGGGGCGCTGTACCACTACTTCGGCTCCAAGGACGACCTGCTGCACGAGGTGTACGCGCGCGTGCTGCGCGTCCAGCAGGAGCGCCTGGACGCCTTCGCCAACGCCGACGAGCCGATCGAGAAGCGGCTGCGGGGCGCGGCGGCCGACGTCGTCGTCACCACCATCGAGAACCTCGACGACGCGTCGATCTTCTTCCGCTCCATGCACCATCTGAGCCCCGAGAAGAACAAGCAGGTCCGCGCCGAGCGCCGGCGCTATCACGAACGCTTCCGCGCGCTCGTCGAGGAGGGCCAGGACAGCGGCGTGTTCTCCCGGGCCACCCCGGCCGACCTCGTCGTGGACTACCACTTCGGGTCCGTGCACCATCTGTCGACCTGGTACCGCCCCGACGGTCCGCTGAGCCCCCAGGAGGTCGCCGACCACCTGGCCGACCTGCTGCTGCGCGCCCTGCGTCCGTAACGGCACACACACGCCGGAGGGGCGGCCGCCCGTGGTGGCCGCCCCTCCGCACGTCACCTCACAGGTACCGCTTCAGCTCCCGCCGCGCCAGCGACCGCTGGTGCACCTCGTCGGGGCCGTCGGCGATCATCAGCGTCCGCGCCGACGCGTACAGGTCGGCCAGCGGGAAGTCCTGGCTGACACCGCCCGCCCCGTGCAACTGGATCGCCCGGTCGAGGATGCCCACGACCGCGCGCGGCGTCGCGATCTTGATGGCCTGGATCTCCGTGTGCGCGCCCCGGTTGCCGACCGTGTCCATCATCCAGGCGGTCTTCAGCACCAGCAGCCGCAACTGCTCGACGGTGACCCGCGCGTCCGCGATCCAGTTGTGGACCACGCCCTGCTGGGCCAGCGCCTTGCCGAAGGCGTCCCGCGCCACCGCCCGCCGGCACATCAGCTCGATGGCCCGCTCGGCCATGCCGATCAGCCGCATGCAGTGGTGGATCCGGCCCGGACCCAGCCGCGCCTGAGCGATCGCGAAGCCGCCGCCCTCCTCGCCGATCAGATTGGCCACCGGCACGCGCGCGTGGTCGAAGACCACCTCGGCGTGGCCGCCGTGGGAGTGGTCCTCGTACCCGAAGACCTTCATGGCGCGCTTCACGGTCACACCGGGCGTGTCGCGCGGCACCAGCACCATCGACTGCTGACGCCGCACATCGGCGCCGTCCGGATCGGTCTTGCCCATCACGATGAAGATCGCGCAGTCCGGGTTCATCGCCCCGGAGATGTACCACTTGCGGCCCGTGATGACGTACTCGTCGCCGTCCCGCTCGATGTGCGTGGTGATGTTGGTGGCGTCGGAGGAGGCCACGTCCGGTTCCGTCATGGCGAACGCCGAGCGGATCTCACCGGCGAGCAGCGGCTCCAGCCACTGCTTGCGCTGCGTCTCGTCGCCGAACTGCGCCAGCACCTCCATGTTCCCGGTGTCCGGCGCCGCGCAGTTCAGCGCGGGCGGCGCGAGATGCGGGGAACGGCCGGTGATCTCGGCCAGCGGCGCGTACTGGAGATTGGTGAGACCGGCGCCGTACTCGGAGTCGGGCAGGAAGAGGTTCCACAGGCCCTGCCTGCGCGCCTCCGCCTTCAGCTCCTGCACCACCGCCGGGGTGTCCCAGGGGGAGGCCAGCGCGGCCCGCTGCTCCTCGGCCACCGGCTCGGCCGGATAGACGTACTCGTCCATGAAGGCGAGCAGCCTGCCGCGCAGTTCCTCGGTGCGTGCGTCGAACGCGAAGTCCATGCCGGTCAGCCTTCCTGGAGGGTGGTCAGTCCGTGCTCGATGAAGACGGGGACGAGATCCCCGATGTGGTCGAAGCCGCGCCCGACCGTCTGCCCCAGCGTGTACCGGTAGTGGATGCCCTCCAGGATCACGGCGAGCTTGAACCAGGCGAACGCCGTGTACCAGGAGACGGCGGACACGTCCCGCCCGGAGCGCGCCGCGTACCGCTCGACCAGTTCGGCGGGCGCCGGATGGCCGGGCGCCGAGGCGGTCGTGGAGACGGGGGAGTCCGTCAGCTCCAGCGGCACGCTGTACATCACCAGCAGACCGAGGTCGGTCAGCGGGTCGCCGAGCGTCGACATCTCCCAGTCGAGGATCGCCCGGATCGTGTCGTCCGGGCCGATCAGCACGTTGTCGAGCCGGTAGTCGCCGTGCACCACGGCCGGCGCGGGCGAGCCGGGGAGCGCGCGGCCGAGTGCCGCGTGCAGTTCGTCGATGCCGGCCAGGTCGCGGCTGCGGGAGGCGTCCAGTTGCTTGCCCCAGCGCCGGAGCTGCCGGTCGAGGAAGCCCTCGGGCCGCCCGAAGTCGGCCAGGCCCACCTCGGCGGGGTCCACCGCGTGCAGCTCCACCAGCGTGTCCACCAGCGACAGCACCGCGTCCCGGGTGCGCTCCGGGCCGAGCGGGGCGAGCTGGCCGACGGTCCGGTACGGGGTGCCCTCGACGAACTCCATGACGTAGAACGGCGAACCGATCACGTCCTCGTCCTCGCACAGCAGCACCGGGTTCGGCACCGGCACACTGGTCGGGTGCAGCGCGCTGATCACCCGGTGCTCGCGCCTCATGTCGTGCGCGGTGGCCAGGACGTGCCCGAGCGGGGGACGCCGCACCACCCAGCGGCTCGTGCCGTCGCCGACCTCGTAGGTGAGGTTCGACCGGCCGCCCTCGATCAGCCGACCGGTGAGCGGGCCGCCGACCAGGCCGGGGCGCTCGCGGTCGAGCAGGGCGCGCAGCCGGTCGAGATCGAGACCTGGCGGGTGGTCGGGGCTCATACGGGGCTCCTGTGGACGGGTGAACAAGACCCCACAATGATGCCGACCGGTCGGTATGTAGTCCAGTGGCCGCACCCAACGTGATCCGGGCCACCCTAAGGCGACGGCTCCCCGCGCAGAAGCGCGGGGAGCCGGGAGGCGGTGTTTTCCGGACGTGCGCGGACGGTCAGTGATCGTCCCAGTGGCCGTCGTGCGCCGCGTGCCGGTGTCCGTCGTGCAGATAGTCCACGTGGTCGCCGTGGAGCACGCTCTCGTGCCCGCACCCCTCGCCGTGCGCGTGCTCGTGGCCGGAGTGCGCGACATGCGTGTCCGGCTCGCACTCGTCCCAGTGCCCGCCGTGCTCACGGTGCAGATGCCCGTCGTGGGCGTAGTCGACGTGGTCGCCGTGCGGCACCTCGGTGTGCCCGCAGGACGGGCCGTGGCTGTGCTCGTGGACGGGGTGCTCGTGGTGAAGGGTGGTCATGGCGCTCACCTTCGCGAGGGGTGCGGTACCGAGGGGTGCGGTACGGGGGGATGACGTCGCACAGGGTGCCACGCCAACGGTACATATCGGGGCATCCCGCTTGCGTGGCGTCCGAGTACCCCGGAGGGTCGGAGGCATGAAGGCCATCAGCTACAGCCGGTACGGCGGCCCCGAGGTCCTGGAGTACGGCGACCGGCCCGACCCGAAGCTCGGCCCCGACTCGGTGCTGGTCGAGGTGCGGGCGGCGAGCGTCAACCCGGTCGACCGCAAGGCCCGCGAGGGCTATCTCGACCCGGTCCTGGACGCCGTCTTCCCGGTGATCCCGGGCTGGGACGTGGCGGGCGTCGTCGTCCGTCCCGGCGCGGGCGTCGTGGAGTACGCGGCGGGGGACGAGGTCATCGGCTACGTCCGGGAGGACGTCCTGTCCCGGGGCACCTTCGCCGAGTACGTCGCCGCCCCGGTGCGCACGCTGGCCCGCAAGCCGAGCGCCCTCACCTGGGAGGAGGCGGCCGGACTGCCCCTGACCGGCCTCACCGCCTACCAGGTGCTGCACCGGCTGCTGCGGGTGCGGCGCGGCGACACCGTCCTGGTGCACGCGGCGGCGGGCGGCGTCGGCTCGATCGCCGTCCAGCTCGCCCGCCATCTGGGCGCCCGGGTGATCGGCACGGCCCGTGAGTCCGCCCACGACTTCGTGCGCTCCCTGGGCGGCGAACCGGTGACCTACGGCGAGGGCCTGGCCGAGCGGGTGCGCGGGCTGGCCCCCGAGGGTGTGGACGCCGCCTTCGACACGGTCGGCGGCGAGACCCTGAAGGTCTCCGCCCAGCTTCTCGCCCCGGACGGCCGCCTCGCGTCCATCGCGGACGCGGACGTCGTCTCCTACGGCGGCCACTACTGGTTCGTCCGCCCCGACGCCGAGGACCTCACCCGGCTGGCCGAACTGGCGGAACAGGGCGCGATCCGCGTCCCTGTGGCCGAGACCTTCCCCCTGGAACGCACGGCGGACGCCCACCGGCGCAACGAGGAGGGCGGCACCCTCGGCAAGATCGTGGTGACGGTCGACCGGGAGACGTGAGGTCACCGGGGGCCGGGCGGGGGTCAGGCCACCCGCGCCCCCGCTCAGACCACCAGCGCCGCCGCGCACACCGCCGTCGCCACCGCGCACAGCGCCGCCCCGGCGGCGAGCCGCGCGGACAGCGGCGCCGGGGCCGTGCCCGCGGTCAGGGCGCGGATGCGGTGGTGGGCGAGCAGCAGGAAGGCCAGCCAGAGACCGCAGCACAGGGCGCAGGCCAGGACCCCGGCGGCCGTCGCGCCGCCGTGCAGGGTGGTCTTCACGGCGAGCACCGCCGCGATCGTGCTCGACAGCGTCGTACGCCGCCAGGCCAGCCGGGTCCGCTCCGGCTGGAGCCCCGGATCCCGGTCCCGCACCGGCCCGGCGGTCATCCGGCCCAGCCCAGCAGCACGACGACGACCATCGCCAGGGCCACCACGGCGACGACGATGCTCAGCAGCGCCGGGAACCGCGACGCCGGCAGGTCCTCGCCCCGCCGCATCGCCCGCTCGCAGCGCACCCAGTGGTTCACCGCGCGCAGCGAGCACAGCACACCCGCCGCGAGCAGCGCGAGCGCCAGCCCGACCCGCCAGCCCCAGCGCAGGTCCGGCAGGAACTGGTCCACCGCGAAACCCCCGCCGATCAGCGCGAGGGCGGTCCGCAGCCAGGCCAGGAACGTCCGCTCGTTGGCCAGCGAGAACCGGTAGTCGGGCGTGCTGCCCTCCGCCCGGATCCGGGCGGGCGCGAACCACACCCCGACGTTCCGCACGAACTTGATCACGAGAGCGACCCTACCCGGGGCCCGCGCGGCGGGCCCCTCCGCGTCACCGCAGCCCGGACTCCCCGGGCTGCACGGACTCTCCGGACGCCCGGTACTCCCTGAGCCGCTCATGGGCCGCGAGGCCGTCCGGCACCCACTCCCACTCGGACAGCCGCCGCTCGACCTCCGCGTCCGGCAGGAAGTCGTACCAGGCGACCTCCTCCGCCTGCGGCCGCACCGGCAGCTCGCAGCGCACCTCGTACACCGCCGACCACCAGCTTCCGCGCGCGCCGCCGTCGTAGAGGAACTTGAACAGGAACGCGGGCCGCGGCAGCCCGCTCACCCCCAGCTCCTCCTCGGCCTCCCGCAGCGCCGCGTCGTCGTAGGACTCGCCCGCGCCGACGACCCCGCCCACGAACATGTCGTACAGCGAGGGGAAGACCAGCTTGGTGGGGGTGCGGCGGTGGACGAAGAGGCGGCCCTCGGCGTCCCGGGCCCGGACGAAGACGCACCGGTGGCGCAGGCCCTCGGCGTAGGCCCGCCCGCGCGGGACCTGTCCGACGACCCGGTCGTTCTCGTCGACGATGTCGAGGATCTCGTCAGCAGCGCTCATACGCCCATCCAAGCAGGCGCGGCACGGCCGCCCGGGTCACTGGGTCTGGAGGCTCGGCAGCCGCTCCCGGGGCGCGGCGCCCTTCGGCATCGCCGGATGCAGTCCGAGCAGCACGATCCCGGCGACGATCGCGGCGAGCCCCGCCGCCTCCCAGGCCAGCGCGCCGGTGTCGGTGCGCAGCCGGTCGCCGAGGAAGCCGACGCCGCAGATGATCCCGGCCAGCGGCTGGGCGGCGGTCAGGGCGGGCAGCGACATCCGCAGCGGCGCCGTCTCGAAGGCGCTCTGCACCAGGACCAGCCCGGTCACCCCGAGGGCGAGCACGGCGTACGGCTGCCAGCCGGTGAACAGCTCGGCGAGACCGCCGTCGCTGAACCGCTGCCCGCTGACCCGGGTCAGGGCGTCCTGGACGCCGTAGAGCAGACCGGCGGCGAGGGCCAGCAGGACCGGGCCGGAGCTGAGCCGGGAGCGTTTGGCGTACGTGGTGAGCAGCAGGGCGAGTCCGATCATCACGCCGATGATCAGCCAGTGCCGGAGGGGATCGGTGAGCGCGGTGCCGCCGCGCGGTTCGCCGGCCACGATGAACGTCGTCACCCCGCCCGCGAGCAGGAGCAGCCCCGCCCAGCCCTGCCGGCCGAGCGGCTGTTTCGTCTGGTGCCGCGAGAGGGCGAGGGCGAACAGGAGGTTCGTCGCGAGGAGCGGTTCCACCAGGGAGATCTCGCCCTGGCCCAGCGCTATGGCGCCCAGGGCCATGCCGGCCACCATCAGCGCGATCCCGCCGAGCCAGCGGGGCACCCGCATCAGGTCGATCAGCAGCCGCAGCGACAGGAAGTCGCCGAGCGGTGCCCGCTGGGCCGCGTTCTGCTGGAGGACGAACCCGAACCCCAGGCAGCAGGCGGCGCCGACGGACAGCACGAGAACCAGAACCGACACGCTGCGTACCTCGATCATCCGGTGCGTTCCGGGAGCGGGGGAGCACCCGGAACCGGGCGGTTGACTCGGCCGGTCGCGGCACCCGGTCCGTGCCGGGAGCGACGGGCGACCTACCGCCATGGTGTGGGCTCCGGACGGCCCGCGCCATGGCGTACGCCACATGAAATGTGTCCGCGGTGCCTCCCCGGGGTACCTCACCAGCGGCGGGGTGCCGTCAACTTCTTTGGTGACACGCTTAGTTGACACCTGTCAGGGCGCGGCCTCACTTGACGCGGACGTTGGCTGGGGATTTGCTGTGCGTGATCGGCCGATCGCGGGCCGATGATCAGAACAGTCACCGAGGAGGATGAGGAAGTCCCGCGGTGCCCCTACCCCCGCTCTCCCACGGCCCGGGCGGCGACGACCGCGCCTGTGACGGCGCGGCCCGCCCCGGACCGGACCCGGCCCTCGACGACGCCGAGGTCGCTGCCGCCCGCGCCGCCCTGGCCCAGGGCCGCCGCCAGGCCGCCCGTGCCCTGCTCCTGCGCACCGGCGACGACTGGGACCGCCGCGCCCACCGGATCACCGTCCTCGCCCACGAGCCGTACGCCGCCGCCTGGGCCCACGACTGGCTGCTCGCCGATCCCGGCACGGCCGACGCCGCCGTCCTGTACGCCCTCGCCCAGGTCCGGCGTGCCCTGCTCGGCAAGGAGGACCGCGACCTCGCCCGCGAGGCGTGCCGGTCGGCCGCCGCGCTCGCGCCCGCCGACCCCACCCCCTGGCTCGGCCTGCTGATGCTGGAGCCGGACGCCGGCCCGGAGGCCGTACGGATCTTCGAGGAGGTGCGGGCCCGGCACCGCGACCATCACCACGCGCACCATCTGATGGTCGCCCGGCTCGCCGAGCGCCGTGCCGGCACCGGCCCCGACCCGCTCCACGAGGTGTACGACTTCGCCGCCTGGGCCGCCGAGCAGGCCCCCGCGGACTCGCCCCTCGCCATCCTCCCGGTCGTCGCGCACGCCGAGCGCTACCGCGTGCTGGCCGCCGGCGGCTTCGTCCCGTGCGACCCGGTGGCCTCCGCGCACTGGCGCGGCAGCCGGGCCCGGGACGTGATGAAGGCCGCCTTCGACTGGCTGCTGGAGTGGGAGCACGACGGCCATCCCCGCCGTCTCGTCGACCTGAACCACCTCGCCCACGCCAAGGTCTGCGAGGGCCGGGGCGCCGAGGCGGCCGCCCTGTTCCGGCACATCGGACCGCACGTCACACCGGAGCCGTGGTCCTACCCGGACCGCGACCCGCACGACGCCTTCCGGGCGGCACGGGCCGACGCCCTCGGCCTCCCCGGCCGGCCGGACGAGGCGTGAGAAGTGATGACGGAAGTCTGACGGCGGCCCGCGATCCCTGGCCCCGCCCGCCCCCGGAGTGCTCGAATGGACAGGTGAATCCCGAACCACCGGACGGACCACCGGAGGAGGGGCGCGGCACCCCCGTCGGCCGCCGGGTCTTCCTCGGCACCCTCGCCCTCGGCGCCCTGGGCGTCGTCGCCGCGCCGCCGCTCCAGCGCGGTCTGGAGAGCTTCCTGGGCGCCGCCGCCGACAAGGACCCCACCGGCCTGACCGGACTGCTGCCCAATGGCGGCGGCTTCCGCTACTACTCGGTGGCCTCCTCCGTGCCGCACCGCGACGCCACGGACTACCGCCTCACCGTCGACGGCCTGGTCGACCGCCCCGCCACACACACCCTCGCCGACCTCAGGGCCCTGCCCCAGACCCGGATGGTCAGGGACGTCCAGTGCGTCACCGGCTGGCGGGTCCCCGACACCGCCTTCGAAGGCGTCCGGCTGTCCGTCCTGCTGGACGCGGCCGGGGTGCGGCCAGGGGCCGGCGCCGTCCGCTTCACCTGCTTCGACGGCACCTACAGCGAGAGCCTCACCCTCGGCCAGGCCCGCCGCGCCGACGTCCTGGTCGCCCTGCGCATGCAGGACAAGGACCTGGGCCACGACCACGGCGGCCCGGTCCGCCTCTACGTGGCCCCCATGTACTTCTACAAGTCCGCCAAGTGGCTCTCCGGCATCACCGTCACCGAGAAGGTGCGCCCCGGCTACTGGGAGGAGCGCGGCTACGACGTCGACGCCTGGGTCGGCCGGTCGAACGGACGGGACGATGAGCCTACGGACTGAGGCGTCGCCGACGGCCCGGATCCCCCGCTTCACCCGCGCCGAACGCTGGATCCACCGCACCACCGCCCTGCTCATGGGCGTCTGCGTGGTGACCGCGGCCGCGCTCTACGTCCCGGAGTTCGCGCAGCTCGTCGGCCGCCGTGCGCTGGTGGTACGGGTGCACGAGTGGGCCGGTCTCGCCCTGCCGGTGCCCGTCCTCGCGGGCCTGGCCTCCCGCGCCTTCCGCGGCGACCTCGGCCGGCTGAACCGCTTCGGCCCGCACGACCGGCGCTGGCTGCGCGCCGCCCTGCGCCGGGACCGGAGGCGCGCGGAACGCCCGGCGGGCAAGTTCAACGCCGGGCAGAAGATCTACGCGGCCTGGATCGCCGGGGCGACGCTGGTGATGCTCGGCACCGGGCTGCTCATGTGGTTCACCCACCTCACCCCGGTGCAGTGGCGCACCAGCGCGACGTTCGTCCACGACTGGCTGGCCCTGACGATCGGGATCGTGCTCGCCGGCCACATCGGCATGGCCCTCGGCGACCCGGAGGCGCGGCGCGGCATGCGGACCGGGGCGGTGAGCCGGGAGTGGGCGGAGCGGGAACACCCGCTGTGGCGGGACTGAACCGGCCGCGCCCACTCCCGGTGGTGGTCCGCCGCTACAGGATCAGCGACAGCAGCAGGACGAATCCGCCCGCGACCACGGAGATGATCGTCTCCATCACCGACCAGGTCTTGACGTTCTGGCCGACGGTGAGCCCGAAGTACTCCTTGACCAGCCAGAACCCGGCGTCGTTGACATGGCTGAAGAAGAGCGAGCCGGCGCCGATGGCGAGGACCAGCAGGGCGGTGTGGGTCGTGGACATGTCGGCCGCGAGCGGGGCGACCAGACCGGCCGCCGAGATCGTCGCCACCGTCGCCGAACCGGTCGCCAGCCGTATCGCCACCGCGATCAGCCAGGCCAGCAGCAGCGCCGGGATCGACCAGTTCTCGGAGATCTCCAGGACCATCCGGCCCACGCCGGAGTCGATCAGCGTCTGCTTGAAGCCGCCGCCCGCGCCGACGATCAGCAGGATGCCCGCGATGGGCGCGAGCCCCTTCTCCACGACCTGCGCGACCCGCTCCTTGGAGAAGCCGGCGGGCCGGCCCAGCGTGAAGATGCCGAGGAGCACGGCGGCGAGCAGGGCGATCATCGGGGAGCCGACGACGTCGAAGACACGCTGCACGGTGTGCGTGGGGTCGTCCACGACGATGTCGACCAGGGCCTTGGCCAGCATCAGCACGACGGGCAGCAGGATGGTGACCAGGGTGGCGCCGAAGCCGGGCCGCTTGTCCAGGTCCTCGGAGGGGCGCTGCGGGATCATCCGGTCCGGGGCGGGGACGTCGACCCAGCGGGCGGCGGTGCGGGAGAACAGCGGGCCCGCGATGACGACCGTCGGGATCGCGACGAGCACACCGAGCGCCAGGGTGACGCCGAGGTTGGCGCCGACCGCGTCGATCGCGACCAGCGGACCGGGGTGCGGCGGCACCAGGCCGTGCATCACGGACAGTCCGGCCAGCGCCGGGATGCCGATGCGCATGAGCGAGTAGTTGCCGCGCCGGGCGACCATCAGCACGACGGGGATCAGCAGCACCACGCCGACCTCGAAGAACAGCGGCAGACCGATCACCGAGGCGATCAGCACCATCGCCCACGGCATCGAACGGCCGCCGGCCTTGGCGAGGATCGTGTCGACGATCTGGTCGGCGCCGCCGGAGTCGGTGAGCATCCGGCCGAGGATCGCGCCCAGCGCGATCAGCACGCCCACACTGGCGACCGTGGCGCCGAGTCCGGTGGTGAAACTGAGGATGACCTTGTCCAGCGGTGCCCCGGCGAACGCGCCGAGCGCGAGCGAGCCGATGGTCAGCGCCAGGAAGGCGTGCAGCTTGAACTTGGTGATGAGCAGGACGATGACGGCGATGCCCGCCACAACGGCGAGGCCGAGCTGAGCGTGGCCGGCCGAGGTGATCGGCTCGACGGTGTCCGCTGCCAGCATCTCGACGCTGAGTCTGGTCACGGGGATTCCCTTGCGATACGGGGGACGGGGGAGGGCGTGGGGGGTTACCCGACGGGTTCGGGTTCGGGGAGATCGCCGAGCGCGCCCGCGGCACGGGCGGTGATCTCCTCCGGGCCGCCGGTGACATCGACGGTGACGCCCGCCTCGTCCGCCGTGAGCGGTTCGAGGGTGGCGAACTGGGAGTCCAGGAGAGCGGTCGGCATGAAGTGACCCCGACGGTGCCCCATCCGGTCCTCGATCAGCTCCCGGGAGCCACTGAGGTGCAGAAAGACCAGTCCGGGGGCGGCGGCCCTGAGCCGGTCGCGGTACGACCGCTTCAGCGCCGAGCAACTGACCACCCCGCCGAGCCCGGTCCGCTCCTGCGCCCAGCCGCCGATGGCGTCCAGCCACGGCAGCCGGTCCGCGTCGTCGAGCGGGGTGCCCGCCGACATCTTGGCGATGTTGGCCGGCGGGTGGAACTCGTCGCCCTCGGCGTAGGGGACGCCGAGCCGGGCGGCGAGCAGCGGACCGACCGTGGTCTTGCCCGTTCCGGCGACGCCCATCACGACGACGACGTGGGGGGTGTGCATCACTGCCTCGCTGTCCTGTCGACACCTGATGTCGACGCCACTGAAACGCATTAGGTACGACTATTCAAGAGTGTGTGACATATAAGTCTGACTTTTTAGCGGGGTGACGCACCCCGTACTCTGAGTGCATGACCACTCCGGGCCGAGGTCTGCACGGCCATGTACTGGAAGCACTCGGCCCCGCCATCACCGCCGGTGAGTACCCGCCGGGCAGTGTGCTGCGCACCGACGAACTGGCCCAGCGCTTCGAGGTCTCCCGCTCCGTGATGCGCGAGGCGGTCCGCGTCCTGGAGTCCATGCACCTGGTCGAGTCGCGCCGCCGGGTCGGCGTCACCGTCCGCCCCAAGGCCGAGTGGAACGTCTACGACCCCCAGGTCATCCGCTGGCGGCTGGCCGGCGCCGACCGCCCGCACCAACTGCGCTCGCTCACCGTGCTGCGCTCCGCGATCGAACCGGTCGCCGCGGGTCTGGCCGCACGCCACGCCACGGCGGCCCAGTGCGCCGAGCTGACCGAATGCGCGCTCGGCATGGTCGCCCACTCACGCGGCCACCAGTTGGAGGGCTACCTCCTGCACGACGTGGCCTTCCACCGGGTGATCCTCACCGCCTCGGGCAACGAGATGTTCGCCCGCCTCGGGGACGTGGTCGCCGAGGTCCTCACCGGCCGCACCCATCACGAGGTCATGTTCGAGGACCCCGACCCGGCCGCCGTCACCCTCCATGTCGACCTCGCCGAGGCCGTCCGCGAGGGCGACCCGGCCCGCGCCGAGGCCCTGACCCGCGAGATCACCGCCGGCGCCCTCCAGGAACTGGACATCCTGGCCCCCTGAGCCGGCCCTACCGGTGCTCCCCGTCCACGTACACCCACGCCCCGTCCACCCGCTCGAACCGGCTGACCTCGTGCAGCGCGCCGCCCCGGTAGGACGCCCGGAACTCCACCGTGCCGTTCGCGTGGAAGGCCGTCCCGCCGTCCACCGCGAGCACCTCAAGGCCGGTCCACCGCATCCCGGGATCCAGCTCCAGCCCCTCCGGCCGGGTCCGCGGATGCCAGGTCCGCACCAGATACCCGGCGTCCCCCTTCACGAACGCGCAGTACCGCGACCGCATCAACGCCTCGGCCGTGGGAGCGGCGCCCCCGGAGTGATACCGCCCGCAGCAGTCGTCGTAAGCCTGCGGGAGACCACAGGGGCAGGCGCCCCCGGCCTTCGGCGCGGCGGAGGAGACGGAGGAGGAGGCGGGGCGGCGGGTACGTCGTGACATGCCCACATTGTGCCGAGAGCCGCCCGAGGGCTACGCCACCCGCGCGTCCTGCGTGGGCAGCGGCGGCAGTTCGGGGCGGTCCAGCCAGGCCGTCAGGAGGGTGTCCAGGGGGTCGTCGGCGTGGCGGGCGACGTGGGAGCGGAAGGTGGCGGTGGAGACCGCGCCGCCGCGGTGCAGGCCCGCCCAGGCGCGCAGCATGCGGAAGAACGGCTCGTCGCCCATCGCGCAGCGCAGCGCGTGCAGGGTGAGGCCGCCGCGTTCGTAGAGCCGGTCGTCGAACATCGACTTGCGGCCGGGGTCGGCGAGGCGCAGGTCCTGCGGCCGGCCGGACAGCAACCGGTGGGCGGCGGCGGCCAGTTGCTGGGCGGTCCGGCCGCCCGAGCGCTCCGACCACAGCCACTCCGCGTACTTGGCGAAGCCCTCGTTCAGCCAGATGTGCCGCCAGTCGGCGATCGACACGCTGTTGCCGAACCACTGGTGGGCCAGCTCGTGCGCCACCAGACGCTCCGAACCACGGGCCCCGTCCACATGGTTGACGCCGAACAGCGACAACCCCTGGGCCTCGACGGGGACATCGAACTCCTCGTCGGCCACGACCACGGCGTACTCGTCGAACGGGTAGGGCCCGAAGAGCCGTTGGAACAGGTCCATCATCGCGGGCTGCCGGGCGAAGTCCCGGGAGAACTGCGGCAGCAGATGCGCGGGGATGTGCCCGTGCATCGGCACCCCGCCGAGCCCCGGATCGCCGAGCAGCACCGTCTGGTACTTGCCGATCGACAGTCCGACCAGATAGCTCGACGTCGGCGCCGCCTGCTCGTACACCCAGGTCGTCGTGGACGCCTTGGTGGTGCGGGTCAGCAGCCGGCCGCCCGCCACCACCGAGTACGCCGACGGGGTGGTGATCGAGATGAGGTAGGTCGCCTTGTCGGCGGGGCGGTCGTTGCAGGGGAACCAGGAGGGCGCGCCGGTCGGCTGGCTCGCCACCAGCGCGCCGTCCGTCAGCTCCTCCCAGCCCAGCCCGCCCCAGGGGCTGGAGACCGGCTTGGGATTGCCCGACCAGTGGATCTCCACGGTGAACGCGGCCCCCGCGCGCAGCGGCTTCGCGGGCCGCATCCGCAGCTTGCCGCCGCGGTGGGTGTAGGTGGCCTGCCGTCCGTCCACCCGGACCCGGCCGATCCGGAAGTCGGCCAGATTGAGCTGGAACTCGGTCAGCGGCGCCCGGCCCGCGATCGCGTTGATCCGGGCCGTGCCGGAGAGCCGGTTGGGGCCGGGCCGGTAGTCCAGCGTGAGTTCGTAGCGATGCACCCGGTACCGGGGATCGCCGTTGTCCGGGAAGTACGGGTCCGGACCCACTGACTGCTGCACTGCCACTTCCGCGTCCGCTCCCTGCGCCGTGCTCCAACCGCCGCCGACCCACCGGCCGCCGACCCACCAGGCGCCCGCGCACCCGCCGTCGGCACACCGCCCGCCGGGTCCGGGGTGCCCGCTCTCAGGGGCGCCACGCCTCGATCGGGTTGCCCAGCCACCGGGTGTCGTCCGGGACGGACTCCGCGGCCATGACGAGCGACGCGGGACCCAGCGTCGTACGGGCCCCGACCGTGCTGCCGGGCAGCACGATCCCGCCAGGGCCCAGCGTGGCACCCTCACGGAGGACCACAGTATCCGTCCGCAAGATCCGGTCGTGGAAGAGGTGAGTCTGGAGCACACAGCCCCGGTTGACCGTCGCCCCGTCCTCCAGGGTGACCAGGTCCGCCTCCGGCAGCCAGTAGCTCTCCACCCACACCCCCCGCCCGATCCGCGCCCCGAGCCCGCGCAGCCACACCGCCGTCACCGGCGTCCCCGGCACGGCGGCCCCCAGCCACGGCACGGCCAGCACCTCGACGAAGGTGTCCGCCAGCTCGTTGCGCCACACGAAGGAACTCCACAGCGGATGCTCCCCGCCGCGGTGCCGCCCCACCAGCAGCCACTTCGCCACCACCGACGCCGCCCCGGCCGCCACACCCGCCCCGAGCAGCACCGGGCCGCCCAGCAGCGGCGCCCAGCCGCCCAGCGCGCACAGCGCCGCCACCGTCAGCACGGCCAGCGCCGCCGAGCAGAACACCGGCACGATCCGGCACAGCTCCACCAGGCCCCGCGCCCACAGCAGCCGCGCCGGCGGCTCATAGGTACGGCTCCGGTCGCCGTCGGCCGCGCTCCGCGGCAGCCTCACCGGCGGCAGTCCCAGATAGGAGCTGCCCTTCTTCGCCTTCTTCGGCGTCGCCGACAGCACCCCGACCAGCCCGCCGTCCGGCACCGACCGGCCCGGCGCGGTCATCCCCGAGTTCCCGAGGAACGCCCGCCGCCCGATCTCCGCCCGCCCGATCCGCACCCAGCCGCCCCCCAGCTCGTACGGCGCGGTCAGCGTGTCGTCGGCGAGGAACGCGCCCTCGCCGACCGTGGTCAGACTCGGCAGCGCCAGCACCGTCGACACCTCGGCGCCCCGCCCGATCCGCATCCCGAGCAGCCGCAGCCACAGCGGGGTGACCAGCCCGGCGTACAGCGGGAACAGCGTCTCGCGGGAGCGGTCCATCAACTGCGTCACCGTCCACGCCTGCCAGCCCACCCGGCCGTGCGTGGGATGCGTGCCCTCCCGCAGCCCGACGCTCAGCAGCCGTACGGCGACCAGCAGCAGCACCGCGTACGCCAGCCCGTAGGCCAGCGTCGCCGGGACCAGCGCGAGAACCGCCCCGCGCAGCGCCCCGCCGAGCCCGAGACCGGGGGTGACGAACTCCCGCGCGACCAGCAGCGCGGCCCCGGCCGCCGCCACCGGCAGCAGATTCAGGCCGACGCCGCTCACGCCGTACATCACCCGCCAGAACCTGCCGCGCGCCGGCCGCTCCTTCGGCCAGTTCCGCTTGGCCTTGCCGAGCTTGACCGCGGGCGCGCCCGCCCAGCGCTGCCCGGTCGGGACCTGCCCGGTGACCGCCGAGCCGGGCGCCACCTCGGCCCGCTTGCCGACCCGGGCGCCCGGGAAGAGCAGGCTGCGCGTGCCGACGACGGCGTGCGCGCCCACCTTGACCGCGCCGATCTCCAGCCGGTCGCCGTCCAGCCAGTACCCGGACAGATCCACCTCGGACCCGACGGCGGCGCCCCGGCCCAGCTTCAGCAGCCCGGTGACCGGCGGCAGCGAGTGCAGATCGACGTCAGGCCCGATCCGGGCGCCCAGCGCGCGGGCGTACCGCTCCAGCCACGACCCGGTCAGCGAGACCGCCCCGGTGGTCTCGGCGAGCCGCTCGGCCGTCCACAGCCGCAGATGCACCGACCCGCCCCGCGGATACCGGCCGGGCGTCACCCCTCGCAGCAGCAGCCGCGCCCCGCCCGCCGCGAGCGCGATCCGCCCGGGCGGAGTGAACAGCACCAGCACGCCGACGCCCAGCAGCCACCAGGGCGCGGCCGGCAGCCAGGCGTACCCGGGCAGCAGACGGCCCACCGCGGCCAGCGCGACCCACCAGCGCAGCCCCAGCAGGGCCGCGAGCGGGACCAGGATCAGAAGCTGCGCGAACTGCGCCCGTCTGGGCACCGGCGCCACCGTCCGGCGGTCGCCGTCCTCCCGCACCGACGCCTCCAGCCGGCGGGCCAGCTTGCGCAGGGTCGGCTGCTGGTAGACGTCCAGCACGGCCGCGCCCGGATAGCGGGTGCGCAGCCGGGTGGTGAGCTGGGCGGCGGCCAGGCTCCCGCCGCCGATCGCGAAGAAGTCGTCGGTGGCCGAGGCGACCGGCAGGCCCAGCACCTCGGTCCACTGCTCGGCCAGCCACGCCTCCGTGCCGTACAGCCGCTCGCCGGGGGCCTCGACGCCCTCCAGCGGCCAGGGCAGCGCGTCACGGTCGACCTTCCCCGAGGTCCGGGTCGGCAGCTCGGCCACCGGCGCGAGCAGCGGCACCAGGGCGGCGGGCAGCCCGGCGCGCAGCTTCTCCACGGCCGCGGACCGGTCCCAGCCGTCCTGCGTCACCACGTACCCGACGAGCAGTTGATTGCCGCCCCGCGCGGTCCGTACGGCGGCCGCGGCCCCCGCGACACCGGGCAGCGCCTGGAGCGCCGCGTCCACCTCGCCCAGCTCGATCCGCCGCCCGCCGAGCTTGATCTGCTCGTCGGCCCGCCCCAGGAACACCAGCCCCTCGGCGTCGGCCCGCACCAGGTCACCGCTGCGGTACGCCCGCTCCCAGCCCAGGGAGGGCAGCGGCGCGTACTTCTCCGCGTCCTTCACGGGGTCCAGGTACCGGGCGAGCCCGACCCCGCCGATCACCAGCTCACCGCTGCCGCCCAGCGGCACCGGCTCCCCGCCCTCGTCGACGACGGCCAGCTCCCAGCCGCGCAGCGGCAGCCCGATCCGCACCGGCTCCGCGCCCGACATCAGCGCGGCGCACGCGACCACGGTGGCCTCGGTCGGCCCGTACGTGTTCCACACCTCCCGCCCCTCGGTCACCAGCCGCTGCACCAGCTCGGGCGGGCACGCCTCCCCGCCGAAGATCAGCAGCCGGACGTCGTTGAGGGTCTCGGGCTCCCAGAGCGCGGCCAGGGTCGGCACGGTGGAGACGACGGTGATCTCCTGCTCGACCAGCCACGGCCCGAGATCCGCCCCGCTCCTGACCTGCGCCCTGGGCACCGGCACCAGACAGGCGCCGTGCCGCCAGGCCAGCCACATCTCCTCGCAGGAGGCGTCGAAGGCCACCGACAGTCCGGCCATCACCCGGTCGCCGGGCCCGATCGGCTCCTCGGCGAGGAACAGCGCGGCCTCGGCGTCCACGAACGCGGCAGCGCCGCGATGGCTCACGGCGACCCCCTTGGGCCGCCCCGTCGAACCGGAGGTGAAGATGATCCAGGCGTCGTGCCCGACCCCGGGCCGCCCGGCGCTCGTCCGGCGTTCGGCGCTCCCGGCCGGGGCGATCTCGTGCCCCGCGCCGATCACCGCCCGCACCCCCGCCTCGCCGAACACCAGCTCGGCGCGCTCGTCGGGGTCCTCGGCGTCGACCGGGACATAGGCGGCACCGGCCGCGAGCACGGCCAGGATCGCCACGTAGAGATCGTTGGTGCCGGACGGCACCCGCACCCCCACCCGGTCGCCGAGGCCCACCCCGGCGGCGGCGAGCCGGCCCCTGAGCCGCTCCACCTCCACCGCGAGCGCCCGGTAGGTCAGGGGCGTGGTGCCGTCGTCGAGGGCCCACTCGTCCGGGTACGACCGCACGGACGCGTCGAACACGTCGACCAGGGTCCGCGGGGAGGCGGCGGGGCCGCCGGAGAAACGTGCCGTGTCACCGAGCTGTACGCGGATGTCGTCGTCGAGCAGGCCGAGAGCACTGCTCTCGTCAATGGCTGCCATCGGTCCTCGCGTCTCGATCCCGGAAGCCTCCGGGGCGCCGGCGGGCCCGCAGGTCTGCCTGGGGTTGTCCGGGCCGGCTCCGTAACAAGCCGGAAATTTTAGTACGACGCTAAGGACGCCCCTTGTGGACAGCCACCGGACGGACCCGTCCGGGGGACCCGTGACGAACCGCGCACCCACCGTGACCTGCACGGCTCACGGGCCGGAACGGGGCCGGGGAGACATCGGCCACACCAGGGTTCCGGCAGTCATATGGTTCGAGGTGATTTATGGTGACTCAAGGAGTATGCCCCTACCGGAGGTGCAATGATGCGCGCCGCGGCAGCGATCGTCTCTCTGGCTGTCGGTGTGGCGCTCATCGTCGCGACATCGGCGTGCGACCAGAACGGCTCGAAGTCGTCGAACGCCCACTACGGCGACTGCCCCGTCTCGGGAGAGTACGGCGAGTTCCATCTGACGCCCGAGACGGCGGGCGCGCTCACGGTCAAGACGACGCTGCCCGCGCCCGGCTGGTGGAACGGCGACACCGCGGACACCGTCAAGAGCGGCTACGAGTACTGCATGGCCGCCAACATCGCCTACCGGTCCGGACTCGACCGGGTGAAGGTCCTCAACGCCCCGTTCCCGCAGGTCGTGTCCGGCCGCACCTCCGACTTCGACCTGGCCCTGGCGCAGATCACCATCACCCCGGAACGGAGTAAGGTCGCCGACTTCTCCCCGCCCTACCTCTCCTCGACCCTCGGCGTGCTGATCAGGGACGGCGAGAAGATCGACGAGAACAACATCCGGGACGTCCGCATCGGCGTGGCCGAGGGCACCACCGGCGAGCAGTTCGTCGAGGACCGCATCAAGCCGACCCGGCCCGTCACCGCCTTCGCCAACGACCCCGAGATGATCAGCGCGCTGGAGGACGGCCGGATCGACGCCGTCGTCCACGACACGACCATCCTGCTGGCCTACCCCCAGAAGCAGGAGAGCCGGGTGAGCCTCATCGGCCAGTACCGGACCGACCAGGGCTACGGCGCCCTGTACCCGAAGGGGTCGCCCGACCGGGACGAACTCGACCGGATCATCCGCCAGCTCATCGACGACGGCACGCTCGCCAAGCTGTCGGCCGTCTACCTCGGCGCCGCCTTCGGCCGGGACCCGGCCAAGATCCCGTACTTCACGGTCGACGACAACTCCTGAGCACTCCCCGGGGGCTCCCGTCGCGGTTCACGGTTCGCCGGTTCACAGGGCGCCGGTTCACAGGTCGTCCAGCAGCAGTCCGCTCAGATCCCCCGCCGCGCCCGCGTCGAGCGCCTGCTCCGCCCAGATGATCTTGCCCCGGTCGGTGTACCGGGTGCCCCACCGGCGGGACAACTGCGCGACGAGGAACAGACCGCGGCCCCCCTCGTCGGTGGAGGCCGCCCGGCGCAGATGCGGGGAGGTGCTGGTGCCGTCGGCGACCTCGCAGATCAGGCTGTCGCGGTCGCGCAGCAGCCGCAGCCCGATCGGGTTCGCCCCGTACCGGATGGCGTTGGTGACCAGTTCGCTGAGGATCAGCTCGGTGGTGAACGCGGCCTCGCCGAGCCCCCACGCCTCCAGCCTGCGGGTGGCCTCGGCGCGGATCCGGGGCACGGCCGCCGGATCGTCGGGCACCTCCCACTCCGCGACCTGGTCCGGGTCGAGCAGCCGGGTGCGGGCGACGAGCAGCGCCACGTCGTCGCCCGACCCGGCGCGCAGCATCGCGTCGAGCACCGTCCGGCAGGTGTCGTCCAGATCGTCGTCGTACGTCTCGGCGAGCACCTCGCGCAGCATGGCGAGCCCGACGTCGATGTCCCGCCCCCGGGCCTCCACCAGGCCGTCGGTGTAGAGGACCAGCCGGCTGCCGGCGGCGAGCCGCAGGTCGGCCGTCTCGACCGGCAGCCCGCCGCCCACGCCGAGCGGCGGCGCGACGGGGATCTCGGGGAAGCTCACGGCGCCGTCCGGCGTGACCAGCGCCGGACCGGGATGGCCCGCCCGGGCCAGCACACACCGCCCGGAGACCGGGTCGTAGACCGCGTACAGACAGGTGGCGCCGGTGACGGACTCGGTGTTGCCCTCGGCCGCCGCGTCCTGGTCGATCCGCGCGACCAGGTCGTCCAGATGTGCCAGCAGCTCGTCCGGGGGCAGGTCCAGGGCGGCGAAGTTGTGCACCGCGGTCCGCAGCCGGCCCATCGTCGCGGCCGCGTGCAGACCGTGCCCGACGACATCACCGACCACCAGCGCCACCCGGGCCCCCGGCAGCGGGATGACGTCGTACCAGTCGCCGCCCACCCCCGCCTGGGCGGGCAGATACCGGTGCCCGACCTCCAGGGCGGACAGCTCCGGGAACGTACCGGGCAGCAGGCTGCGCTGGAGGGTGACGGCCGTGGTGTGCTCGCGGGTGTAGCGGCGCGCGTTGTCGATGCACACGGCGGCCCGGGTGGCGAGTTCCTCGGCGGGGGACAGGTCGTCCGGCTCGAAGGGCTCCTGCTCCGACCGCCAGAACTCCACGATCCCCAGCAACTGGCCCCGGGCCTGGAGCGGCACCGAGATCATGGAGTGGATGCCGTACTCGACGACCCGCCGGGCCCGCTCCGGGTCCTGGGCCCGCCAGCCGTCGGCGACGGAGAGGTCCGCCACCAGGACCGGCCGGCCGGTGGTCATCCCGGTGGCCACCGGGTTGCCGGGCACGTACCGCAGCAGCGTCCCGACGGGGTTGAGGGGCGCGTCGCCGAGGATGCCCGCGGACGCGACACGGCGCATCTCGGTGCTCGCCCCCGTCGGCTCACCCCCGTGCAGCACGGGCTCCACCAGCTCGACGGTCGCGAAGTCGGCGAACCGCGGGACGGCCACCTCGGTCAGCTCCTCGGCGGTGCGCCGGATGTCGAGGGTGGTGCCGATCCGGGTGCTGGCCTCGTAGAGCAGTTGCAGACGCCCGCCCGCCACGTCCGCCCGGCCTGCGAGCGCGCGCAGCTCGGTGGTGTCCCGCAGGGTGGCCACGCTGCCGCCCTTGTGGCCCACCGGCCGCACATTGACGGCGAGCAGGGTGTCCCCGGCCAGGAAGACCTTGTCCGTGGCCGCCCGGCCCGACCCGAGCAGCGCGGCCAGGGCCGGGTTCAGCCCGAGCCCGGTGACCGGCTTGCCCTCGGTCTCCGCCGGCAGGGCCAGCAGCCGCCGCGCCTCGTCGTTGACCAGCAGCAGCCTGCCGTCCGCGTCCAGGATGATCACGCCTTCGCGGACGGCGTGCAGCACCGCGTCGTTGTGCTCGTACATCCGGGTCATCTCGACCGGGCCGAGACCCCGGGTCTGCCGCCGCAGCCGCCCGCTGACCAGCGCCGATCCACCCGCGGCCAGCAGCAGCGCGACACCGCCGGCCGCGAAGATCACCGGCAGTTGGTGCTGCACCACGCTGGTCACCTTGTCCACCGTGACACCCACGGTGACCAGGCCGACCGCGTCGCCCTTCTCGTCGAAGACGGCCACCGTCGAGTCGACCGCCTTGCCCAGACTGCTGTCGAACGTGGTCTGGTGCGGCTCTCCCTCCAGCGCCTCCCCGTAGGAGGTGGAGACGTGCTTGCCGATCTGGTCCGGGTCCGGATGCGTCCAGCGGAAGCCGTACGGGCTCAGCGCCACGACGTAGTCGACACCGGTCTTCTTGCGCACCGCCTCGGCGTGCGGCTGGAGCGCCGCCGTCGGGTCGTCGCTCTGCATCGCCTCCGCGGTGCCCGGCGCGTTCGCGAACGACTCGGCCGCCACCAGGGACCGGTCGCCGGCCTCCTGGATCGCACGGCTGCGGTCCTGGATCACGAGCACCGTCACGGCCGTGGCGATGAGCAGCAGGACGACGACCAGTTGCAGCAGGAAGACCTGACCGGCGACGCTGCGCGGCCTGCGCCACGACAGCCGGCGTCGGCCGGCCGCAGGGTGACGGGCCGTCGGACCGGCGTCCGGCGGCCCGGCCGGCGGCGGCGCGCGGTCGTCCTGCCGGCTCACTGGGGCATATCGCCCGAGTCTGCCCATTCCCTCAGTATCGGTGACCTGCCCGAACGGCGCGGCTCAGAAGCGGCCGGACGGGCGGGGAGGGGGCCGGGAGGGCCCGGGGGGTACGACGACGGGGGTACGACGAAAAACCGGTGAGTCATACGACTCACCGGCGATTCGTGAAAGGATCGGGGACGATCTCGCGGATCTTCCCGCTGGTGTCCGAGGGGGGACTTGAACCCCCACGCCCGATAAAGGGCACTAGCACCTCAAGCTAGCGCGTCTGCCATTCCGCCACCCGGACAAGGTGTCTGTCGCGTGGGGTTTCCCCCGCGGCGACGTCGTAAACATTACCAGGCTTTCCGGGGTGCCCGATCACACCGGCCGGCCCGGACGCGGTCGGCGTGAACGGCGTGTGACGGGCGGGGACCGCTCTTGGGAAGGGGGACACGGCGGGGGAGGATGGGACAAGACCCGGTCGCCGTGCGTCACGGCACCGGGGACCACCAGCAGTGACAGCGGGAGGAACAGCGTGAGCGCGACGGACACGGGCAGGAGCGTCACCGGTGAGGACGAGGTCGTGGACCTCTGCCGCGAGCTGATCCGGATCGACACCAGCAACTACGGCGACCACTCGGGCCCGGGCGAGCGCAAGGCGGCGGAGTGGGTCGCCGAGAAGCTCGCCGAGGTCGGGCTCGAACCGAAGATCTTCGAATCGCACCCGGGGCGCGCCTCCACCGTGGCCCGGATCGAGGGCGAGGACCCGTCCCGGCCCGCGCTGCTCATCCACGGCCATCTCGATGTCGTCCCGGCCAACGCCGACGACTGGACCCACCACCCCTTCTCGGGTGAGGTCACCGACGGCTGCGTGTGGGGGCGCGGGGCCGTCGACATGAAGGACATGGACGCCATGACCCTGGCGGTCGTCCGCGACCGGCTGCGCTCCGGGCGCAGGCCGCCCCGCGACATCGTCCTCGCCTTCCTCGCCGACGAGGAGGCCGGCGGCACCTACGGCGCCCGCCACCTGGTCGACCACCACCCCGACCTCTTCGAGGGCGTCACCGAGGCGATCAGCGAGGTCGGCGGCTTCTCCTTCACGGTCAGCGAGGAGCGCCGGCTCTATCTGATCCAGACGGCCGAGAAGGGCATGCACTGGATGAAGCTGACCGTCGCCGGCACCGCCGGCCACGGTTCGATGATCCACCGGGACAACGCGATCACCGAGCTGTCCGAGGCCGTCGCCCGCCTCGGCCGCCACACCTTCCCGGTGCGCGTCACCAAGACGACCCGGGCGTTCCTCGACGAACTGGGCGACGCCCTCGGCACCGAGCTGGACCCGGAGGACATGCAGTCGACGCTCGCCCGGCTCGGCGGCATCGCCAAGCTGATCGGCGCCACCCTGAGCAACACCGCCAACCCCACTCAGCTCGGCGCCGGTTACAAGGTCAACGTCATCCCCGGCGAGGCCACCGCGCACATCGACGGACGCTTCCTGCCGGGCCACGAGGAGGAGTTCCTCGCCGACCTCGACCGGATCCTCGGCCCGAAGGTGCGCCGCGAGGACGTGCACTCGGACAAGGCTCTGGAGACCTCCTTCGACGGGGCGCTCGTCGAGGCCATGCAGTCCTCGCTGCTCGCCGAGGACCCGACCGCCAAGGCGATCCCCTACATGCTCTCCGGCGGCACCGACGCCAAGTCCTTCGACGACCTCGGCATCCGGGGCTTCGGCTTCGCCCCGCTGAAGCTGCCCCCGGAGCTGGACTTCGCGGGCATGTTCCACGGAGTCGACGAGCGGGTGCCGGTGGACGGCCTCAAGTTCGGCGTCCGCGTCCTCGACCGGTTCATCGACGCGTCCTGACGATCCGGTCCGCGATCGGTCCTTTTATTCGGGCGCCTGTACGGGTGTTCCTGAGAAGAGTGAATGCGCCGATAAGCGCGTAGCCTCATTAATTCCTCCTCGTTACTGGTGTTGCGGTCGGCTGATGCGGATCGCTTTTGCCAACAAGGAGGAATAATGATCAAGAAGGTCGTCGCTGCTGCGGCTGCCACTGGTGGGCTGGTTCTCGCGGGCGCGGGCATGGCCGTCGCCGACGCCGGTGCCCAGGGTGCCGCGGTGCACTCCCCGGGCGTCCTGTCGGGCAACGTGATCCAGGTCCCGGTACACGTCCCGGTGAACGTCTGCGGCAACACGATCTCGGTGATCGGGCTGCTGAACCCCGCCTTCGGCAACGCTTGCGTCAACAAGTGACGTCGACCCGTTAGAGGGGTCGTCCACACCGTCGGCCCCGGAGCGCTCCCCATGCGCTCCGGGGCCGACGGCTCTTTTCCGAAGGAATGGCCGAAAACTCGAACGGCTCGAACTGCACCAAGAGCTGTAATGATGCGGGGAATTCGGGCCGAGGACCAGAGGACCAGAAGGAAAGCAGGGATTCAGCAATGCGACACGTCACCCGCAAAAGCCTTATGACCGTGGCGGCGGCGACGGGGGTGATCGCCGCCGCGGGCGGCTACGCCCACGCCGACTCCGGGGCGAACGGCGCCGCCACGGACTCGCCCGGCGTGCTGTCCGGCAACTCGGTGCAGGCACCGGTCAACGTCCCGGTCAACGCGTGCGGCAACACCATCGACGTCGTCGGGATCCTCAACCCGACCTTCGGCAACTCCTGTGCCAACAAGGGCGGGGGAGGCTCGGGCGGCGGCTACGGCGGCGACCAGAGGAGCAACGGCGGCCACAAGGGCCAGGGCCAGGGCCAGCACAGCGGCAGCGGCGGCCACGGGAGCCAGGGCAACCACGGCGGCCAGGGCGGGAACGGGGGCCGGGGCGGCAACGGCGGTCACGGCGGCCACGGCGGTCATGGCGGCTCCGGCGCGCACGGTGGCTCCGGGGGCGCGCACGCCGGCGGGCACACCGGCGGTTCACCCGGCGTGGGCTCAGGCAACAACGTCCAGGTGCCGATCGACGTGCCCGTCAACGCGTGCGGCAACAGCATCGACGTCGTCGGGATCCTCAACCCGGCCTTCGGCAACGACTGCGCGAACGGCGACGTCCCCCGGGACCGCCACCCGGGCAAGCCGCCCGTCCGCGGCCACGAGAACCCCGGCCACCAGGCCCCCGGCCAGTCCAGCCCGACCGTGCCCGAGGTCGTCCCGGCCGCCCCGCAGCAGGTGACGCCCGCCCACACCGTGAGCCAGAACCGGACCGTCGCCGCCCCGCAACTCGCCGAGACCGGCAGCGAACTGCCCCTCGGCCTCGCCCTGCCGACCGGCGCGGCCGCGCTGCTCGCCGGCGCCCTGCTCTACCGCAAGGCGCGCCCCGCCGCGTGACCTCGCGCGACCGCGTGAACGACGGAGCGGGTCCCGCCGACGCGGGGCCCGCTCCGTATGTGTCGATTCCGTATGTGTCGACTCACCTCACCACGTGGCGCGCGCCTGGCGGATGATCCGCCGTCGCAGACGCACCCTGCGGCTGCCGTCACGCATCAGGCTGAGGCGGTGCAACTCCCAGTGTCCGTACTCGGCATGGTCGGTCAGCAGTCGTGTCGCCTCCTTGCGGGAGACCCCGCGCGGTACGTACACGTCGACAAATTCGTATTCCGGCATCGCATCTATTGTGCGGGCTGGGGCCCGGTACGGATAGCGTCTGCACTATGTCTGATGCTGCGCAGCCCACCGCTGCCGAGGTACGTGCCGCCGCCGAGGCGGTCAAGACCGCGCTCGACCGTCACCTGGCGGCGGTCGAACGCAGGACGGGGGAGGACGACCCGGGCGTCTACGAGGCGTTCAACGAGCTGGCCGCGGCCGCCGAGGTGTACGACGAGCTGCTCTACGACCGTTTCGACGAGGTCACGCCCTTCGAGATCCCCGGCACCGAGGACCTGCCGCCGTACGCGGGACCGGAGGAGCCGAACGCGGTGAGCGTGCTGCTGCGCCGGGACTACGCCGTCGCGGAGCCGCAGCGGCTGCTGGCCCAGGCCCAGCGGATCGAGGCGGCGGACGACGAGGGCGGCGCGGAGGTGGCCGGCACGGTGCACGGCGCGCTGGGCATCCTGTTCGGCGAGTTCGAGCCGGACGAGATCGCCTCCCGGCACAAGGAGTTCGGCCTGGAGGAGGGCGACTCCACGCTGTGGGTGCTGGCGGCCGACGAACCCGCCGACCCGGGCGAGTGGCTGGAGGCGCCCTTCGACCAGGCCGACCCGGAGCGGGTGATCTGCCGCTTCGACGTGAGCGCGGTCTTCGACGACGACGATCTCGACGACGAGACGGACGAGGCGGACGACGGGGACGACACGGACCTCGAAGCCGACCTGGACGAGCTGGAAGAGGACGAGGACCTGGAACCGCTGGACGCGGATCGCTGACGGGCACAGACAGAGGGCGGCGGCCGCCGGGGACGACACCCCCGGCGGCCGCCGCCGTTCCGTGTGCCGACCGCGCCGGTCCCTGAGCCTTGTCTAGCCTGCCGGGGGCACCTGGGTGCGCAGCAGCAGCGGGAGCCGGGTCGTGCGCGGCTTCGCCGGGACCTCGGCGACCGCGCGCGGCAGCGCCTGGTCCACGCCGTGCACCACGGACAGATGCCGCTCTGCCCGGCCGAACGCCGTGTAGACCCAGGGGCGGGACAGCGACTGCGCCGCGTCACCGGGGAGCACCACGACCGCCGCGGGCCACCGGCCGCCCACCGCCTGGTGCGCGGTCAGCGCCCACCCGTGCCGCACGGACCGCTCCACCCGCTCCTTGGCCACGACCACCGGGCCGTCGGCGCAGGTCAGGTGCAGCCCCTCCGCGTCGGCGTCCACCACCCGGCCCGGCACCGAACGGCCCGGCGCGGGGGAGTGGACGACCAGGTCACCGGGGTCGAAGCCGCCGAAGCGGCCCGGGCCGGGGTTGAGCCGCTCCTTGAGCGCGGCGTTCAGCGCGCGGGTGCCGGCGGCGCCGCCGTGCCCGGGAGTGATCACCACGGTCTCTCCGGGGGCGAAGCCGAAGGCGCGGGGCACGGAGTCGGCCACGAGCTGCACGGTCCGGTGCACCGCCTCGCCCGCGTCCCGCACCGGCACGATCACGATCTCCTTGCCGGGCGCCTCGACCTGGTTCAGCTCGCCGACACCGATGCCGGAGACCAGTTCGCCGAGCGGACCCGGGTCGGGGGTGCGCGAGGCGATCTGCGGGCACACCCGCGCCGCCAGCAGATCGGCGAAGACCCGGCCGGGTCCGGCGGACCACAGCACCGCCGGGTCACCGCTCAGCACCAGCCGGGCGCCGTCCGGCAGCGACTCCGCGACCGTCGCGGCGGTCTCCACGTCGAGCAGCGGGGCGTCCGTCAGGACCAGCAGATCCAGGGCGAACGCGCCCTCCGCGTCCCGGCCGGGCCCCTCGCTGCCGGCGAGCAGGCCGGGGAGGGTGACCACGGCGCCCTCCGCCCCGGTGCCGTCCGCATCGTCCGGCAGGAGCGCCGCGAAGCGGTCCCGTCCGTCGGGGGTGTGGCAGGCGGCCACCGCACGCAGCCCCCGGGCGCGGGCCGCCGTGAGCAGGGCGGCCGGTTCCGCGCGGGCGGCCTCACCGCCGGTGTGCAGCACCAGTCCGTGTCCGGCGACGGCCCGGACCAGCTCGGCCGCGCTGCCGGACAGACCCTGCGGCTCCCACTCCGGGGACGTCTCCTTGGCAAGGGAGTTGACGATCCGGGCCAGCGCGTCGGCGAGGCTCTCCTCGGCGAGCGCGTACCGCTCCAGACCGACCAGGACCCGGACCGGACGGGACTCCTCGGCGTCCTCGTCCTCGCCCTCGGCGGCCTTGGCGGGGGTGGCGCCGGGCTCGTCCAGGGCGTCCTGGAAGGCGAGGACGTCGCCCTCGGCCAGGGCGCTCTGCACGGCCGCGTCCGCGTCCGGCACGGCCTGGCGGCCGAGCGCGGCGGTCAGCGCGGGCAGTTCCAGGGCGGTGTGACCGGCCAGCGCGGCCTGCTCCAGCAGCCAGACGGTGACGGCCCGGCCGCGTCGCTCGTCGTCCGGGGCGCACTCGGGGCCCAGCAGCGCGCGGGCGAACCCGTCGGCCTGCTCGGGCCGTACACCCGTGACCCGCAGCAACTGCCAGGGGTCGTCCCGCAGCAGCTCCCCGGCTCCCTCGCCGAGAGCCGCCGCGGCCTGCGACGCCAGGTTCTCCGGTGCGCCGCCGTCGGCCAGCACGCGGCGTACGGCGTCCACGGTGTCCGGAGCGGGCGCCGGGGGAGCGGTGGGCTCGACGGCCGGCGGACGCGCGGGCCGTACGGGCTCGGGTGCGGGGCGGCGGGGGGCGGGCTCCGGGTCGGCGAAGGCGCTGGCCGGGGGCTTGGCGCCGCCCTCGACGGCCCGCACGGCGGCGAGCAGGTCGGCCGCCTTGCCGCTCAGCTTGGTGCCGGCCGCGATGGGCTCCGCCCGCTCGGCCCTGCGCCGCTCGATCCGCTCCCGCTCCAGCTTCTGCGCGGCCAACTCGGCCTGCGCCTCGGTGAGCTGGGGGGAGTCGCTCCCACCCTCCCCCTCACCGCCGGCGGCGGGCTCCGTCGCGGGCCCGCCCCCCTCACCCTCCGCCGTCCCCGGCCCGGTGCTCCCCGGCCCCGTGTTCTCCGTGGTCTCCGGCTCGGTGCTCACAGCGTGCTCCAGTCGTGATCGGGGTAGCGGTGCACGGGCGCCGACACGTCGTCCAGAGCCCGGCAGATCTCGTCAGGAAGACTAAGCGCCTCCACTGACAGTGCCGCCGTGAGCTGCTGTGCGTTGCGCGCGCCGACGACCGGCGCGGCCACCCCGGGCCGGTCGCGGACCCAGGCCAGGGCGACCTGGAGCGGGGTCACGGCGAGGCCGTCCGCTGCGGTCGTCACGGCGTCCACGATCCGGGCGGCGGTGTCGTCGAGATACGGCTCGACGAAGGGCGAGAAGTGCTCGGACGCGCCGCGCGAGTCGGGCGGCAGCGCGTCGCCCCGGTACTTGCCGGTGAGCACGCCCCGGCCCAGCGGGGAGGAGGGCAGCAGCCCGATGCCCAGGTCCAGCGCGGCCGGCAGCACCTCGCGCTCGATGCCGCGCTGGAGCAGCGAGTACTCCATCTGGGTGCAGGCCAGCCGGGTCCGGGTGCCCGGCGCTGCGAGCTGCCAGGTGGCGGCCTTGGCGAGCTGCCAGCCGCAGAAGTTGGACACCCCGGCGTACCGGGCGCGGCCGCTCGCGACAGCGATGTCCAGAGCCTGGAGCGTCTCCTCCAGCGGGGTGTCCGGGTCGAAGGCGTGGACGTGCCACAGGTCGACGTAGTCGGTGCCGAGGCGGGCGAGGGAGGCGTCGAGCGCGGCGAGCAGATGGCCCCGTGAGCCGTCGAAGCGGCGGTCCGGGTCGGGCACGCTGCCGGCCTTCGTGGAGACGATCAGGTCCCGCCGGGGCACCAGGCCGTCCATCAGCCGTCCGAGGAGGTACTCGGCGTCCCCGTCGCCGTACACGTCGGCCGTGTCGACCAGGGTGCCGCCGGCCTCCCAGAACGTCTTCATGAGGTCCGCGGCGTCGTGCTCGTCGGTGTCACGCCCCCAGGTCAGGGTGCCGAGCCCGATGCGGGACACACGCAGGCCGGTGCGGCCGAGATGCCTCTGCTCCATGGACGCCGAGATTACTGGCCAGAACTGGGCCGTGGGTTGCCTGTGGATAACCGAATTTCCCCGCGTCAGCCCCCGGATGCCGCCCCTCCGACCGGACGGCCGGCCGCGCGATGCTCACCACACCGGCCTCCCCGACCTCCCGGGCCCGCGCTAAGGTCGGGACAACAGCGTCGTTACTGATCAGTAAGGGGAATCGGCCATGCAGCTCGGGATCAACCTCGGCTACTGGGGCGCGGGAATGGACGCGGACAACCTCGCCGTCGCCCAGGAGGCCGACCGGCTCGGGTACGCCGTCTGCTGGGCCGCCGAGGCTTACGGGTCGGACGCCGCCACGGTGCTCACCTGGGTCGCGGCCCAGACCGAACGGATCGACGTCGGCTCGGCCATCTTCCAGATCCCGGCGCGGCAGCCCGCGATGACGGCGATGACCGCCGCCACTCTCGACTCGCTCTCCGGCGGCCGCTTCCGTCTCGGTCTCGGCGTCTCGGGCCCGCAGGTCTCGGAGGGCTGGTACGGCGTCAAGTTCGACAAGCCGCTGTCCCGGACCCGCGAGTACGTGGAGATCGTCCGCAAGGCGATGACCCGTGAGCGGCTGTCGTACGAGGGCGAGCACTGGACGCTGCCGCTGCCGGGCGGTCCGGGCAAGCCGATCAAGCTGACCGTGCACCCGGAGCGCGAGCACATCCCGCTGTACATCGCCGCGATCGGCCCGAAGAACCTGGAGCAGACCGGCGAGATCGCCGACGGCGCCCTGCTGATCTTCCCGTCCGCAGACCACCTGGAGGACACCGCGATCAAGTATCTGCGGGCCGGGCGCGAGAAGGCGGGCAAGACCCTCGACGGGTTCGACGTCTGCCCGACGCTGCCGCTCGCCGTCGGCGACGACAAGGACGTCGAGAAGCTCGCCGACACCTTCCGCCCGTACACCGCGCTGTACGTCGGCGGCATGGGCAGCCGTAAGCAGAACTTCTACAACCAGCTCGCCCAGCGGATGGGCTACGAGCAGGCGGCGGCCGAGGTCCAGGACAAGTACCTGTCCGGCGACAAGCAGGGCGCCGCGGCCGCGGTCCCGCACGACCTGATCGACGGGACCACGCTGCTGGGTTCGGTGGAGCGGATCGCCGACCGGATGAAGGCGTACGCGGCGGCCGGTGTCACCACCCTGACGCTCGCGCCCGCCGGCTTCACCCTCGACGAGCGCCTCGCGTCCCTGCGGGCCGGCACCGAGGCCCTGGAGCTGGCCGGCCTCGCCTAGAAAAGACGGGCCGACGGCCCGGAAGTTACCGCGGCCGTGGTGGGGGCTCGGGGGTCTTCCCCGCCACGGCCGTCATCGAGAACAACGCGCCGGGAGGCGCGCGGTTACGCCTCCGGCGCGACTCGGCGCGTCCTCCTTTTGGCGCAGTTGTCCGACCAAGCTGTTGCAGCACCCCTCCGGCCGCATTTGACTCGTTGTTCGCGGAGTCCCGCGCCTCGCGGAACCCCGCGGCTACGCGGAGAGGGGTCCCCCGATGCTTACGGCCAAGAGCCTGTTCCAGGAGATCATCGACAACGACGAGTCCTTCGCGCTGTTCTGCTCCATCGCCGCGGGCGGGGAGTCGCAGGGCGGCTGGGAGAACGCCAGGATCGCCGCGCTCGTCCCGCCGGACGAGCGCGCCCTCGCCCCCCGGATCGCCCGCCACGGCGCCGACGAGGACAAGCACGGGCGGATCTTCAACGCGCTGATGAAGAAGCGCGGCCTGGAGCCCGTCCCGGTGCCCTCCGACACCGACTACACGATGCTCCTGGAGCGCGGCGGCATCGGCCTCGCCCACGACCGCCTCAAGGCCGACGAGCCGCTCACCGTGCAGGACATCGTCACCTACCTCTCCCACAGCCGGGTCACCGAACAGCGCGCCTCCGAGCAGATGGAGCTGCTGCGCAAGCACTTCGGGGACGACCCCGGCATCGGCCGCGCCGTGAAGATGATCTCCAACGACGAGGACAACCACCTCGCCTACTGCCACGAGGAACTCCTGCGCTTCGCCCGCGCGGGACACGGCCGCGCCATCCAGCGCACCCTGCGCGCGTGCGCGCTCGCCGAGATCCGCGTCTACCGGGACGTCAGCCTCGCCGTCATGGCCCACATGGGCCGCATCCTGGGCTGGTCGCGTCCCAGGGCCGCCGTCCTCGCGGCCGGCATCCACGCCGTGTACGCGTGGGAGCGGTTCGCGGGCTGGCGGCGCATGGTGTCCCTGGAGATGCCGGAACGGCGCGACGCGCTCGGCGGCCCCGCCACCACCGCCGCCGAGTTCGCCTGAGCCACAGCCACAGCCACAGCCACAGCCGCAACCACGCGTGCGTGCCGGTGGCGCCCCTACAGCCAGCCCCGCCGCTTGAACAACCGGTACAGCAGCACCTCCAGCACGGCCATCACCCCGATCACCGCCGGGTAGGACCACACCCAGTGCAGCTCCGGCATGTGGTCGAAGTTCATGCCGTAGATCCCGGCGATCATCGTGGGAACGGCGGCCATGGCGGCCCACGCCGAGATCTTCCGCATGTCGTCGTTCTGCCGGACGCTCATCTGCGCGAGATGCGCGGACAGCACGTCGGAGACCAGCCGGTCCAGGGCCTCCACGGACTCGTTCACGCGCGTGAGGTGGTCGCTGACGTCCCGGAAGAAGGGCCGCGCCCGCTCGTCCACGAAGGGCACGCCCGAGCCGGGCGCGCCGGTGTCCGCGAGCCGGGTCATCGGCGGCGCCAGCGGCCCCGTCGCCCGGCGGAACTCCAGCACCTGCCGCTTGAAGGTGTAGATCCGCGACGCGGTGTTCCGGGACCCGCCGCCGTCCGGCGAGAACACCTCCGCCTCCAGCTCCTCCAGGTCCGTCACCAGCTCGGTCGACACCTCCAGGTAGTGGTCCACGGTGGCGTCGGCGATCGCGTACAGCACCGCCGTCGGCCCCTTGGCCAGCAGCTCCGGCTCGTCCTCCAGACGCCGTCGTACGGCGGTCAGCGGGGAGCCCTCGCCGTGCCGCACGGTCACCACGAACGCGTCGCCGAGGAACACCATGACCTCGCCGGAGGACACCGCGTCGCTCTCGGACTCGTACACCACCGGCTTGAACACCAGGAACAGCGAGTCGTCGTAGACCTCCAGCTTGGGCCGCTGATGGGCGTGCAGGGCGTCCTCCACGGCCAGCGGGTGCAGCCCGAACTCGCGGGAGACGTGCTCGAACTCGCTCTCGGACGGCTCGTGCAGCCCGAGCCACACGAATCCCCCCGACGTACGTGCTTCGGCCAGGGCGTCCGACAGGTCCTTCGGGCCGTCGGTACGCCGTCCGTCCTGGTACACGGCACAGTCGACGATCACGGAGCGCATTCTCCCCTCGGGCGACGGTCAGTGCATACGCGTGTGCGCCTACGCTGGGCCGCATGCCCACGCTGATCCTCGTCCGGCACGGACGTTCGACCGCCAACACCTCCGGAGTGCTCGCCGGCTGGACACCCGGTGTCAGCCTCGACGAGCGGGGCACCGCCCAGGCCGCCGCACTGCCGGGGCGGCTCGCCGGGCTGCCGCTCAGCGAGGTCGTCGCCAGCCCCCTGGACCGCTGCCAGGAGACCGTACGGCCCCTCCTGGACGCCCGCCCCGGGCTGCCGCTGCACACCGACGAGCGGATCGGGGAGTGCCACTACGGCGACTGGTCCGGACGCAAGCTCGCCGAACTCAAGGACGAACCCCTGATGGAGGTCGTGCAGGCGCACCCCTCCGCCGCCGCCTTCCCCGGCGGCGAGTCCATGCGCGCCATGCAGACCCGCGCCGCCGAGGCGGTGCGCGAGTGGAACGCGCGCGTGGAGCGCGACCACGGCGCCGACGCCGTCTATCTGATGTGTTCGCACGGCGACATCATCAAGTCGCTCGTGGCGGACGCTCTCGGGCTTCATCTCGACCTCTTCCAAAGGATCTCCGTAGAACCTTGTTCCGTCACAGCGATCCGTTACACCCGGCTGCGGCCCTTTCTCCTGCGGCTCGGCGACACCGGCGACTTCGCATCTCTGGCGCCGCGCGAGGAACCGCCCAACGGTGACGCGACGGTCGGTGGCGGCGCGGGCGCACCGTGATCGTCCGCCGCAGTAGGGTGAAGCGGTCCACACGCGCGCGTACACGCATGGACGTTCCCGAAACCCCGACTCCCATGGAGACAGGACGTGTCCCGTCAGGTGTTCCTCTACGACCCCCCGGACCGCTTCGTGGCCGGTACGGTCGGACTGCCCGGGCGCCGTACCTTCTTCCTCCAGGCCACCGCGGGCTCCCGAGTGACCAGTGTGGCCCTGGAGAAGACCCAGGTCGCCGCGCTCGCCGAGCGCATGGACGAACTGCTGGACGAGGTCGTACGCCGTAGCGGCGGCAGCGCCGCCGTGCCCGCGATGGCGCCCGCCGAGAACTCCGACACCGGCCCCCTCGACAGCCCCGTCGAGGAGGAGTTCCGGGTCGGCACCATGGCCCTCGCCTGGGACGGCGAGGAGCAGCGCATGATCGTCGAGGCGCAGGCCCTCGTGGAGCTGGAGGCCGACTCCGAGGAGGACCTCGCCGAGGCCGAGGAGCGGCTCCTCCAGGACGAGGAGAACGGCCCCCCGATGCTGCGGGTCCGCCTCACCGGCGCCCAGGCCAGAGCCTTCGCGAAACGCGCCCTCGACGTCGTCAACGCCGGCCGGCCGCCGTGCCCGCTGTGCAGCCTGCCGCTCGACCCGGAAGGACACGTATGTCCGCGCCAGAACGGATACCGTCGCGGGGCGTGACCACCACCGACCCGGCCCACGCCGACCTGCTCGCCCACGGCGAGCTGACCGTGCGCGGCCGTATCCGCGACGCCTCCAACGCCGCCCTCTACTGCACCGTCGCGCACGAGGGCCGTGAGGCGGCCTGCGTCTACAAGCCCGTCGCCGGGGAGCGGCCGCTGTGGGACTTCCCCGACGGCACCCTCGCCCGGCGCGAGGTCGCCGCCTACGAGGTGTCCCGGGCCACCGGCTGGGACCTCGTCCCGCCCACCGTGCTGCGCGAGGGCCCCTACGGCGAGGGCATGTGCCAGCTCTGGATCGAGGCGGCCCCCGGATCCGAACTGCTCGCCCTGGTCGACGCGGAGGAACCGGAGCCCGGCTGGAAGGCCATCGGGTTCGCCGAGACCGGCGAGGGCCGCCCCGCGCTGCTGGTGCACGCCGACGACGCGCGGCTGCGCCGGCTCGCCGTCCTCGACGCGGTCATCAACAACGCGGACCGCAAGGGCGGCCATCTGCTGCCCACCGCCGACGGCCGGCTCTACGGCATCGACCACGGCGTCACCTTCAACGCCGAGGACAAGCTGCGCACCCTGCTGTGGGGCTGGGCGGGTGAACCCCTGACCGCCGAGGCCGTCGACGTCCTCCAGGGCCTCCAGCGCGCCCTGGAGGCCCCCGGACACCTCACCGGCACCCTCGCCGCCCTCATCACCCCCGCGGAGCTGGACGCCACCCGCGCGCGGGTCGACGCGCTCCTCGCGTCCGGAAAGCACCCCGAGCCGGGCGGGGAGTGGCCCGCGATCCCCTGGCCGCCCGTCTGAACCACCACCTCACGCCCCCACGGCACCCCCTGCACATCGGCCGGAATCCG
Source organism: Streptomyces sp. CAI-85 (assembly GCF_013363615.1). Lineage (NCBI taxonomy): Bacteria > Bacillati > Actinomycetota > Actinomycetes > Kitasatosporales > Streptomycetaceae > Streptomyces > Streptomyces sp. CAI-85. The sequence continues at coordinate 21,051 of NZ_JAANNX010000015.1, read as the reverse complement.
GCAAGAGCGCCTTCCCGGCCATCCGGTGCGCTCCGGTTCGTGACCGGGACAACGGTCCGGTTACGCTCATGTACATGCATGCCTGGCCCGCTTCCGAGGTCCCCGCCCTGCCTGGTCAGGGCCGCGACCTGAGGATCCACGACACCGCGACCGGTGGTCTCGTCACCCTCGACCCCGGTCCCGTCGCCCGTCTCTACGTCTGCGGCATCACGCCGTACGACGCGACCCACATGGGTCACGCGGCGACCTACAACGCGTTCGACCTCGTTCAGCGCGTGTGGCTCGACACCAAGCGGCAGGTTCACTACGTCCAGAACGTCACCGACGTCGACGACCCGCTGCTGGAGCGCGCCGACCGCGACGGCATCGACTGGGTCGCCCTGGCCGAGAAGGAGACGGCACTCTTCCGCGAGGACATGACCGCCCTGCGGATGCTCCCGCCGCGCCACTACATAGGCGCGGTCGAGGCGATACCCGGCATCGTCCCGCTCGTCGAGCGGCTCCGGGACGCGGGCGCCGCCTACGAACTGGACGGCGACATCTACTTCTCCGTCGAGTCCGACCCGCACTTCGGCGGCGTCTCCCACCTCGACGCGGCCGCCATGCGGCTGCTGTCCGCCGAGCGCGGCGGCGACCCGGACCGCCCGGGCAAGAAGAACCCGCTCGACCCGATGCTGTGGATGGCCGCCCGCGAGGGCGAGCCGAGCTGGGACGGCGGCTCGCTGGGCCGCGGCCGCCCCGGCTGGCACATCGAGTGCGTCGCCATCGCCCTGGACCACCTCGGCATGACCTTCGACGTCCAGGGCGGCGGCTCCGACCTCGCCTTCCCGCACCACGAGATGGGCGCCTCGCACGCCCAGGTGCTCACCGGCGAGTTCCCCATGGCCAAGGCGTACGTCCACGCCGGCATGGTCGCCCTGCACGGCGAGAAGATGTCCAAGTCCAAGGGCAACCTGGTCTTCGTCTCCCGGCTCCGCGCCGACGGCGTCGACCCCGCCGCGATCCGGCTCACCCTGCTCGCCCACCACTACCGCTCCGACTGGGAGTGGACCGACCAGGTCCTCGCCGACGCCGTCGCCCGGCTGGACCGCTGGCGCGCCGCCGTGTCGCGGCCGGACGGCCCGCCCGCCGAGGCGCTGGTCGAGGAGATCCGCGAGGCCCTCGCGCACGACCTCGACGCCCCGGCCGCGCTGGCCGCCGTCGACCGCTGGGCCGCGCTCCAGCAGGAACGGGGCGGCATCGACACCGGCGCGCCCGGCGTGGTCTCCCGGGCCGTGGACGCCCTGCTCGGCGTCGCGCTGTAACCCGCAGGCGAGGGGCGCCCATCGCGTTCGGCGCGGCGGGCGCCCCTCGCCCGTGCTCACTGTCGAGGTGCTGTCGACCGGCTGTCCGCGGCTGCGGCCGCGGGCCGTGTGTGGTGGGCTGGACGCCCGTCGACCGTCCACCGGCGCCGAGGGCGCCGGTCCCTACGCGGAAGGACGCTCCGTGGCACCCACACACGGTTCCTTCGCACGGCCCGCACACCCCCTCTCGCGCCGCGGCCTCCTCGCGGCCGGCGCCGCGACCCTGGGCGCCGTCTCCCTCGGCACACCCGCCCACGCGACCGCCCCCACAGCACCTGATGTGATCGCCCTGCCCGACGGCTTCCGCCCCGAGGGCATCGCCGTCGGCCGCGGCCCCTACGCCTACCTCGGCTCGCTCGGCGACGGCTCGATCTACCGCGCCGACCTGCGCACCGGCCGCGGCCGGATCGTCTCGCCCGGCCCCGGCACCCCCGCGGTCGGCCTCGAACTCGACGAGCGGGGGCGGCTGTTCGTCGCCGGACGCGACACCGGCGCCCGCGTCGTCGACGTGCGCAGCGGCGAGATCCTCGCCTCCTACCGGCTCGCCGCCACCACCCCCACGTTCACCAACGACGTGTTCCTCACCCCGCGCACGGCCTGGTTCACCGACTCCCACCAGCCCACCCTGTACGCGCTGCCGCTCGGCCGGCGCGGTGAACTCCCGGCCGCCGACGCCGTCGTACGGCTGCCGCTGACCGGCGACTGGACCCAGCAGGGCCCCGAGGGCACCGTCAACGCCAACGGCATCACCCGCACCCCCGACGGCTCGGCGCTGCTCGTCGTACAGTCCGGCGCCGGACTGCTGCACCGGGTCGATCCGCGCACCGGCGTCACCCGGCTGGTCGATCTGGGGGACGCGGCCCCGCTCACCAACGGCGACGGGCTGCTGCGCGTCGGACGGACGCTGTACGTCGTGCAGAACCGGCAGAACGCGATCGACGTGTTCACGCTCGCCGCCGACGGGCGCCGCGGGGTCTTCCGGCGGCGGATCACCGACCCCGACTTCGACGTGCCGACCACGGTCGCGCGGTACGGGAACCGGCTCTATCTGCCCAACGCGCGGTTCACCACGCCGCCGGCACCGGACACGGCCTACTCGGTGGTCGCCGTCCCGGCCTGACGCGCCGGTCCGGTTCTCCGCCGGTCAGTCCTCCGACGAGTCCTCGTCGTCGTTCTGCGGCTTGGGCGGCTTCGGCGGACGGGTCCGCTCCCCGGGACCGGGCGGGCCCCCGCCGTCGCGGCGCCGCAGATAGCGCTCGAACTCACGCGCGATCGCCTCGCCGGACGCCTCCGGCAGCTCCGCAGTGTCGCGGGCTTCCTCCAGCGTCTGCACGTACTCGGCGACCTCGCTGTCCTCCGCCGCCAACTGGTCCACGCCGACCTGCCAGGCACGCGCGTCCTCGGGCAGCTCGCCCAGCGGGATACGCACGTCGATCAGGTCCTCCAGCCGGTTCAGCAGGGCCAGGGTCGCCTTCGGGTTCGGCGGCTGCGACACGTAGTGCGGCACGGCCGCCCACAGCGACACCGCGGGCACGCCCGCGTGCGTGCACGCCTCCTGGAGGACACCGACGATGCCCGTCGGACCCTCGTACTTGGTCTCCTCCAGGTCCATCCGCCGCGCCAGGTCGGCATCGGACGTCGTACCGCTGATCGGGACCGGACGGGTGTGCGGGGTGTCGCCCAGCAGGGCGCCCAGGATGACCACCAGCTCCACGCCCAACTCGTGTGCGAAGCCCAGCAGTTCGTTGCAGAACGACCGCCAGCGCATGGACGGCTCGATCCCGCGCACCAGCACCAGGTCCCGCGGCTTGTCACCGCCGACCCGCACGACCGACAACCTTGTCGTCGGCCACGTGATCTTGCGCACGCCGGCGTCCATCCACACCGTGGGCCGGTTCACCTGGAAGTCGTAGTAGTCCTCGGCGTCCAGCGCCGCGAACACCTCGCCCTTCCACTCCCGTTCCAGATGCGCGACCGCGGTGGAGGCGGCGTCGCCGGCGTCGTTCCAGCCCTCGAACGCGGCCACCATGACCGGGTCGATCAGCTCGGGTACCCCCTCGAGCTCGATCACCCAGCGCCTCCTTCCGACGTGCCCTCGCCTGACCACCCAACCTTACGGCGTTTCGCGGGGGCGCCCGCAGCCCCCTTGCACGGGGGAGTGAACGGATCACTGCCCCGATCCTCACCCCCGGACACCCCCGCCCGCGCACAGCCTCACGCGCGGGCGGGCTCACGCACCCACAGCCTCACGCGCGGGCGGCCTCAGGCCGGTACGTCCGCGCTCCGGCCGGGGTGCGAGGCGACCAGCGCCTCCAGGTCCGCGATCGCGGCCCGCTCGTCCAGCGTCGTCAGCACGCGGTCCCGCATCAGCACCCGGCCGTCCACCACCGTGTCCCGCACGTCCGAGGAGTGCGCCGCGTACGCCAGCGTCGACCAGGGATCGTGCGCCGGACGCAGATGCGGCGCGGCCAGGTCGAGCACGACGAGGTCGGCGCGCTTGCCCACCTCCAGCGACCCCAGCCGGTCGCCGAGACCCAGCGCCCGCGCCCCCTCGACCGTCGCCATCCGTACGGCCTGCTCGGCGCCGACCGCCGTCGGGTCGCCGCCCGCTTTGTGCACCAGCGCCGCCTGCCGCACCGCCCCCAGCACGTCGAGGGAGTTGGAGCTGACCGCCCCGTCGGTGCCCAGGCCCACGGTCACGCCCGCGCTCAGCAGCCGCGGCACCGGCGCGATCCCGCAGCCCAGCTTCAGGTTGGACACCGGACAGTGGGCGACGGCCGTCCCGGTGCGGGCCAGCGCCGCGATCTCCGGGCCGGTCAGATCCACCGCGTGCGCCAGCAGCACGTCCGGGCCGAGCAGCCCGAGCGAGTCCAGCAACTCCACCGGCCGCTTGCCGTACTTGACCTCGACGGTGGCCACCTCGGTGGCGTTCTCCGCCGCGTGGATGTGCACCAGCGCCCCGAACTCCCGCGCCAGCGCGAACACTTCGGTGAGCTGATCGGGCGAGAGGGTGTACGCGGAGTGCGCGAACACCACCGGCCGCTCCCCGTCCCGCACCGACTCCGCGCGCGCCGCCAGGTCCCGGCGCGCCCACGCCGTCCGGTCCTCGTAGGCGAGGCCGTCGGGCGGCTCGGGCACGTCCATGAAGGTCGGCCCGGTCAGCAGTCGCCAGCCCGCCTCGCGCGCGACCCGCTCGGCGGCCTCGTGGAACCAGTACATGTCCAGCGCCGAGGTGACCCCGGCCCGGACGCTCTCGGCGACCGCCAGCCGTACCGCCGCCGCGACCGCCTCGGGCGCCAGCAGGTCCGCCTCCCAGCGCAGCACCCGCTCCAGGAACCCCTGGAGGGTGACGTCGTCGGCGCGGCCGCGCAGCAGCGTCATCGCCAGATGCGTATGGGTGTTGATCAGCCCGGGCAGCACCAGGCAGCCCCCGGCGTCGATCTCCGTCCGCGCCGTGTACCGCGTCCTGAGATGGCGGGCCGGGCCGACGGCGACGATCTCGCCCCCGTCCACCGCGACCGCCCCGTCCCGCAGGACCGTCCCGGCGTCGTCCGCGGTCAGGACGTCACCGCCGTGCACCAGCAGGTCGACGCTCACGCCCCCGCCTCCTCGGCCAGCAGCCGCAGCGCCTCCAGGGACACCACGGCGCCGCGCTCGACACCGGCCGCGACGACCTCGCGGTGCGGGTCGTAGCCGCCGGTGGCCTCCTCGTCGACCAGTTCGTCGGCGTTCGCCCCGTCGATCACCAGCACACCGCCGGCGACCAGACCGCGCAGCGAGGCCGTGACCAGCAGCGCCGACAGCTCCATCTCGATGGCGGCGAGCCCGGCGCCCTCGTAGGAGAACAGCGGGAGCAGCCCCGGCTGGAAGGCCGCCCGGGTCCACACGACACCGCGGTGGTGCGGGGCGCCCTGCTCGCGCGCGGCCCGCTGGAGCGCGAACACCGCCTCGGGCGCGGCGACCGCCGGATACTCCGGGGGCAGAAGCTGATGGGTGACGCCGTCGTCGCGGACGGCCGCCTCGGCGACGACCAGATCGCCGTCCGCGATGCCCGGCCGGATCGCGCCCGCCGTGCCGAACCGCAGGAAGGTGCGCACGCCGGCGTCGGCCAGCTCCTGGAACAGCAGGATCGCGCCCGGCGCGCCCACCCCGTGCGAGGCGACGACCACCGGCACGCCCTTCCAACTGCCGCTGAACACCCGGTACTCGCGGTGGTACGACACCTCCTCGGCGCCGTCCAGGAGCGCGGCGACGGCCGCCGCGCGCGCCGGGTCGCCGACGACCACGGCGTGGGCGGGCAGCCCGGTGCGCGGTATGCGGGTGATGGGCAGGAGGTCGTGCGTCATGAACGTGCTCCAGAGGGACGGGGACGGCGACGGCGGCGGGCCGTCGTGAGGAAGAGCGCGCCGAGCGTGACGACGTACGGCGCGGCGTCGGTCGCCTGCTGCGGCAGACCGAGGCCCTGGAGCCGGAAGCCGGCCGCCTCGGCGAGCCCGAAGAGCAGCGCGGCGAGCAGCACGCCGAGCGGTGCCGCCCGGCCCAGCATGACGGCCACGACCGCGATCCAACCACGCCCCGCGGTCATGTTCTCGGAGAACAACGTCACGTTTCCCAGGGCGAGTTGGGCGCCCGCGAGACCGCACAGCACTCCGGACAGCAGGATCGCGCCGTACTGGTAGGAGGCGGGGCGTACGCCCAGCGTGGCCGCGGCGTCCGGCGCCTCGCCCACCCCGCGCAGCCGCAGCCCCCACACATGCCGGGACAGCAGCACACCCGCCACCGCGACCGCCACCCACGACAGGTAGGCGAGCGGGGTGAAGCCGCCGATCAGCGGCAGTCCGGCCAGCGCCGGATCGTCGAAGGTGCCCTGCACGCCGAAGACCGTCCGCAGCAGGAAGCTGGTCAGACCGACGGCGAGCAGGTTCATCGCGATGCCGAGGACGACCGCGTCCCCGCGCAGGGTCACCGCGCCCACCGCCAGGATCAGGGAATACCCGGCCGCCGCGAGTGCGGCCGCGAGGACCCCCAGCCAGGGGCTGCCGGTGAACCAGCTCGTCGCCACCGCCGTGAAGCAGCCCATCAGCATCATGCCTTCGAGGCCGATGTTGAACACGCCCGCCCGCTCGCACAGGGCGCCGCCGAGGGCGGCCAGCAGGATCGGGGTGAGGGCGCGCAGCGCCGACAGCAGCAGATCGGAGTCGAGGAACATCAGACCGCCTCCCTCTCGCGGGAACGGCGGCGCAGCAGACGGCCGGGAAGGCGCAGCCGGGCCGCCAGGAACACGATGACGATCGCCTGGAGCACCTGCGTCAGCTCGCGCGGCACCTCCGTGGTGCGCTCCATCGCCAGGCCGCCGACCTGGAGGACGGCGAAGAAGAACGCGGCGACCAGCGTGCCCAGCGGCGCCGCGCCGGCCAGCAGGGCCGCCGTCAGACCGGTCCAGGTGTAGCCGGGCGCGGTGAGCGAGCCGTCCACGAACCGGTACGGGAAGCTCAGCACCCCGATCGCGCCCACCAGACCGGCGAGCCCGCCGGAGACCGCCATCAACCGCAGGGTCAGGCCCCGGCGTTCGACACCGGCGTAGGCGGAGAACCGCGCGTTGAGGCCGGTCATCCGGATCTCGTAGCCGACGGCGGTGCGCCGGTCGGTGAACCAGTAGGCGGCCGCCGCGAGGACGACCAGCACCAGCCCGAGGGTGACGGTGGAGTCGCCGAACGCGGGCAGCGCCACCCCGTCCGGCAGGGCGCGGGTCTGCGGCAGGCTGGAGCCCGGTTCCTTGAGCGGATAGCGGGCCAGATAGGAGGCCAGCGACACCGCCGGGTAGCTCAGCAGCAGACTGCTGACCAGCAGCGGCACCCCGAAGTGGTTCTCGCACAGGGCCGCCAGCACCGCGTACCCGGCGCCCGCCGCGACGCCCGCGAGGAGCGCCAGGGCGACGGTGAGGGGCGCGGGCAGCGGCGAGGTGAGCCCGGTGACCGCGGCGGTGATCCCGCCGAGGACCATCTGTCCGTCGCCGCCGAGGTTGATCAGCCCCGCGCGCAGCGGGATCGCGAGCGCCAGCGCGAGGCCGAGCACGCTGGTGCCGGTGGTCAGGGTCGCGCCGATGCCGTCGCCGCCGAGCGCGCCGGTCAGCACGGCCCCGTACGCGGTGAGCGGGTCCGCGCCGGTTCCGACGAGGAACAGGGCGCCGATGAGCAGGCCCGCGAGCACGGAGAAGGTGAGGGGGGAGCGCAGCGCTCCGGATATGCGTGTCATGTCAACGGGTCCGCGTGTCATGGCCGTTCGGCCGCCTCCGTGGTCGTCGCGGCCGTCCCGGCACCCGCCATCGCGAGGCCCAGGGTCCGCTCGTCGGCGTCCTCCTTGGCGTACGCGGCCGCGATCCGGCCCTCGTACATCACCAGGACCCGGTCCGCGAGCCCCCGGATCTCACTGAGTTCGGCCGACACGAGCAGCACGGCGTGCCCGGCGTCGCGGTAGGCGATCAGCTCGTCGTGGATGGTCTGGACGGCGCCGATGTCGACCCCGCGGGTGGGCTGCTCGACGAGCAGCAGCGGGGCGTCATGGGCGAGTTCACGGCCGATCAGCAGCTTCTGGAGGTTGCCGCCGGACAGCGCCGAGGCGGGCACCTCGGTGGTCGCCGCCTTGATCCCGAACCGTTCGACGAGCCGCCGCGCATGGGCGCGCACCGCCGCCGGCGGCAGCAGACCGCGGGCGGACAGGGAGGTGCGGTGATGGCCCATCGCCAGGTTCTCGGCGACCGACGCCGCCGGTGCCGTACCGACCGCGTGCCGGTCCTCCGGCACGTACGCCAGGCCCTTCGCGCGGCGTTCGGTGGCCGAGGCGTGCGTGATGTCGTCACCGGCGAGCGCGACGCGCCCGGCGGTGACGGGACGCAGCCCGGCCAGCGCCTCGACCAGCTCGCTCTGCCCGTTGCCCGCGACGCCCGCGATCCCGACGATCTCCCCGGCGTGGACAGTGAGGTCCACATCGTGGACGGACGCGGTGTGCAGCCCGGTGACCTTCAGCACCTCGGCGCCGGGGGTGCCCGGCGGATGGAGGCGGTCCAGCTCCACCGCGCGGCCGGTCATCGCGGCGGCGATCGCGTCGGCCGTCGTCGTGGCGGTGTCCAGCCGGGCGACCACCCGGCCGTCGCGCAGCACGGTCACCCGGTCCGAACCCTCCAGCACCTCACGGAGCTTGTGGGTGACCAGGACGACCGTACGGCCCTGCGCGGTCAGCGACCTGAGGACGGCGAACAGGGCGTCCGCCTCCGCCGGGGTGAGCACCGCCGTCGGCTCGTCCAGGACGAGTGTGCGGGCGCCGCGGTGCAGCAGCTTGAGGATCTCCACCCGCTGCCGCAGCCCCACCGGCAGATCGCCCACCCGGGCGTCCGGATCCACCGACAGGCCGTGCTCCTCGGCGAGTTCACTCACCCGGCGGCGGGCGGCGGCCCGGTCGACCAGACCGAAGCGGCGCGGTTCGGCGGCGAAGACGACGTTCTCGGCGACCGTCAGCGAGCCGAACAGCTTGAAACTCTGGTGGACCATGCCGAGTCCGGCCGCCATCGCGTCCGACGGGCTCGTGAAGCGCACGTCCCGCCCGTCGACGCGCACCGATCCCGAGTCGGCGCGCTCCATGCCGTACAGGATCGACATCAGCGTGGACTTGCCCGCGCCGTTCTCGCCCATCAGGGCGTGGATCTCGCCGCGGCGGACGGTCAGGTCGACGGCGTCGTTGGCGAGCGTGCTGGGGAACCGCTTGGTGATCCCCCGCAGCTCGACGGCGAGTTCGGGTTCAGCTCGCGGCGGGGTCATCGACCTTCAGCTCTCCGGACACGATCTGGTCGCGCAGCGCCTCGACCTTCGTCAGGACGTCCTTGTGCTCGGCGATCACGCACTGGGAGGACTCCACCCCGTCCTCCAGACCGGTCAGGCTGATCCCGCCCTCCTTCAGGCCGTACGACACCGTGGTGCCCGTGGTGCCGCCGAGGACCGCCTCGACACCCTTCGCCACGGCGACGTCCGTGCGCTTGATCACGTTGTCGACGACCGTGCCGGGCGCCGCCGTGCACTGGTTGACGTCCACGCCGTACGCGAACGCGCCCTTGGCCTTGGCCGCCTCGAAGACGCCGTAGTTGCCGGCCGCGGCGGCGGCCATCAGGTGGTCGTAGCCCTTGGCGAGCAGGGTGTTGGCCTGCTCCTTGGCGCGGGCCGAGTCGTCGAAGGGGGACTGGCCGCCGACGAAGCGCGTGGAGGTCTCGGTCTTCGCGGCGACCTTCCTGGCGCCGGCCGCGAACGGGTCGCTGTAGCGGCGGAACTGGGGCGTGTCGAGCACGTCCACCGCGCCGACCTTGCCGGACTTGCTGAGCAGGCCCGCCTCGGCGCCGGCCAGGAAGACGCCCTCGTGCTCGCGGAACACCGCGCAACTGACGTTCGCGAACGTCTTGGTGGTGCAGGCGTCCACGATCAGGAACTGCTGCTTCGGGTGCTTCTGCGCCTGCTGGGCGACGACGTCGGCGAACTCGAAGCCGACCAGCACGATGACGTCCGGCGCGGCGTCCACCGCGGCCTGCACGTTCTGCTGCTGGGAGGCGGCGTCGGTGGACTCGTAGACCTTCCGGGTGCCCTGGTGCTGCTTCGCCGCGCTCTCGATGCCGGTGACGGCCAGCTTGAGGAACTCGTTCTGCCCGACGGCGTCCGGGGTGACCAGGGTGAAGGACTTCCCGCTGCCGCCGTCCGCGCTGTCGGACGTGTCCTTCTTCGCGGCGGCGTTGCACGCCGTGGCGGCGCCCACGAGCAGGGCGGTGGCGGTGACTGCGTGCAGGGTACGGCGGGTTCTGCGGGACATCGGGGGACCTTCCGGGGATACGGCGAACCGCGCTCGACGGCGAGCGGGTGAAGAGGGAGGAACGGGTGAAGAGAGGGCGAGAGCCTGAGGGGTGACGGGGCGCCGGGGCGGAGGTCAGCGTCGACAGCCGTCGCCGCAGCACCGGCCGAAGTCGAGGAAACGGCGCTTGGTCAGCATCACGGTCTCCTCCTTCGTCTCGGTCCGCGGACTGGGTTCTGGACAGTACCACCCGTTTCCAGACAGGCGTACGGCTGTCTCGAACTATGGTTCTCCCAGGTCATGTACGGTGTCGGACACCACAGGAACATCAGGAGTGTCCCGTTATGTCCCAGGAACTGCGCGCCGTCGCATGGACCGGAACCGGCCTCGCGCTGATCGACCAGACCGTCCTCCCGCACCGCACCGAGACCGTCGACGTCCGCGATGTGGACACCCTGGTGGACGCGATCCGACGGCTCGTCGTGCGCGGCGCCCCCGCCATCGGCGCGGCCGGTGCCTACGGCGTCGCCCTCGCCCTGCTCCAGGGCGCACGCGAAGGCTGGACCGAGACCGAGGTGCGCGCCGCCGTCGCCCGCGTCCGCGAGGCCCGCCCCACCGCCGTCAACCTCATGGTGTGCGTCGACCGGGTCATGACCCGCTTCCCCGAAGGACTCGACGCCGTCCTCGAAGAGGCGGCCGCCGTCCAGCGCGAGGACGTCGAGGCCAACCGCGCGATGGGCGCCCACGGCGCCGACTGGCTCCTCCGACGCGTGGGCGGGGAGCGGCCGTTGCGTGTCCTCACCCACTGCAACACCGGCGCCCTCGCCACCGCCGGGTGGGGCACCGCCCTCGGTGTCGTCCGCGAACTCCACGCCCGCGGACGCCTGGAGGTCGTCTACGCCGACGAGACCCGCCCGCTGCTCCAGGGATCCCGGCTCACCGCCTGGGAGTTGGCCCAGGAGGGCATCCCGCACTACGTCCAGGCCGACGGGGCCGCCGCCGGGACCATCCTGCGCGGCGAGGTCGACGCGGCGATCGTCGGCGCCGACCGGATCGCGGCCAACGGCGACACCGCCAACAAGGTCGGCACGGTCGGCGTGGCCCTCGCCTGCGCCGACGCCGGCATCCCGTTCCTGGTCGCGGCGCCCACCACCACGGTCGACCTCGCCACCAAGACCGGCGACGACATCCACATCGAACTGCGCGGCGAGGACGAGGTGCTGGAGTGGGCCGGCGTCCGCACGGCACCCGCAGCCTCCCGCGGGCACAACCCCGCCTTCGACGTCACACCGGGACGCCTGGTGACCGGGCTGGTCACCGAGCGCGGTGTCCTGGAGGTGTCGGCGGGCGAACTGCCGGGCGAGCGGCCGGGATAGCCCGGAACAGGGAGGGCGGGGGAGGAGCTGGTCAGCGCCTGGTCAGCTCCAACTCCAGCAGCCACTCCACCACTTCGGTGTGATGACGGGCCTGGCGCGGGCTGTCGCCCCACACGTACAGCCCGTGGCCCGCCACCACCACCGCCGGCATCCGGGGCTCACGGGCCGCCTCCAGACGGTCCCCGAGCACCTTCATGTCCTGGCTGTTGGCGATGACCGGCAGCGTCACCTCGACGTCGTGCGCGGGCTGCCCCACGCCCTTGAGCATCTCCAGGTCCCGGAACACGATCCCGCCCGGGTGCCGGTGACCGAGCGCCACGGACGCCACGGTGTGCACGTGCACCACAGCGCCCGCACCCGTCAGCGCCGCCACCCGCGCGTGCAGCTCGGCCTCCGCCGACGGCCGCCCGTCCCCGACGGCCGTGCCCTGACCGTCCACCAGCACCACGTCCGCGGGCGTCAGTTCACCCTTGTCGTGGCCGCTGGCGGTCACCGCGAGGCGCAGCGGATCGCGTGAGAGCACCACGGACAGATTGCCCGAGGTGCCCCGCATCCAGCCGAAGGACGCGAAGCGGGCGGACTCGGCGGCCAGGACCGCGCCCGCCTCCTCCAGGTCGAGTGCGCTCATCTCGGCGGTCATGCGGTGCTCCCGGTGGTGCTGGTCGTGCTGATGGTGATCTCGTCGAACGTCCCCGCCTGCGGGTGGTCGCCGACGCCCTGCTCGTAGTACGGCTCCCCGGGCCGCCGGATCCCGGCGGTGTGCCAGCCGGCCGCACGCGCGGCGTCCAGCTCGCCGGGCCGGTCGGAGAGGAAGAGCAGCCGGCCGCCGGGGATCCCGGCCGATCCGGCGATCCGGCGGTACGACGCCGGTTCCTGCTTGGGGCCCGCATTCTCGGTGTCGTAGAGGCCCGAGAGGAGCGGGGTGAGGTCGCCGTCCGGGCTGTGGCCGAACCACGCCCGCTGCGCCGGCACCGAGCCGGACGAGTAGACGTACAGCCGCAGCCCCGCCGCGTGCCAGGCCCGCAGGGCGGGGACGACGTCGTCGTAGAAGTGCGAGACGAGGTCGCCGCGTGCGAAGCCCTCCGCCCAGACGATGCCCTGGAGCGTCTTGAGCGGGGTCGCCTTGCGGTCGTCGTCCAGCCAGGAGTTGAGCGTCTTCTCGATCGCGTCCGGACCGGCGTCCGGGTTCCCGCTCAACTCCCGTACCTGGGCGATCGCGCGCGCCACGGCGGGTTCGTCGGCGCGCTCGGTGAGCAGGGCGGCGAAGCGGGCGCGGGAGTACGGGTACAGCACGTCGACGACGAAGCCCGTGGCGCTCGTGGTGCCCTCGATGTCGAGCACCACGGCGTCCACGTCGAACGGGTGGTGGCGCAGGCTCACGCGGCGGCCCGGTCGCCGTCGTGACCGGCCGCGATGGTGTCGTAGTCCGGGAAGCGGGAGGCGATGGTGGAGCCGGTGAAGCTGCCGACCCAGCCGTCCTCCTCGTGGAAGAAGCGGATCGCGGTGAACGACGGCCGGGTGCCCATGTCGAACCAGTGCGTGGTGCCGCGCGGTACGCCGAGCAGGTCGCCCTTCTCGCAGAGGACCGCGTGCACCTCGCCGCCGGCGTGCAGATAGAAGATGCCGGAGCCGGAGACGAAGAAGCGGACCTCGTCGTCGTCCTCGTGGGTGTGCTCCTGGAGGAACTTCTCGCGGGCCGCCTTCGCCTTCGCGGGGAACTCCGGGTCGTCACTGGGGTGCAGGCCGAGGACGTCGACGGTGGTGAAGCCCTCCTCGGCGTTCAGCTTCTCGATCTCCGGGCCGTACGCGGCGAACACGGTGTCGCTGTCGGCGTCGTCAGGCACGTCCTCGCGGACGGGCCACTGCTCGTAGCGCACGCCGAGCGGCTTGAGGGCCTCGGCGATCTCGGCGGGGTCGGAGGTGCGGCGGACCAGGGTCTCCGGGCCGGTCTCGGGCCAGGTCGTCAACAGGGTCATGGAGGCAACTCCGTGCGTCTGGAAGGGGTGGGGGTTCCGTGATGGTAGCTCCGGATGCCGTGTACACCGACCGTGATCACGGTGTTGTCTCATATCGCGAGATTCGTGTCCATTTCATGTCGGGAGTATGTCCTGACCGGCGAAAACGCGGCGCGTGGCGGGGCATACGGAAGGGGCGGCTCCACCGGAGTGGAGCCGCCCCTTCCCGGTTCGGGCCCCGGGTACGGCGGGGCCCTCCCCTGTCACCCCGCGCCGGTCAAAGGGGAGTGGACCGGGACGGGGGAGGCATGCGGGCGCGTCACTTCTTGTCGAGCACGTCCTGCACCTTCGCGCGCACGTCGTCCGTGGCGAGACCGCGGATCGTCAGCGTCGTACGGCGCCGCAGCACGTCGTCGGCCGTCTCGGCCCACTCGTTGTCCCGGGCGTAGACGACCTGCGCCCAGATCTCGGGCGCGTCCGGGTGGACCCGCTCGCCGAGCCGCGGGTCCTCGTTGGCCAGCCGGGCGATGTCGAAGGCCAGCGAACCGTAGTGCGTCGCCAGGTGCTTGGCGGTGTCGGCGGCCATCCGCGGGCCCGGCGCCGGGTGGTCGACCAGGAGCCGGTGGGCGACCGCGCGCGGGTTGGCGACACCGGGCAGCGGCAGCTTCTTCGGCAGCGAGGAGATCGGCTCGAAGTCGTCGCCGAGGGGATGCCCGGGCAGCGCCTCCAGCTTCTGCATCACGGTGCGGCCGATGTGACGGAACGTCGTCCACTTGCCGCCCGCCACCGACAGCATCCCGCCCCGGCCCTCGGTCACCACCGTCTCGCGCTTGGCCTTGGCGGTGTCGCCGGGCCCGCCCGGCAGCACCCGCAGACCGGCGAAGGCGTACGTGATCAGGTCCCGGTCGAGCTGCTGGTCGCGGATGGAGAACGCGGCCTCGTCGAGTATCTGCGCGGTGTCCTTCTCGGTCACCGACACGTCCGCCGGATCGCCCTCGAACTCCTCGTCGGTGGTGCCGAGGAGCAGCATGTCCTCCCAGGGCAGGGCGAACGTGATCCGGTACTTGTCGATCGGGGTCGCGAGCGCGGCCTTCCACGGCGAGGTCCGCTTCAGGACCAGGTGCGCGCCCTTGGACAGCCGGATGGACGGCGCCGCGTCCGGGTCCTCCATCCGCCGCAGGTGGTCGACCCACGGGCCGGTCGCGTTCAGGACGAGCCGGGCGTTCACCCCGAACTCGTCGCCGGTGAGCCGGTCGCGCAGCTCGGCGCCCGTCACCCGGTTGCGGGTGAAGCGCAGCCCGCTGACCTCGGCGTGGTTGAGGACCACCGCGCCCGCCTCGACGGCCGCGCGGACCGTCATCAGCGCCATCCGCGCGTCGTTCATCTGGTCGTCGCCGTACACGGCCACGGCCCTGAGGTTGTCGGTGCGCAGCTCGGGCACGTCCTGCGCGGCCTTGGCCGGCGAGAGCAGATGCCCCACGCCGTCACCGAAGGCCGACAGGGCGGAGTAGGCGAAGACGCCCGCCCCGAGCTTCGCCGCGCCGTGCGGCCCGCCCTTGTACACGGGGAGGTAGAACGTGAGCGGGTTCGCCAGATGGGGGGCCACCTGGCGGGAGACCGCACGGCGCTCGAAGTGGTTCTCCGCCACCAGCTTCACCGCGCCGGTCTGGAGGTAGCGCAGACCTCCGTGGAGCAGCTTGGAGGAGGCGGAGGAGGTGGCGCCGGCGAAGTCGCCGGCGTCGACCAGAGCCACCCTGAGGCCGGACTGCGCGGCGTGCCAGGCGGTGGAGATGCCCAGGATGCCGCCGCCGATCACGAGAAGGTCGTACGACGCCTTGGAGAGCTGCTCCCGGGTTTCGGCGCGGCTCGGGTTGGAGCCGGAGGCCGGGCGCGTACCGAGGGCAGGCACGGACTGGAGGGTGGGACTGGTCATGTCGGGTTCTTACTCCTCTTCAGAGCTGTCGGGACGGGTTCCGCGTCAGCTCTCGTCCTCGTCGAGCCAGCCCATGGTCCGCTCCACGGCCTTGAGCCAGCTCTTGTACTCACGGTCGCGGGTCTCCGCGTCCATGCGGGGGGTCCATTCGGCGGCCCGCCGCCAGTTGGCGCGCAGGTCGTCGGTGCTGGTCCAGAAGCCGACGGCGAGACCGGCGGCGTAGGCGGCGCCGAGGCAGGTCGTCTCGGCGACCATCGGGCGCACCACGGGGGCGTCCAGGAAGTCCGAGAGGGTCTGCATCAGCAGGTTGTTGGAGGTCATGCCGCCGTCGACCTTGAGGGCCGCGAGTTCGACGCCGGAGTCCTTCGTCATGGCGTCGGTGATCTCACGGGTCTGCCAGGCCGTGGCCTCCAGGACGGCGCGCGCGAGGTGCGCCTTGGTGACGTACCGGGTGAGACCGGCGATCACACCGCGGGCGTCGGAGCGCCAGTACGGGGCGAACAGTCCGGAGAAGGCCGGCACGAAGTAGGCGCCGCCGTTGTCCTCGACCGAGAGCGCGAGCGTCTCGATCTCGGCGGCGGTGGAGATCAGGCCCATCTGGTCGCGCATCCACTGCACCAGCGAACCGGTGACGGCGATCGAGCCCTCCAGGGCGTACACCGGCTTCTCGTCGCCGATGCGGTAGCCGACGGTGGTCAGCAGCCCGGAGTAGGAGTTGATGATCTTCTCGCCGGTGTTCATCAGCATGAACGTGCCGGTGCCGTAGGTGGACTTGGCCTCGCCCTCGGCGAAACAGGTCTGGCCGAACAGGGCCGCCTGCTGGTCGCCGAGCGCGGAGGCGACCGGGATGCCGCCCAGCAGGTCGCCCAGCTTGCCGCCGGTGACCTCGCCGTAGACCTCGGCGGAGGAGCGGATCTCGGGGAGCATCGACAGCGGGACTCCGATGGACTCGGCGATCTTCTCGTCCCACTCCAGCGTGTGCAGGTTCATCAGCATGGTGCGGGAGGCGTTGGTGACGTCGGTGTAGTGCTTGCCGCCGTCGACACCGCCCGTCAGGTTCCAGATGACCCAGGTGTCCATGGTGCCGAAGAGGATGTCGCCGGCCTCGGCGCGCTCGCGCAGGCCCTCGACGTTGTCGAGCAGCCAGCGGGCCTTGGGGCCGGCGAAGTAGGAGGCCAGCGGCAGGCCGGTCTCGCGGCGGAAGCGGTCCTGGCCGACGTTGCGGCCGAGTTCGCGGCACAGGGCGTCGGTGCGGGTGTCCTGCCAGACGATGGCGTTGTGGACCGGCTCACCGGTGTTCTTGTCCCACAGCAGCGTGGTCTCGCGCTGGTTGGTGATGCCGATGGCCTTGATGTCGTCGCGGGTGATGCCGGCCTTGGCGACGGCTCCGGCGACGACCTCCTGGACGTTGGTCCAGATCTCGTTGGCGTTGTGCTCGACCCAGCCCGGCTTGGGGAAGATCTGCTCGTGCTCCTTCTGGTCGACCGAGACGATCCGGCCGTCCTTGTCGAAGACGATGCAGCGGGAGGAGGTGGTGCCCTGGTCGATCGCGGCGATGAAGGGGTCGGCGGTGTGGGCGTCGGTCACGGTGTGCTCCTGGGGTGTTCCGTGGAAGAGGGCTGTCTGTACGGCGCGGTGCTCGGTGCGTGGTGCTCGGTGCGTGGTGCGTGCGGTGGAGGCCGGGCGGTCGGGCTCGGCCTCCACCGTGGGCCTGCGTGTGGGCCTGCGTGCTCCTCAGCAAGTGCTCCTCAGCGCATGCTCCTAAGCGAAGGCGACGTTGTAGATGCCTGCCGCGACGGCGCCGCCGATCAGCGGTCCGACCACGGGGATCCAGGCGTAGCCCCAGTCGGAGCCGCCCTTGTTGGGCAGCGGCAGAAGGGCGTGGACGATACGCGGACCGAGGTCACGGGCCGGGTTGATCGCGTAGCCGGTCGGGCCGCCCAGGGACAGACCGATCGAGACGACGACGAGCGCGGTGATCAGGGCGCCGAGGGTGCCGAGGCCGTCGCCGTCGGCGTTGAGGCCCTGGGTGAGGACGGCGAGCACCAGCACCACGGTGCCGATGATCTCCGTGGCGAGGTTCTGCCAGACGACGCGGATCTCCGGGCCGGTGGAGAAGACTCCGAGGACCGGGCCGGCGCCCTGCTCCTGGGCCTCGACGGCCTTGGCGGCGGTGGCCTGCGCCCCCGGACCGCCGACGATCTCCCTGTCGGTGAGGTGGGCGTGGAACTGCCCGTAGTAGGCGACCCAGACCAGGGCCGCGCCGATCGCGGCGCCGAGGAGCTGGCCCGCCCAGTAGACCGGAACGTTGCTCCAGTCGTCGTCCTTGATCGCGAGCGCGAGTGTCACGGCCGGATTGAGGTGGGCCCCCGAGAGGGGGGCCGAGGTGTAGACGGCCGTCAGTACGGCGAAACCCCACCCGAAGGTGATGGCCAGCCAGCCGGCGTTGCGGGCCTTGGAGGCCTTCAGCGTCACGGCGGCGCAGACGCCGCCACCGAGCAGGATGAGTATGGCGGTACCGATGGTCTCGCCGATGAAGATGTCGGAGCTGGACACCCGCGACTCCTTTGTCGTTCGTCCAAGGGGCCGAACACCGGGTCCCGCCGGTGTTCGGACTGCCCTCGGGGTGAGAGCTGTGCCGGCCCTTGGCGTTGCCACACTCTAGCGCTTATTGCCGGTAGGTGTTCGACAATGCCGACCGATGGACGGGAGTCTTGCTCCGGCCTCACGAGTGCGTCAAGGGTTCTGTTATCGAAAGTGCGATCGTTATTGATCGAGGCTGCTTATCGGTGTTCCGGTGGCTTCGGACGGTGAGC
Source organism: Streptomyces sp. CAI-85 (assembly GCF_013363615.1). Lineage (NCBI taxonomy): Bacteria > Bacillati > Actinomycetota > Actinomycetes > Kitasatosporales > Streptomycetaceae > Streptomyces > Streptomyces sp. CAI-85. Next base: position 2,802 of record NZ_JAANNX010000015.1, on the reverse strand, counting down.
GCCACTCTGCCGTAAATGTCCCGTTGAGTGGAGTTTTCAGCGTAGGCGGGCATGCCGAAAGCCGGAACGCCCACGGCGCCCCGGTGTGTTCGTGTGTTGCTCAGAAGCGTCCGGCGCCCAGGTCCCGCGACACCGCGCGGGCGCAGTCCCGTACGGCCGCGATCAGCTCGGGGCGCAGCTCGCCGTCCCTGGCCAGCCGCTCCACCGCGCCGGTGACGCCCACGGCTCCCACCGGCATCCGCCGCCGGTCGTGGATGGGCGCGGCGATGGAGGCGACGCCCTCCCAGGTCTCCTCCACGTCCGCCGCGTACCCGCGCGCGCGGGTGAGGTCGAGGAGCTGCTCGAAGTCGTCCAGGTCGCACACTGTGCGGTCCGTGAACGCCTTGCGGTCGGCCTCCACGACCTCGCTGTGCGCGACCGGGTCGTAGGCGGACAGCACCTTGCCCAGCGCCGTGGAGTGCAGCGGCTGCATGGCCCCGATCTCCAGGACCTGCCGGCTGTCGTCGGGCCGGAAGACGTGGTGCACGATCAGCACGCCCTGCTGGTGCAGGACGCCCAGATGAACGCTCTCACCGCTGGAACGGGCCAGGTCGTCCGTCCAGACCAGCGCCCGCGCGCGCAGCTCGTGCACGTCGAGGTAGGTGGTGCCCAGGCGCAGCAGCTCGGCGCCCAGTTGATAGCGGCCGGACGGCTCGTCCTGCTCGACGAACCCCTCCTGCTGGAGGGTGCGCAGAATCCCGTGGGCGGTGCCCTTGGCCAGGCCCAGCGAGGACGCGATGTCCGACAGGCCCAGCCTCCGCTCGCCGCCCGCGAGCAGCCGCAGCATCGCGGCCGCCCGTTCGACCGACTGGATGTTCCGTGCCATCGCCCGTCCTGTCTCCGTCCCCTACCGCTGTTCGGCAATGTCGAACACTACCGGTCGATGCCGACCTCCCGCCAATGCCCAGCCGACATGTCTTACGCCACCCGGGCCCCGAACGACAGCCCTGGGAGCCCCCTTTATCGGCCGCCTGGAGACTACGGGGAACCTGCCGGCGGCTTTCCGGAACCCCTCCGGGGCCCTGCCGGGGACCTTCTGGGGCCCGCGGGACCCTGCCGGGACCCGCATGCCCCTTCGGGGGCTCGTCCGGTCCCCGCCAGAGACCTGGACGCCCCCTTCGGGGACTCGTCCGGTCCCCGGCCAGGGATTCATCAGCCTCCGCCGGCGATCTGCCTGGCCTCTGTCGGGGCCCCGTCCGGCCCCTGCTGGGGACCCCTGCGTGTCCCTGGGCACGACCCGTTCGGACCCCGCCCGGGCCTTATTTGCGACCCGCCCGGGTGGTGCCGTTCGCAACCCGTCCGGACCACGCCCGGGCGGGCGCTCCGGGCTCGCCCGGGATCCGCTCGAGGGCGGCTCACGATTCGCCAGCGACCCGCTCGTGCCGCGCCAGGGAGCTGGTGGGAGCCCGACAGCGGTCGGGGTGGAGCCCGCTCGGGCCCTGGTGGGGACACGTTCGCGGTGCGGCAGCAGACCCGTCCGGCTGCCGGCCCCGCCCCTCCGCCGGTCCCGCGACGCCGTCGTCCGGCACATGGACGGGCTGACCATACTGCGGCCGGCCCGGCTACGCTGGCGGCGTGCGTACCTCCTCGGGCGGGGCCCGGGGTGGCGCAAAGCCGACAGCCGTCGCATTCGAGGGAGCCCATTCATGGCCTCTGTGCCGCCGACCCCTTCCGCCGACAGCCGGACCCGTGTGTCCGCGCTCCGAGAGGCCCTGGCCACCCGAGTGGTGGTCGCCGACGGAGCCATGGGCACCATGCTCCAGGCCCAGGAGCCCACGCTCGAGGACTTCGAGAACCTCGAGGGCTGCAACGAGATCCTCAACGTCACCCGGCCCGACATCGTCCGCTCCGTGCACGAGGAGTACTTCGCCGCCGGCGTGGACTGCGTCGAGACCAACACGTTCGGCGCCAACTTCGCCGCGATGGCCGAGTACGACATCCCCGAGCGCGTCCACGAACTCTCCGAGGCCGGTGCCCGCATCGCCCGCGAGACCGCCGACGCCTTCGCCGCCCGCGACGGACGCACCCGCTGGGTCCTCGGCTCCATCGGCCCCGGCACCAAGCTCCCCACCCTCGGCCACGTCGCCTACGGCACCCTGCGCGACGCCTACCAGCAGAACGCCGAGGGCCTCATCGCCGGCGGCGCCGACGCGCTGATCGTCGAGACCACGCAGGACCTCCTCCAGACCAAGGCCGCCGTGCTCGGCGCCCACCGCGCCCGCGCCGCCGCCGGCCTGGACGTCCCGCTCATCGTCTCCGTGACCGTCGAGACCACCGGCACCATGCTCCTCGGCTCCGAGATCGGCGCCGCCCTGACGGCCCTGGAGCCGCTCGGCATCGACATGATCGGCATGAACTGCGCCACCGGCCCCGCCGAGATGAGCGAGCACCTGCGCTACCTGGCGCGCAACGCCCGCATCCCGCTCGCCTGTATGCCCAACGCGGGCCTGCCCGTGCTCGGCAAGGACGGCGCCAGCTACCCCCTCACCGCCTCCGAGCTGGCCGACGCGCAGGAGAACTTCGTCCGCGACTACGGCCTCTCCCTGATCGGCGGCTGCTGCGGCACCACCCCCGAGCATCTGCGCCAGGTCGTCGAACGCGTCCGCGACCTCACCCCCGCCCCGCGCGACCCCCGCCCCGAGGCCGGCGCCGCCTCCCTCTACCAGAGCGTCCCCTTCCGCCAGGACACCTCCTACCTGGCCATCGGCGAGCGCACCAACGCCAACGGCTCCAAGAAGTTCCGCGAGGCCATGCTGGAGGGCC
>NZ_JAANNX010000162.1:0-2259 GCF_013363615.1 Streptomyces sp. CAI-85 | reverse complement strand
GCGTTCGCGCTGCCCGCGCTGGAGATCGTCGACAGCCGCATCGCCGACTGGGACATCACCATCATCGACACCGTCGCCGACAACGCCTCCTGCGGCCTGTACGTCCTCGGCGGCACCCCCGTCCCCCTGGACCGCGTCGACCTGCGGGCCGTGACGATGACCCTCACCAAGAACGGCGAGACGGCTTCCGAGGGCACCGGCGCCGCCTGCCTGGGCAGCCCCCTCACCGCCGCCCTCTGGCTTGCCTCCACCCTCGCCGGGCTCGGTGACCCGCTGCGGGCCGGCGACATCGTCCTGACCGGTGCGCTCGGCCCGATGGCCGTCGCCGCCGCGGGCGACGCGTTCACCGCCCACATCGAAGGGCTCGGCACGGTCACCACCACGTTCGCGTCCGCCGCCACGGAAGGAGCCGCAGCATGAGCACGAAGGTCGCCGTCATCGGGTCGGGCAACATCGGCACCGACCTGATGATCAAAATTCTGCGGCTCTCCGACTCCCTGGAGATCGCCGCCATGGCCGGGATCGACCCCGACTCCGACGGCCTGGCCCGCGCCCGCCGCCTGAAGGTCGCCACCACCCACGAGGGAGTCGACGGCCTGGTGCGGCTGGACGAGTTCGCGGACGTGGAGATCGTCTTCGACGCCACCTCGGCCGGTGCGCACCGCCGCCACGACGAGGTGCTGCGCTCGCTGGGCCGCAGGGTCGTGGACCTGACGCCCGCCGCGCTCGGCCCGTACGTCGTCCCGCCGGTCAACGGCGACGACCACCTCGACGCACCGAACGTCAACATGGTCACCTGCGGCGGCCAGGCCACCATCCCGATCGTGGCCGCCGTCGCGGCCGTGACCCCCGTCCACTACGGCGAGATCGTCGCCTCGATCTCCTCCCGCTCGGCCGGTCCCGGCACCCGGGCCAACATCGACGAGTTCACCGAGACGACCTCCTCGGCCATCGAGAAGGTGGGCGGCGCCGCCCGGGGCAAGGCGATCATCGTCCTGAACCCGGCCGAACCCCCGCTGATCATGCGCGACACCGTGTACTGCCTGGTCGGCGAGTGCGACGACGCCGCGGTGACCGCCTCGGTGGAGGACATGGCCGCCCGGGTCCAGGCGTACGTGCCCGGCTACCGCCTCAAGCAGAAGGTCCAGTTCGAGCGCGTCGCCGACGACGACCCCCTGCGCTCCCTGCTGCCCGCCGGTGCGCGATCCGTGGACGCCGCGAAGGTCTCGGTCTTCCTGGAGGTCGAGGGCGCCGCCCACTACCTGCCCGCCTACGCCGGAAACCTCGACATCATGACCTCGGCCGCCCTGCGCACCGCCGAACGCATCGCCGCCGCGCGGCACTTCACGGAGGTGGTCTCCCGATGACCGCGAACCAGCCCCCCGCCCTGTATGTGCAGGACGTGACCCTGCGGGACGGCATGCACGCCGTACGCCACCGCTACACCGTCGACCAGGCCCGCACCATCGCCGCCGCACTGGACGACGCCGGGGTCGCCGCGATCGAAGTCGCCCACGGCGACGGCCTGTCCGGCTCCAGCATCACCTACGGCGTCGGCGCGCACACCGACTGGGAGTGGATCGAAGCCGTCTGCGACAGCGTCCACCACGCGGTGCCCACCACGCTGCTCCTGCCCGGCATCGGCACCCTGCACGACCTGCGGCAGGCCCACGCCCTCGGCATCCGCTCGGTCCGCGTCGCCACCCACTGCACCGAGGCCGACATCTCCGCCCAGCACATCGCCGCCGCCCGCGACCTGGGCATGGACGTGGCCGGCTTCCTGATGATGTCCCACATGGCCGACCCCGCCGAACTGGCCCGCCAGGCCAAGCTGATGGAGTCCTACGGAGCCGGATGCGTCTACGTCACCGACTCCGGCGGCCGCCTGACCATGGACGGCGTCCGCGACCGCGTCCGCGCCTATCGCGACGCCCTCGACCCGGACACCGCGATCGGCATCCACGCCCACCACAACCTCGGCCTGGGCATCGCCAACTCCGTCGTCGCCGTCGAGAACGGCGTCACCCGCGTCGACGCTTCCCTCGCCGGCCAGGGCGCCGGAGCCGGGAACTGCCCGCTGGAGGCGTTCATCGCCGTCGCCGACCTGATGGCCTGGGAGCACGGCTGCGACCTGTTCCCCCTCATGGACGCCGCCGACGACCTCGTACGTCCCCTACAGGACCGCGAGGTCCGCGTCGACCGCGAGACCCTCACCCTCGGCTACGCGGGCGTCTACTCCAGCTTCCTGCGCCACGCCGA
>NZ_JAANNX010000161.1:0-2293 GCF_013363615.1 Streptomyces sp. CAI-85 | reverse complement strand
GCGTTGCCCAGGTTCAGCAGGCGGCCCTCGGACAGGACGATGAGGACCTTGCCGTCGGGGTAGGTCCAGGTGTGGACCTGCGGCTTGACCTCGTCCTTGACGATGCCGGGGGTCTTGGCGAGGCCGGCCATGTCGATCTCGTTGTCGAAGTGGCCGATGTTGCCGACGATGGCCTGGTGCTTCATCTTGGCCATGTCGGAGGCCATGATGATGTCCTTGTTGCCGGTCGTGGTGATGAAGATGTCGGCCTTGTCGACGACCTCGTCGAGGGTCGTGACCTGGTAGCCGTCCATTGCGGCCTGGAGGGCGCAGATGGGGTCGATCTCGGTGACGATGACGCGGGCGCCCTGGCCGCGCAGGGACTCGGCGCAGCCCTTGCCGACGTCGCCGTAGCCGAAGACGACGGCGGTCTTGCCGCCGATGAGGACGTCGGTGGCGCGGTTGATGCCGTCGATGAGGGAGTGGCGGCAGCCGTACTTGTTGTCGAACTTCGACTTGGTGACCGCGTCGTTGACATTGATCGCCGGGAAGAGGAGTTCGCCGTCGCGCTGCATCTCGTACAGGCGGTGGACGCCGGTGGTGGTCTCCTCGGTCACGCCGCGGATCTCCGAGGCGAGCTGGGTCCACTTCTGGGAGCCGTCGGTGATGGTGCGGTTGAGGAGTTCGAGGATGACGCGGTGCTCCTCGTTCTCGGCGGTGTCGACGGAGGGGACCTTGCCCTCCTTCTCGTACTGGACGCCCTTGTGGACGAGGAGGGTGGCGTCACCGCCGTCGTCCAGGATCATGTTGGGGCCGCCGGTGGGGCTGTTCGGCCAGGTCAGCGCCTGCTCCGTGCACCACCAGTACTCCTCCAGCGTCTCGCCCTTCCAGGCGAAGACCGGGACGCCCTGCGGGTCCTCGGGGGTGCCGTTGGGGCCGACGGCGACGGCGGCGGCCGCGTGGTCCTGGGTGGAGAAGATGTTGCAGGACACCCAGCGGACCTCGGCGCCCAGGGCGACCAGGGTCTCGATCAGGACGGCGGTCTGCACGGTCATGTGCAGCGAGCCCATGATGCGGGCGCCGGCCAGGGGCTGGGCGGCGGCGAATTCCTTGCGGATCGACATCAGGCCGGGCATCTCGTGCTCGGCCAGGGTGATCTCCTTGCGGCCGAACGCGGCCAGGGAGAGATCGGCGACCTTGAAGTCCTGTCGGCTGTCGACAGTCGTCATGGTGAGCTGCTCCTCGGAGGTTGGGTCGAGGTGTGGGTACGGCTGTTCTGCGCGGCGGCGGACACAGGGGTGCCCTGGTGGGGGCACGGGTGTGCCCTCGGTGCGCGCAGCGCAGTCCGTCGGAGGCCCTCTCTCCCTCGGTCGGTCCGCGTGGGACCGCCCGACCGCCATCAGCAGCGACGTCTGGCTCCGTTCCAAGCTACACCGGAGGCGGCGGGCGGCCCCAGTCCGCCGGGGATCGGATCGCGCCGATCACGGACGGTGAGGGGGAACGGCGACGGGGCCCGCCGGTGGTGCGGCGGGCCCCGTCGGGAGCGTGGGTGCAGGTCAGGTCAGTGGCCGGTGGGGTGCTGGGCCGGGCCGCCGGGAGTGGCGGAGGGGTCGGGGCCCTTGGCCGCCTCGGTCTCGCTGTAGATGTCGGGTTCGAGGTAGATCACGCGGGCGATGGGGACGGCCTGGCGGATGCGGGCCTCGGCGGCGTCGATGGCGGTGGCGATCTCGGTCGCGGTGTCGTCGTGCCGGACGGCGATCTTGGCGGCGACGAGGAGTTCCTCGGGGCCGAGGTGGAGGGTGCGCATGTGGATGACGCGGGTGACGGTGTCGCCGTCGACGATGGCGGTCTCGATCTTGTGGACCTCGTCGGTGCCGGCGGACTCGCCGAGGAGGAGGGACTTGGTCTCGGCGGCCAGGACGAGGGCGATGAGGACGAGGAGGACACCGATGCAGACGGTGCCGATGCCGTCCCAGACGCCGTCGCCGGTGAGGAGGGCGATGCCGACGCCGCCGAGGGCGAGGATCAGGCCGACGAGGGCGCCGAGGTCCTCCAGGAGGACGACGGGCAGTTCGGGTGCCTTGGCGCGGCGGACGAACTCGGTCCAGGAGTGGTCGCCGCGCAGCGGGTTGGACTCCTTGATGGCGGTGCGGAAGGAGAAGCTCTCGGCGATGATCGCGAAGACGAGGACGCCGACCGGCCAGTACCAGTGCTCGATCTCGTGCGGGTGCTTGATCTTCTCGTAGCCCTCGTAGATGGCGAACATGCCGCCGACGGAGAAGAGGACGATGGAGACGAGGAAGGCGTAGATGTA
>NZ_JAANNX010000160.1:0-2303 GCF_013363615.1 Streptomyces sp. CAI-85 | reverse complement strand
GTTGACGTGCGGCTTAGTCCGCTCGAACTTCGCCTTCGCCACTGGGGTCCTCCTGTGGAGTGGTTCTGTACGCCTTGGATCGTCGGCGCCAGGTGATCTTTGCTGTTGGGTCCCGGGCCCGGGGTCGTTCCGCCACGAATGCGGAGGAACGACCCGTGAGGCTCCAGGGTCAAGCCTAAAGCGTCGTAGCGCGGTGCGTTACTCGCCCTTGGCCTTCGCGATGATCTCCTCGGCGACGTTCCGCGGAACCTCGGCGTAGGAGTCGAACTGCATCGAGTAGCTTGCGCGACCCGACGTCTTGCTGCGGAGGTCGCCGACGTAGCCGAACATCTCCGACAGGGGCACCAGGCCCTTGACGACGCGGGCACCGGCCCGCTCCTCCATGGCCTGGATCTGGCCACGGCGGGAGTTGATGTCGCCGATGACCTCACCCATGTAGTCCTCGGGCGTGGTGACCTCGACGGCCATCATCGGCTCGAGCAGCACGGGAGAAGCCTTGCGCGCGGCCTCCTTGAAGGCCTGCGAACCGGCGATCTTGAACGCGAGCTCGGAGGAGTCGACCTCGTGGTAGCCACCGTCGAGCAGGGTGACGCGCACGCCGGTCATCTCGTAACCGGCGAGGATGCCGAACTGCATGGCCTCCTGCGCACCGGCGTCCACCGAAGGGATGTACTCCTTCGGGATACGGCCACCGGTCACCTTGTTCACGAACTCGTACGACGCGTCGCCGCCCTCGATGGGCTCGATCGCGATCTGCACCTTCGCGAACTGACCGGTACCACCGGTCTGCTTCTTGTGCGTGTAGTCGACCCGGTCGACCGCCTTGCGGATGGTCTCGCGGTAGGCGACCTGCGGCTTGCCGACGTTGGCCTCGACCTTGAACTCACGGCGCATACGGTCGACCAGCACCTCGAGGTGCAGCTCGCCCATGCCACCGATGATGGTCTGGCCGGTCTCCTCGTCCGAGTGGACCTGGAAGGACGGGTCCTCCTCGGCCAGGCGCTGGATCGCGATGCCCAGCTTCTCCTGGTCGCCCTTGGACTTGGGCTCGATGGCGACCTGGATCACCGGAGCCGGGAAGTCCATGGACTCCAGGATCACGGGCTGCTTGTCGTCGCACAGCGTCTCACCGGTGGTGGTCTGCTTCAGGCCCATGACGGCGACGATGTCGCCGGCGCCCACCGCGTCGATCTCCTCACGCTTGTTCGCGTGCATGCGGTAGATCTTGCCGATGCGCTCCTTCTTGCCCTTGACGGAGTTCAGCACGGCGGTGCCGGACTCCAGGCGGCCCGAGTAGACCCGGACGAAGGTGAGCTTGCCGAGGTGCGGGTCGCTCATGATCTTGAACGCGAGGGCCGACAGCGGCTCGTCCTCGGACGGCTTGCGCTTGACGATCTCCTCCGCGTTGTTGACGGCGTGGCCCTCGATGGCCTCGACGTCGAGCGGGGAGGGGAGGTAGCGCACGACCGCGTCGAGCAGGGGCTGAACACCCTTGTTCTTGAACGCGGTACCGCAGAACACCGGGGTGACCGTGGTGTCCTTGGACTTGCCGGACGCGATGGTGATGCGACGGATCGCGGCGTAGAGCTGCTCCACGGAAGGCTCCTCGCCCTCCAGGTACAGCTCCATGATCTCTTCGTCGTTCTCGGCCACGGCCTCGATGAGCTTGCCGCGGTACTCCTCGGCAGCCTCGGTGTGGGTGTCCGGGATGTCGACGATGTCGTACATCTCGCCCTTGGTCGCCTCGGCGGACCAGACGAACGCCTTCATGGTGACGAGGTCGACGACACCCTTGAAGTCCGCCTCGGCACCGATCGGGAGCTGCATGACGAGCGGCTGGGCACCCAGACGGTCGCTGATCATGTCGACGCAGCGGTGGAACTCGGCGCCCGTGCGGTCCAGCTTGTTGACGAAGCAGATGCGCGGGACGCCGTAGCGGTCCGCCTGACGCCACACGGTCTCGGACTGGGGCTCGACGCCGGCCACGCCGTCGAACACCGTCACGGCACCGTCGAGCACACGCAGGGAACGCTCCACCTCGACGGTGAAGTCGACGTGACCCGGGGTGTCGATGATGTTGATCGTGTGATCGACGTCGGCGAGCGGCCAGTGACAGGTGGTGGCAGCAGACGTGATCGTGATGCCACGCTCCTGCTCCTGCTCCATCCAGTCCATGGTGGCAGCGCCGTCGTGGACCTCACCGATCTTGTACGACACACCGGTGTAGAACAGGATCCGCTCGGTGGTGGTCGTCTTGCCCGCGTCGATGTGGGCCATGATCCCGATGTTGCGGACCTTGGCCA
>NZ_JAANNX010000159.1:0-2336 GCF_013363615.1 Streptomyces sp. CAI-85 | reverse complement strand
CGAGCCGCGGCTGCACCTGCTCGGCTACGGCGACTGGACCGGCCCGGCCTCGGCCACCCTCATCGGCGTCGGCCGCCCGGCACGGGACGCCGCCCGCGAAGTCGCTGGCCTGCTCACGTAGGCACCGGAGCGGCCGCCGCGCTGTCACCGCCCTGTTCACCCCGTTGCGTACAGCTCCCCCTTGTCAGTAACACCAGCGACAATTCCTCCCGACGGCGCCGTGGGGCAGGGGGATGCGCACGCATGCAGACAGACGACTTTTTCCGCGACAGGCCCGACGAGCACCCGGACTGGCCTGACCACAGGCCGGGCGAATGGGTGTGTCAGCTATGGCAGTTGGATGTCGAGCTGATGGAGTCCCTGCGGTTCGGTCCCCTGCCCGACCGCCCGGACCTGGACGTGGCCGTGGCGCTGACCCGGTTGCTGCACGAGGACTTCGTCGCCCGGGGCACACGCCACGACGAACGGATGAATGACGAGGAAGTCGTCCTCGCCGTCAAAGCACACCGAGCGGTCCTCGAACGCCTGGGCCTGGAGTCGCCGCAGCTGCCGTTTCGCCATCACAGCGGCTTCTACGACTACTGGCGCAAGAACGACATGTCCGGAGGCGGCGGATGGCAGGCGCGCCGCGAGTGCATCGAAGAGCTGCTGGGGCCGACCAGGCAGGCCCTGGAGGACCTGCAGGAGGCCGAGTACGAGCAGCGTTTCAAGAACGGCCCCCGTGGCACCTTCAAGAACCTCATCTTCGCGGCCGTCGGCCCGAAGCCGCAGATCGTGCTGCGGGACGCGGTGAGCAACGAGGTGGAGATCGTCCGGAACGCCGAGAACTGCCTTGTGTACAAGGACCCACTGCCGCTACAGGGCCTGACCTGGCGGCAGATGGTCACCTGGTGGCAGGCGCACCACATGCCGGACACCGAGGAACCGGAGGCCGCCGATGCCCTGTACCGGCGGCTGTACCGCTCCCTGGATTCCCTGCCAGAGCAGACGGTCCTGCGCACGTACTGCGCCCGCTACGCCGAACCCGACGGGTTCGACCTGCCCGCCCTTATCCCGCAGGTCTACCTGCACTACGACCCCTACACCCGCAAGAGCGGCGGACACAGCGGTGCCCTGCACCGCGAGCGCATGGACTTCCTGCTGCTGGCCCCCGACCGCTCCCGCATCGTGATCGAGGTCGACGGCGCCCACCACTACGGCATCAAGAACCCCACCGGCGCGGACGGCCGCACCACGTACGCCGCCTCGCCCAGGCTGTACTCGGAGATGGTCGCCGAGGACCGCCGCCTGCGGCTGGCCGGCTATGAGATCTACCGCTTCGGCGGCTGGGAACTCACCCGGCCCGACAGCCCGCAAGTCATCTCCGACTTCTTCACCGAGCTCCTCACCCGCCACAAGAAGCCGACACCGTAGCGACAGCACGCACCGCTTCAGTAGCCAGGCGTGTCCATGGCCTCCATGTACTCGATCTGCCAGTTCTCGTACTCACCGAGATGAGCCGAGTAGCCGCCCCACAGCAGGTGCGCCAGCTTGTGCAGCTCGTTCACCTGCTCGTAGAAGTTGACGTTCTGCTGCACGGGCCGGGCGGGAGCCCGGCCGGCGCCGTGGCCGACCACGGCGTACCGGTAGGTCTCTCCTGTCGCATCCTCGCTGTCGAGCCAGTTCAGCTGACTCCAGGACTCCGGGTCGATGCGCTGTTCCACCTTGGGCAGGTCCAGCAGGGCCAGGTACCGGTTGAGGCAGTCCGCCAGTCTCCTGATGTTGTGCGTGCGCAGACGCTTGTCCAACTGGTCAGGGCTGAGGTCTTCTTCTCCTGTGTAGCCCTCGCGCAGGGCGCACTGGGCGGCCTTGCGGATTAGCCACTTCAGCGACAGTTCGATGCTGTGCCGGTAGTTGTAGAGGATCGGCAGGGGCATCCGGTCGTCCGGGCCGTGGGCGATCCAGTGTCGGGCGCCGGTCTCGGCGACTCGCAGATAGCCGCCAGCTAGGGCGAGATCGTCCTCGCTGGCACCGCCCCAGACGGCGATCTCGGCATTTGCCCAGCGAGGCCGGGGCAGGCTCGACCGGTCTTCTGCTTCCTCCATCCCGTCAGGATGGCAACCGCCCGCCTCGTCCACTATCGCTTTTGGCAACTGCCCGCCGCCACAGCGTCCCTGGGCGTTACGGGCGTCCGAGTGTGGTCACGACACAGCCGATGCACCTACAAGCAGTTGGCCCATGGCGGCGAGCACGGACGGCTCGACGCGGTAGTAGACCCAGGTGCCGCGCCGCTCGGATGTGAGCAGCCCGGCTTCCTTGAGCTTCTTCAGGTGGTGGGAGACGGTGGGCTGGGAGAC
>NZ_JAANNX010000158.1:0-2360 GCF_013363615.1 Streptomyces sp. CAI-85 | reverse complement strand
GAACGTGCTGTTCATCGTGGGCGGCGCGTTCTCCGGCCTGGAGAAGATCATCGAGACGCGGGCCGGCGCCAAGGGCATCGGCTTCGGGGCGACGATCCGCTCCAAGCGCGAGCTGGAGGCCAAGGACCAGTTCGAGGACGTCATGCCCGAGGACCTGGTCAAGTTCGGCATGATCCCCGAGTTCATCGGCCGGCTCCCGGTCATCACCTCGGTGCACAACCTGGACCGCGAGGCCCTGCTCCAGATCCTGATCGAGCCGCGCAACGCGCTGGTCAAGCAGTACCAGCGCCTCTTCGAACTCGACGGCGTGGAGCTGGACTTCGAGCGCGAGGCCCTGGAGGCCATCGCCGACCAGGCCATCCTCCGCCAGACCGGTGCGCGGGGTCTGCGCGCCATCATGGAGGAGGTGCTGATGTCGGTGATGTACGAGGTCCCGTCCCGCAAGGACGTGGCCCGGGTCGTCATCACGGCGGACGTCGTCCACTCCAACGTCAACCCGACCCTGATCCCCCGCGAACAGCGCGGCGGCCGCGGCCCGGGCGAACAGAAGACGGCCTGACCGAAAAGCGAAACAGGGCAGGGCAAGAGCAGAACAGGACAGAGCGAAGGGCCCCGGTCGGACGACGACCGGGGCCCTTCGTGTCACACCGGACGGAGTGTCACGCCTTGACGCGGACCTCGTCGCGGAGCTTCGCCGCGATGTCTGCCGCGGATGCCTGGTCCGCCGCCTTCTCGGAGGCGATGTTGGCGAGGTCCATCGGCATGACGAAGCCCAGCGTGCTGTAGTCGCCCCACGCGCAGTAGGAGACGTTCATCTTGCTCGGGCCCTCGCCGGAGTTCTCCGTGGGTTCCATGGTGGCGTCCTGGCACTTGAGGACGGCACCCTCGGCCGAGTCGTAGGACTTGGGCTCGCCGATCATGGTGACCTTCATGCCGTCGTCCTCCTTCCCGGACTCGGCCTTCATATGGGCCAGGAAGGCGTCGACGACCTTCTCGGGGTCGGCGATCTCGCCGTACACACCGCCGAACTGGAGCATCCGCTGCGACAGCGGGTTGTCCTTGTTGCCGGCCATGTACGAGGCGCTGACGTCCTTGGGGTTCTTCACACCCCACTGCTGGGCGTCCTTGACGTCCTTCGAGGTCAGGGTGTCGCCCTCGCTGGAGTCCGTCTTGTACTCGCCGAGCACCGTCGCCGGGGTCGTCAGCTTGTGGGGGCCGTCGTTCTTGAGGCTGCTCGCGCCGGTGCCGCTTCCGCCGTTGCCGCCCCCGCCGCTGTTGCCGTTGAGGAGGAAGTAGCCGCCGACCGCGATCGCGGCGACGACCGCGACCGAGGCGAGGATGATGCCGGTCTTCTTCTTGCCGTCGCCCGGTGCCGGGGGCTGGGGCATGCCGTAGGGGGCCTGGCCGTAGGGCGGCTGCTGGCCGTACGGGGGCTGCTGGCCGTAGGGGGCCTGCGGCGGGACGCCCTGCGGGGGCTGCTGCGGGTAGCCGTAGCCGGGCTGAGGGGCGGGAGGCTGCTGGGGGTAGCCGTAACCGGGCTGCGGGGCCGGCGGCTGCTGGCCGTACGGGCCCGGCTGGCCGTACGGTCCGGGCTGCTGGGGCTGCCCGCCGTACGGGCCCGGCTGGTTGTGACTCATTTCTGGGTTCCCCTCCAGTGCTTATGTGATTTTCACATCCTGGCTCAAGGGCAACGCCCCCGGAGCGGCGGGGCCCCTACCGTTACAGAGCAAACACGTTTCGGGACGGCGCCGTGACACCCCTAAACTGGGCCCGTGACCGACAACGCTCAGCAGCAGCCATCAGCGCCCCACACCGAACTGCCGACCCAGTACGCGCCGGCCGACGTAGAGGGGCCGCTGTACGAGCGCTGGGTGGAGCGGGGTTACTTCGAGGCGGACGCGAAGAGCGACAAGCCCGCGTACACCGTCGTCATCCCGCCGCCGAACGTCACCGGCAGCCTGCACCTCGGGCACGCCTTCGAGCACACCCTCATCGACGCCCTGACCCGCCGTAAGCGCATGCAGGGCTTCGAGACGCTGTGGCAGCCCGGCATGGACCACGCCGGCATCGCCACGCAGAACGTCGTCGAGCGCGAACTCGGCAAGGAGGGCAAGTCCCGCCACGACCTGGGCCGTGAGGCGTTCGTCGAGCGCGTCTGGCAGTGGAAGGGCGAGTCCGGCGGCCAGATCAGCGGCCAGATGCGCCGCCTCGGCGACGGCGTCGCCTGGTCCCGCGAGCGCTTCACCATGGACGAGGGCCTCTCCCAGGCCGTCCAGACCATCTTCAAGCGGCTCTACGACGACGAGCTGATCTACCGCGCCGAGCGCATCATCAACTGGTGCCCGCGCTGTCTCACCGCG
>NZ_JAANNX010000066.1:0-26789 GCF_013363615.1 Streptomyces sp. CAI-85 | reverse complement strand
TACCAGGTCAACCCCGACAACCTCGCGCAGAAGATCGCCGACCTGGTGAAGGACGGCAAGATCGGCGGCATCGCGGACGTCCGCGACGAGACGTCCTCGCGGACCGGCCAGCGGCTGGTCATCGTCCTCAAGCGGGACGCGGTCGCCAAGGTCGTCCTCAACAACCTGTACAAGCACACCGACCTCCAGACCAACTTCGGCGCCAACATGCTGGCGCTGGTCGACGGCGTGCCGCGCACCCTCTCGCTGGACGCGTTCATCCGGCACTGGGTGACGCACCAGATCGAGGTCATCGTCCGCCGAACGCGCTTCCGGCTGCGCAAGGCCGAGGAGCGCGCGCACATCCTGCGCGGCCTGCTCAAGGCGCTGGACGCGATCGACGAGGTCATCGCGCTCATCCGGCGCAGCGAGACGGTCGACGTGGCGCGCACGGGCCTGATGGGGCTCCTGGAGATCGACGAGATCCAGGCCAACGCCATCCTGGAGATGCAGCTCCGGCGACTGGCCGCCCTGGAGCGCCAGAAGATCATCCAGGAGCACGACGAGCTCCAGGCGAAGATCACCGAGTACAACGCGATCCTCGCCTCGCCGGTCCGCCAGCGCGGCATCGTCAGCGAGGAGCTGGCGGCGATCGTCGAGAAGTACGGCGACGACCGCAAGACCAAGCTGGTGCCCTACGACGGTGACATGTCCATCGAGGACTTGATCGCCGAGGAGGACATCGTCGTCACGGTCACGCGCGGCGGGTACGTCAAGCGGACCAAGGCGGACGACTACCGGGCGCAGAAGCGCGGCGGCAAGGGCGTGCGGGGCGCGAAGCTCAAGGAAGACGACATCGTCGACCACTTCTTCGTCTCCACCACCCACCACTGGCTGCTGTTCTTCACGAACAAGGGCCGGGTCTACCGGGCCAAGGCGTACGAGCTGCCGGACGCCGGGCGTGACGCGCGTGGACAGCACGTCGCCAACCTGCTGGCCTTCCAGCCGGACGAGGCGATCGCCGAGATCCTCGCGGTCCGCGACTACGAGGCGGCGCCGTACCTGGTGCTCGCCACGAAGGGCGGCCTGGTGAAGAAGACCCCGCTGAAGGATTACGATTCGCCCCGCTCCGGCGGTGTCATCGCGATCAATCTTCGGGAGACGGAGGACGGATCCGACGACGAACTGATCGGAGCCGAACTCGTCTCGGCCGATGACGATCTGCTGCTGATCAGCAAGAAGGCCCAGTCGATCCGATTCACCGCCACGGACGAAACCCTGCGGCCCATGGGCCGTGCGACCTCGGGTGTCAAGGGCATGAGCTTCCGCGAGGGGGACCAGCTCCTCTCGATGAATGTTGTCCGGCCCGGTACGTTCGTGTTCACTGCTACGGACGGCGGGTACGCGAAGCGGACCGCCGTCGACGAGTACCGCGTCCAGGGTCGCGGCGGCCTCGGTATCAAGGCCGCCAAGATCGTGGAGGATCGCGGTTCGCTCGTCGGCGCGCTGGTGGTCGAGGAGACCGACGAGATCCTCGCCATCACGCTGTCGGGCGGTGTGATTCGTACGCGAGTCAACGAGGTCAGGGAGACGGGCCGTGACACCATGGGCGTCCAACTGATCAACCTGGGCAAGCGCGATGCCGTCGTGGGCATCGCACGTAACGCCGAAGCGGGGCCCGAGGCGGAGGAGGTCGACGGTGACGACGCCGTGGACCAGACCGCCGAGGGTGCCGCGACCACCGGCACGGACGAGGGTGACACGCCCTCTGCCGAGTAGCACGAGGAGTGAGTCATCGTGAGCGGAGCCACGGGCGCGGGTACGTCCGCCGGGTCTTCGGCCGGCACGTCTGCCGGCTCGGACAAGGACGGCGGCGGCCGTGGCTCCGCCGCGCCGGTGGGGGACACCCACACGACCCAGCTCAAGGCCATCAAGCCGGGCCCGTCGGACACACAGGGATCCGGGTCCAGGGGATCCCAGGGGGCAACCGTGACGGACGGCCGTGGCCAGGCGCAGCAGCCGCCCTCGCCGCTTCCCGGTGAGCGGCAGCCGCAGGCGCCCACCGGGCCGTACCACCCGCCGCAGGCCTACCCGACCCAGGCGACGCCGCCGGGCACGGTCCGCCGTCCGCGCACGGGGGTCCGCACGACCCCGCGCGTGCGCAAGGCGCGGCTGCGGGTGGCCAAGGCCGACCCCTGGTCGGTGATGAAGGTCAGCTTCCTGCTGTCGATCGCGCTGGGCATCTGCACGATCGTCGCGGCGGCGGTGCTGTGGATGGTCATGGACGCCATGGGCGTCTTCTCCACGGTCGGCGGAACGATCTCGGAGGCGACGGGCTCGAACGAGTCCAACGGCTTCGACCTGCAATCCTTCCTGTCCCTCCCCCACGTCCTGATGTTCACGTCGATCATCGCGGTCATCGACGTCGTCCTCGCGACGGCCCTCGCGACCCTCGGCGCGTTCATCTACAACCTCTCCGCCGGTTTCGTCGGAGGAGTCGAGCTGACCCTCGCCGAGGACGAGTGACTATCGATTTTGGGACTGCCGCGGTCGTGCGCTAATCTTCAGGAGTCAGCGCGCGGGACACACACCGCAGAGCGCGGCGGGGCTATAGCTCAGTTGGTTAGAGCGCATCCCTGATAAGGATGAGGCCACAGGTTCAAATCCTGTTAGCCCCACATGCGAAAGACCCCCGGTCCGTTTGGTCCGGGGGTTTTTGACGTCATCGCTTGTGCCGGAGGAGGAGGGGATGCCGTGGTGTGGGAGGAACTGGTCGCCCGGTACGCGTGGGCTGACCGGGATGAGCTGGAGGCATACACCTTCTCCGTGGTCGCCGGCCGGACCGAGGACGAGGTGATCCGGGCCTTCGGGGGAGACGCGGGCGGGGCGCGCATGATGACTTTCGCCGAGGCGGCGGACGAGCAGGTCATGCATGCCGTCGGCGGACGGGTGGACGGCATGTTCGATCCGTTCGAGCTAGAGGCGGCCTGGGCGGAATCCCAACCGGAGCTGCCTCTCTGGGCCGAGGGTGTCTCCTTTCATATGGAGACCTTGTGCGCCGAATCCTTCGCGCTGGTGGAACGCACCATGGGCGTCCCGGTGGACCCCGCATGGCTCGACACCAGACTCCGCACCGTCCTCCTTGCCTCCCCCCGACACCCTGTTCGAGGACCCGGTGGCGGCATGGAGTCCGTGACAGGCGTGATCCTGCTGCGCTGCCGGGCCACTCGCCTGGTCGACGAGGGCTTTCCCGGGTGGGTTGAGGTGGTGCTCCGCGATGCGCACGGCCGCGTGTGGACGATCGTGGACAAGGGCCCGGTCTTCGGCGGCGCCGGCCTCGGCCCTGAGACGGAATTTCCGGTGGAGGTCACCCTGGAGGGAACCCCGACCGGAGTTGCCGGTCTCGTCAGAGTCTCCACCGATCCGCACCACGTGGCCGCCGAGGACGGGACGGATGAGTTCGAGGTGTTCCCCGAGCAGTTGCTGATCGTCGGAGGCGGCCCACAAGGCTCCTGAACAGGGCAACCATCCTCCCGGGCCGATGGTCTCCACGCTGTAGTTGATCTCTGTACAGCGTGGAAGGGTGCCGTGCGTCAGAAGAGTTTGGTGGTTGCCGTGGTCGTCGGTGGGATGGTGGCCGTCGTGCCGCGGGTGGCGGTTGCGGCCGATGTCGGTTGTTCGGCGAATGTGTACAAGCGGACGTTCTACAAGAACACCTCGTTCTCGGGTTCGCCGGTGCGGACCGGCTGTGACAGTGCGATCAGTGAGAGCTGGGCGGGCAGTCCGGGGTCCGGGGTGCCGTCGAACAAGTTCGGGGTGCGCTGGTCGGTGACGCGGGACTTCGGGTCCGGTGGGCCGTTCACGTTCGCCGCGTCCGGCACCGACGGCATCCGGGTCTACCTGGACGGCAAGCGGAAGATCGACCTGTGGAAGAACACCGGTGACACCTCCCGCTCCAAGAGCGTGAACCTCACCGTCCCCGCCGGCAAGCACACCCTGCGCGTCGATCACGTGAACTGGTCCGGCGCCGCCAAGGTCAAGTTCTCGTACACGCCCCGGACTTCGGCGACGTACGACAAGGTCAAACCGCTCGCGCCGACCGGGGTGAAGACCGCCTACGACACCAAGTCCCGCAGGACGACCGTGTCCTGGGGTGCCAACAAGGAGATGGATCTCGCCGGGTACACGCTCTACCGGCGGCCCGTCGGGTCCGGGACCTGGACCAAGGTCGCCGCGACGAGCGCCCGCAGTCACACCGATCCGCTGGTGAATCCCGACGACCGGACGGCCTACTACTACGAGGTGCGGGCCCGGGACAAGGCCGGTAACAGCTCGGGCGGGAGCGCCGATGTCGTCGTCCGTCCGCTGCCCGTCGTCGCTTCGCTGAGCGGCAGTTACGACAAGGCGACCGGCAAGGTCACCCTGAAGTGGCCGCAGAACACCGAGCCGCACTTCGACCACTACACGGTGCTCAGCAACGACAAGGTGGACGGCAGCTACCAGTGGGTGCCGCTCGGGACCACCAAGGGCAACACCTGGACCACCGGGCCGGTCGTCGCCGACGGCGAGTGGGGGCACTACCGCGTCCTCGTCACCAACGACGGCGGTACGACCACCTACAACCCGGCCTGGCTCGACGCCACCGCCACCAACGAGCTGTGGCTGGAGATCCCCGACGGCATCGCCCCGTACTACGCCCCGGACAGCCTGAGCCTCGGTTCGTGCGTGGACGGGGTGCGGGCCACCGTCTCCGACTCCACGCCCGCGCCCATCCGGGACTTCATCGGGTTCGAGATCGAGCGGCGTGAGGCGGGGACCGAGGCGTGGACGGTCGTTCTGCATCAGGGGTACGACCCGCGCGCCTTCACCGCCATGGCCTCCGTGTGCGACGTGCTGCCGGCCGACGGGCGGACCTATGAGTACCGGGCCCGCAGCTACGACGCTGCCGGGAACTACTCGCCGGCCACCGAGCTCCGGACCGTGACCCGGCCCGTGGGCTGACCGGTGAGCTGACCGGGCGCCGGGCATGCAAAAGGCCCGGTCGCTGGCGACGGGGGATGCACCAGCGACCGGGCTATGGCCAAGGCTAACAAGGGTGCTTGATCATCGGGAGGCGACTGCTCGGGCCGATGGGGCAGTTGTGATCGGGATCACTTCTCCCGGCTCTCGTCGCACGGAGGATCGTACGAGAGCCGGGGCAGGTATTCATGCCACTTCTCGGGGGTCAGAACGTTCCGGGTGGTGGCGCAGATGCGGGTGATGGCCTCGTCGACGTCGAGGTTCCAGAGCCGGACCGTGTCCGCGCCGCTGGAGACGCCGAGCATGCGGGTGTGCGGGCTGAAGGACAGGAAGTTGCCGGTCTTGGCGTTGGGGCTCATCGACTGGCCGATGGGCGCGGCGTCGGAGGGCGTGGAGACGTTCCACAGCCGGACGGTGTTGTCGTTGCCGCCGCTGGCCAGCGTGTCGCCGTCCTGGCTGAACGTCAGGGAGACGACCGCCTCGGTGTGACCGGTGAGCGGTTCGCCCAGCCGGGTCGCGTGCGCCGGGTCGGCGATGTCCCAGAGGCGGACGGTGTCGTCGTCGCTGCCGCTGGCCAGGGTGTGTCCGTCGGGGCTGTACGCCAGGGAGTTGACCGGCCCGAGATGGCCGGTGAGGGGGGCGCCCAGCGGGGTGGCGTGCGCCGGGTCGGTCACCTTCCACAGCCGGATCGCGCCGTCCGCGCTGCCGCCGATCAGGGTGCGGCCGTCGGGGGTGAAGAGCAGCGAGTCGACGAAACCCCGGGGCCCGGTGAGGGGCTCGCCCAGCGGGGTCGGCCGGCCCGGGTCGGTGACGTCCCAGAGCTGGATGGTGCGGTCCTCGTACGCCGTGGCGAGGGTGCGGCCGTCCGGGCTGTAGGCCAGCGCCTCGGGGCCCATGAAGCGGGTTTTGAGACGGATGGGCGGGCCGGCCGAGACCGGGCGGACGGGGTCGGTGACGTCCCACAGGTACACCGCGCGGCTCGCCGTCAGGATCGCCAGGGTGCGGCCGTCGGGGGAGAAGGCGAGGGAGCGGTCGCCGCCGTCGGCGGGCATGAACGGCGTGCCGAGCGGGCGGGGCCGGTCCGGCTCCTCGACGTTCCACAGCCGGATCCGGCCGTCGCGCGCGGCCGTGGCCAGGACCGTGCCGTCCGGGCGGAAGGCGCCGCCGCGGCCGATCATGTCCGACGTCGGGATCGACCACAGGCGGACCTTGTTGTCCCCGCTGCCGGTGGCGAGGGTGCGGCCGTCGGGGCTGAAGCCCAGGGCGTACATCTCGCCGCTGCTGCCCGCGAGCGGCTCGCCGACCTGCGAGGGGTACTTCGGGTCGCTGACGTTCCACAGGCTCGCGGTGCTGTCCGCGCTGGCGGCGGCGAGCATCGAGCCGTCGGGGCTGAACGCCACCGACCACACGGGCCCCGTGTGTCCGGTGAGGTTGGTGCCCAGCCGGGTGGCGTGCGCCGGGTCGGTGACCTTCCACAGCCGGACGGTGTCGTCCGCGCTGCCGCTGGCCAGCGTGCGCCCGTCCGGGCTGAAGGCGACCGAGTGCACGGTCCCGTCGTGGCCGGTCAGCGGCTTGCCGAGCGGTGCGGGACGCCGTGGGTCGGCCGTGTTCCACAGCCGTACGGTGCTGTCGTCGCCGCCCGCCGCCAGGGTCCGTCCGTCGGGGCTGAACGCCAGGGACCGCACCGCGGCGGTGTGTCCGGTCAGGGCGCCGATCCCGGCCGGGCGGTCCCGGTCGGTGACGTCCCACAGCCGGACCGTGCCGTTCTCCCCCGCGGTGGCCAGCGTGTGCCCGCCGGGGGCGAAGGCGAGCAGGTAGATCGTGCCGTCGTCGCCGGTCAGCGGCTCGCCGAGCGGCTCGGGCCGGGACGGATCGGCCAGGTCCCACAGGCGTACGGTGCCGTCGTCGCCGGCGCTGGCGAGGGTACGGCCGTCGGGGCTGAACACCGCGCTGCTCACCCAGCTCGTGTGGCCGAGGAGCGGTCCGCCGAGCGCCTTGGGCCGGGACGGGTCGGTGACGTCCCACAGCCGGACCGTGCGGTCGTAGCTGGCGGTGGCCAGGAGTCTGCCGTCCGGGCTGAACGAGGTGAGGTACACCGCGCCGGTGTGGCCGAGCAGCGGGGTGGCCAGGGGCGCGTTGACGATCGATATGAGCCGGTTCCTGGCGCCCTCGTCGCCGGGCCGCAGCCGGTGGGCGACCAGGTCGAGCTGGGCGGAGAGCGACGGGTCGGTGTACTGGACGCGGTCGGCCTCGGCGACGACCTGCTCGAACACGGCGTCGTTGCGCTGCTGCCAGGCGACCACCGCCGCGCCGACGGCCAGCACGGCGAGCACGACCAGCGCCGACACCGCGGCCCGGCCGATCCACACGGTGCGCCGGCGCAGCCGTACCGAGGCGGCCAGGAAGTCCATCGCGCTGCGGGTCAGGAAGGTGTCGCCCGCCGACTTCGCCCAGGTGCGGGCCTGTTCCAGCCGCGAGCCGCGGTAGAGGAGGGAGGAGTCGCGGTTCGACCCCTCCCAGGAGCGGCCGTCCTCCTCGAGCCGCTGGCGCAGCAGATGGTCGCTGCGGTCCTCGTCGATCCACTCCCGCAGCCGGGGCCAGGCGGTCAGCAGCGCCTCGTGGGTGATCTCCACGGACTCCGCGTCCAGGGTGACCAGCCGGGCCCTGACCAGCGCCTCCAGCGACTCCTCGGTCTTGCCGGGGTCCGTGGACTCCGCCGCCAACTGACGGCGGGTGCCGCGCCGCCGGGTGGCCTGGGTGTCCTCGCCGAGCCGGACCAGGCGGAGCAGCAGCAGCCGGGCGGCGGTGCGGGCGGCCGGGTCCAGCCCCGACCAGGCCCGCTCGGCGGTCGCGGCCACCGCGCCCTGGATGCCGCCGGCCGCCCGGTATCCGGCCAGGGTCAGCCGGCCGGCCTTGCGGCGCTGCCAGGTGGCGAGCAGGGCGTGCGAGAGGAGGGGGAGCACACCGGCGTCGTGCGCCCCGCGCGGGCCGTCGGCGCTGACCTCGCGGACGATCAGCTCGGCGAGGCCCGGCTCCAGCTCCAGGCCGACGGCCTTGGCGGGGCCGGTGACCGCCTCGCGCAGCTCGCCGGCGGTCAGCGGGCCGAGGACCATGTGGCGGTGCTGGAGGGCGTCGGCGAGTTCGGGGTGGCCGAGGCACTGCTCGTAGAAGTCGGCGCGGATCCCGAGGACGACCAGCACGGGGGCGTCCTCGCCCGGTCCCGACGGGGTGCACGCGGCGTGCAGCGCCCGGATGAGGGTGCGGCGGTCCCGCTCGTCGGGGCAGAGGGTGAACGTCTCCTCGAACTGGTCCACGATGACGACCGGCCGCGCCCCGGAATCCGCCTCCACCCGCCGAGCCCAGGCGACGACGGCCGCGCGGATGGCCTTGGCGAAGGCGGGGGTGCCGGGGATCGGCGTGGGGGTGGGCGCGGCTTCCGGGGCAGGGTCGGGGTGGGTGACCTGTGCGGGTACGCCTTCCGGGCGCGGGCGCGGGCTCGGGTTGTCAGGGGTCGGCGAGTGCGGGGGTGCGGCCTCCGGGTTCGGGCCGGGGCGGCGCGGGCCCTCCGCGGGCACGGCCTTCGGGCGCAGGCCGGCGTGCGAGCTAGGGGTGCCGGGGGTCGGCGAGGGGTTCGCGCTGGGGCGCGGGCTCGACGTGCCAGGGGTGGGCACGGCTTCCGGGTCGGGGCCGGGGTGGGTGCTCTGTGCGGGTACGTCTTCCGGGGGCAGGCTGGGGCGCGGGCTCGGCGTGTCGGGGGTCGGTGAGGGGATGGACACGGTCTCCGCCCTCGGGCCGGGGCGGCGCGGGCCCTCCGCCGGCACGACCTGCGAGCGCAGGCCGGGGCACGAGCCCGGGGTGCCGGGGTCCGACGAGGGGGCGGGCACGACCCCGGTCTCCGGGTCCGGGCCGGGGTGCGGGCCCTCCGCGGGCGCCGTCTCCGGGCGCAGGCCAGGGCGCGGGTCCGAAGTGCCGGGGGTGCCCGAGTGCGAAGGCAGGGCCTCGGGGCTCTGGCCGGGTCGCGGGCCCTCCCCGGGTACGGCCTCGGGGCGCGGGCCGGGTCGCGCGCCCGCTGCGGGCAAGGTCTCCGGGCGCAGGTCGGGGTGCGAGCCCGACGTGCCGGGAGTCGGTGAGGGCAGGGCTTCCGGGCTCGGGCCGGGACGTGAGCCCTGCGCGGGCGCGGCCTCGGGGCGCGAGCCGGGGTGCGAGCCCGAAGTGTCGGGGGTCGGCGAGGGGACGGTCTCCCGGTCCGGGCCGGGGCGGCGCGGACCCCCGGCGGGCACGGCTTCCGGGGTTTGGCCGGGGCGGCGCGGACCACCCGCGGGTACGCCCTCTGGGTACGAGCCGGGCCGCGAGCCCCCCGCTCCCCGCAGCGCGTCCCCCGTCCCCAGCAGTGGGCCCAGTTCCGGGATTCGTGCCGCCAGTTCCGTCAGGGGGTCGGCGCCCGGGACGAACTGGAGGACGTGGCGGCCCGGGCAGTCCTCGTCACCGAGCCCGCCCTTCTGGAGCGCGGGCACCAGACCGGCGCTGAGCAGCGACGACTTACCCGTCCCCGACGCGCCCACCAGCATGACCAGGCCGCCCGTGCCCTCCGCCGCCCGCAACTGCGCGACCAGCGCCTCCGTGCTGCCCTCGCGGCCGAAGAACCAGCGGGCGTCCTCCTGCCGGTAGGAGGCCAGACCCCGGTAGGGGCAGACCCCGCCGGGCACCGCCGCGTCCCCTTCCGCGGGCTCCTTCTCCGGGTCCGCCGCGGCGGACTGCTCACCGACCGGACCGGCCAGCGCGCGCTCCCACAGCCGCTGCCAATGCGTCATGTCGTACAGCCCGGCGGAGACGGGGGTGGGCCGGGCGCGGCGCGCCTCGGGGATCAGTACGTAGAGGACGGCGGCGAGCGCGGCGAACTGGGCCGGGACGTTCCGGGCCCGTCGCCAGTCGCTGATCCGCTGGGCGGAGACCCGCACCGGACGTCCGCGCTCGTCCACCCGCTGGAGCCGGACGACGGCCTCGGAGACCCGTTTGAGCGGCGGGTTGCCGGCTTCCTTGTACAGCAGCGCGAGACGTTCCGCGAAGGCCGTGCGTGCCCCTGAGTCGAAACTCAAGGTCTCCACCCCTTACTTCCCCCGCGCCTTGGATCCGGACCGGAAAACCCACCTTATACGGCTGACCTGCGGCTTAGGCCCGGACCGGACACCGGAACCCTCCTCGCGACGCGCCTGGACTGGCAGGATCGCGACAGGTATCCCAACGCCACCCGCACCGTTCGGCAGCGGTCCGCACGAGGGGAGGGACCGGTTCCGAACGGTGTGGCGTGCGTGGGTTCCCCACGGTGGCCCGGGCCGTCCGTCCGACCGGATCGACGGCCCGGCACCGCTGGAACCAGAGCGCTACCCACGCCCCACGCGCCTCACGCGTGCACTTCTCGCCACCCTTCTCGGCACCTTTCCGGCACCCCTTTCTGCATCCGGTCCCGCACACGCCCTGGATAGCTGACGGACCGTCAGATATGGTCGCCGTGCCGTGCCCGTTCGGAAGGGGTGAGCGCCATGGAGTCCCGTCAGACGCGTCGGATCCGGCCCGAGAGCCCGCGGCCGCCGGGCCCGCCCCGCTGGGCCGCGATGTTCTACGACCCCGCCTCCTCGTCCTGGCTGCTCGGCGCCGAGTCGCCGGACCGCGGACCCGTGCTGTACGCCGTCGGCGAGATGACCCAGGCCGGCCGGACCCGGGGGGGCGAGGTGACGGTGGAGCTGTGGGGGCCGCGGGAGGGCGCGTGGCACCGCTTCGAAGCGCCCACGCCCACCCCCACGCCCATGTCTGCTGCCGCGCCCGAGCGCGAGGCGGCCCCCGCCTCCCCCGGCAAGCTCGCCGAGCGTATGGAGGACCGCCGTCACCAGGTCCTCATGGCGGGCCTCGGCCGGGCCGGACTCCACGATCTCGCCCCGGACGACGTGACGGCCGTACGGACCCTGGTCGACGGCGTGGACGAGACGACCCTGCGCAGGATCGCGCACTGGCTGGACTTGGCCGGTTCCGGACGCTGACCGGCACCGGCGGGCACCGGCCCGGTTGCCGGAGCGGCCCTACGGGCAGGCACGTCCTGACGGTCTCCGCAGTCGCCTCCGGGAGGGCACATGAGGATCTCCGTGGACCCCGAGCTGTGTTACGGCTCGGGCGAGTGCGCCTACCGGGTGCCGTCCGTCTTCACCGACGAGGACGGGTTCGGGGCCGTGCTGCCGGGCCGTGAGCAGGAGGGCGACGACCCGGAGGTGCGCGAGGCTGCCGAGCACTGCCCGGCCCAGGCCATCCGCGTGACGTGAGCCATCGCAGGCGGGGGCGTCAGGCGGGGGCCGCTTGTGGGGCCACCGTCGGACCGGCGTGGTGCCAGCCGAAGGACGCGAGCGCGCGGGCCCTGGCCTCCACCACCGCCATGCGCGCCCGCCGTTCCACCGGGTCGGTGTGCGCGGCCTGCCCGGTCACCTGCCCCTCCCACTTGCGGTAGAGCAGTCCGACGTCCGCGGAGAACCAGCCGCGGCTCACCGCGTCGAGCGCGATCAGCAGCCCGGTGTCCTCGGAGGCGGGCAGCGCCATCCAGCCGCCGAGCGCGGTCAGCAGCTCCCGCCGGACACAGAGCGACGCGGGGTGCACGGGAGCGCGGAAGTCGTGGGCACGCCAGTACGACAGAACGTTTCCGCGCTCCAGCGGCCCATGGGCCGGATCACCGGGGAAGCCGACGGTGGAGCCGTCCGGCAGCAGGTCCAGGACCCGGGAGACCGCCCAGCCGATGTCCGGATGCCGCTCCAGCGCGGCCAGATCGCGGGCCAGTGCGCCGGGGGTGAGCCGGTCGTCGGCGTCCAGGACCTTCACGTAGGCGCCCTCGGCGTGCGCGAGCGCGAGCGTGCGGGCGACGCCGGGTCCACCGGGACGGCCCTGGCGGAAGGTCACGCGGGGGTCGTCGGGGACGTACGGGCGGACGTCGTCCGTGGTGCCGTCCTCCTGTATCACCCAGTGCCACTCCCAGCCCTCGGGCAGCTCCTGCGCGCACAACGACGCGTAGGAGTCGGGCAGATGGCGGCCGGCGGGGGCGTGGACGGCGGTGACGACGACGATGCGCCGACGGGTCGCGGAATCGTCGTGGGCCTCGGACACGGGTGTCAGCCTACGGCTCCGCGCGGGAGCGCCGGCCGGCGGGACCGTCCGAGGAAAAGGTTCAGGCCGTGTGTACGGAAGGGGAGTTGGGCGTGGCGAAGGCCCGGTTGCTCCGCGGGGAGCTGCCGGGCCTGCATCGTGCGGCTGTACGCAAGTTCGCCGTTTCCGTCGTGTCCGTCAGGTGGGTGCAGCAGGGTCTGTCAGGTCTGCCGGATGTGTCCGTGGGGACAAGGGGCCGTGCCCGCGGGGTCAGCGCTTCAGGGGTGTGGCGGGGTCCGAGGGCTCGGCCGGGTCCTCGGAGGCGTCGGGGGAGCAGGACTCCGACTCGGTGTCGACGAGGGGGCGGTTTCGGCAGCTCGGGGACTTGCCGTGGGCCTCGGCGCGGATGCGCTGCTTCATCGTGGGGGGCAGGGACCGGGTGTTCAGCCGTTCCCAGGGGACCAGGGCCGGCCAGTTCGCGGTGGGTGCGACGGCGGCGCCGGTGGCGCTCTCTCCGTCGGTCCGCGTCGGGCCGGTCTGCGCGGCGGCGGTCGGCGCGGTCGTCGTGACGATTCCGAGCGCCGCGAACAGCGCGAGGAAGGCGGTGACGATGGTGGTCCACAGCTTCATGACCCGGTTCGCGGTCATGGCCCCTCACTTTCAGGTTGGGCGATTTGCGTACTTTCCTCATGATGTGTATGCGGAGCGCGAAGTGGTGGACCGACGCTCGTGGCGTGGCGTTGTTCCGATGAACACCACCCGTATGGGCGCAAAGGCGAAGAAAAGCGGTAAATCAGGCCCAAGTGACCGTCCGTGGGGATGTGATCACCCTCCGATCGGAGCGGTGTCGTCCGCTTGTACTGCGGCCTCGAAGGCGGCAGTTGGGCGGCCGGACGCAGGTCACCGATCGATATCGGTCGGTGTGTATAGTCGGGCGCCAGAGGTCCCCTACGTCAAGGAAAGACGAGGTAGCGCGGTGAAGAAGCTTCTCCTGGTCGCACTGGCCGCCATCGGCGGGCTCCTCGTGTACCGCCAGATCCAGGCGGATCGCGCCGAGCAGGATCTGTGGACGGAGGCGACCGACTCCGTGCCCACGGGTTCGTGACTTACGACACCGAGAACTGATACCGGACCCCGGCCGCCCTCGCGGTCGGGGTTTTGTGTTGTCCGGGTGTTGTCGGGCGTTGTCCGGGGCCTGCGCCACCCGGGTGGTCGGCTCCGGGGCGGGCACTTCCCGGGTTGCGCGGCCCGTGGGCCCCGGTTAGAGGGGGACGTTTCGGACGCTCGTACGGAATGCGCGGGTGCGGGCCGGGGCGGCGGGGCAGGATGGCCCACGTTCGGTCGAGGGCGAGGGGGCGGGTTCGCATGACCCGGCGAGGAGCGGCCGCACGGATCGCGGTCCTGCGGAGTGCCGTAGTCGTGATGGTGTGCGGCGCGTCGGTGGTGGCGTTGCCCGGTTCCGTGGCCGTGGCCGCGCCGGACGTCCCGGCGTACGCCTTCGCCGACGACGTCCGCCGCGCCGAGCCGGCCACCGACACCGGCGACGCGGTACGTCTGGAGCCGGGCTCGACCTACCGCAGCTCGCTCCCGCACGGCGTCGGCACAGGCAGCGGCGACGGCAGCGGTGACGGGACCGAGTCGGGCGGCAAGGTCTACTACCGCCTCGAACTCGACGCCGCCTCCACCGCGTACGTCTCCGTCACCGCGATCCCCCGCCCCGGCGCCGCACTCGCCGTGGGGGACGGCATCGGGGTCGCCGTGCAGAACGCCGACGGGACCTCCTGCTCCTACGACTCCGCGACCGTCGGCACCTCGCGGAGCCCGCGGCCGATCACCGCCTGGGCGGCGCGCGAGATCCAGCCCGGGCGGGGGCTGTGCCAGGAGGCGGGCACGTACTACGTCGTCGTAGAGCCGGTGGGTACCGGTTCGAGCGGGTCGGGCACCGGATCGGGCGGTTCGGGTGACGACACGTGGGACCTGGAGATCGCGCCCGTCTCCGAGCCGCCCGTCGCGAAGGGCGCCTCCACGAACGTGCCCGGCACCTGGAACTCCGCCACCCCCGCGCCCCCGACCGGCGAAGCGGAATCCGTGCACGGCGGCGCGGGCTTCACCGAGGCGGCGGCCGTGGCGCAGGGCGTCTGGGACGACGAGATCGTCCCCGGCCAGACCCTCTTCTACCGGGTCCCCGTCGACTGGGGCCGCCAGCTCTACGCCTCCGTGGAGGTGGGCAGCGGCCGCAAGAGCTCCGGATTCGTGGTCGACGCCCTGGACCTCACCCTCCACAACCCGGTCCGCGCCAAGGTGGAAGAGGTCGGCGTCGGCTACGGCGGAACCCAGAAGTCGGCCGCCCTGGCCCCCGCCCCGCCCGTGCGCTACGCCAACCGGTACGCCCCGGCCAACCCGACCAAGAACCTGCGCTTCGCCGGCGACCACTACCTCGTCGTCCATCTCGCCGCCGAGGTGGCCGACGCGTTCGGGGACGGCCCCTACGGGCTGACCCTGCGCGTCCGGCTCGGCGGGAGCGCGCAGCCGGGGCCCGGGTATCAGGGGCGGGCCGTGCCGAACGGCGTCTTCGGCAAGGACTCGGGCATCGCCGCGCCGACCGGGGCCGGACTCGGGGACCTGAAGGACCGCACGCGGGCCGCGTCGCCGGCGGACGGGGACGCCACCATGCGGGCGGTCGCCGCGGCCGGCTTCGGCACCGGGACCGCGCTGCTGCTCGTACTCGGCGGCTGGACGCTCGTCGGGAGGCGCCGGGCCGCCGCCTCGGCCTCCGCCTCCGCCGCCGGTCAGATGCGGGTCAGCGCCCAGAACCCGACGCCGTAGCAGGCCAGCGCCAGCAGCAGCAGCGGCACGGCGACCTTGAGCGGCGGGCCGGGACGCGACCGCCGTTTCGCGCGTCGCCCGCGTCGCCGCGGCCCGACGGCCACCGGTGCGGTCACCGGCGTTGCGGCGGGCGTCGCGGAGGGCGCGTCCTGGGCGGTGTACGACGCCGTGGACGGATCGGTCCGCTGCACGGGCGCCCGGCCGGGCAGCACGAAGGTGGCCTCGTGGGGCGCGACCGTGAGCGCGGGCGCCGGGGTCGCCTGCGGGGGCGGCAGCAGGAAGCTGCCGGTGTCGGACATGGACGGCGCGGGGGGCGAGGCGGGGTCCGAGGGCCGTGCGGGTGTGCCCCGAGGGTCGCTGCGGGGAGGTGCTTCCGGGCGCTCCGGGACCGATCCCGTGCCCGGAGGGGCAGGCGGGGGCGGTGGTACGGGGCGGGCGGGCACGGGCGTCGCGAAAGGGGTCGACGTGGGCGTCGGCGGTGGCGTGGTCGGGGCGGCGGGCAGCGGCACGGACCCCGTGGACCCGGTGCCACCGATGCCCGCGCCGGTGTTCATGCCGTTCGGCGGACGGAGAACCGCCGGTTTCAGCGGGCCGTCGGGACCGAACCCCTTCGGCAGGGGCCCGATCTGGTCGAAGATCTCGATCAGCTCGTCGTCGGGCCCGGGTTCCGGGAGCAGTTCGACGGCCGCCGCGAGCGCCTTGCGCGCCCCGGTCGCCGTGCGGAAACGGTCCTCCGGGTCCGGCTGGAGCAGGGCCGCCACGACCTGCCACAGCGGCTCGGGGATGCCCTTGGGGGCGCCCGGGGTGCCGTGTTCCGTGAAGTACTGGACGAGCGCCTTGGCGTCGGGCTTCGCGCCCTCCAGGAGATAGAGGGCCACCAGGCCGACGGCGAACAGGTCGGCCGGGAAGGCGGGTTCGGAGCCCATCATCTGCTCGGGGGCGAGGTAACCCGGCGTCCCCACCACGAGGTTGGTCTCGGTCAGCCGCGGTTCGCCGAGCCGCATCGCGATGCCGAAGTCGGACAGCCGCAGCCGGGGGCGGGCGGTGCCGGTGGCCTCCAGGAGCAGATTGGCCGGCTTGATGTCCCGGTGCACCACGCCCTCCGCGTGCACGGCGGCGAGGCCGGACAGCAGTTGGTCGAGCAGGGTGCAGACGAACCCGGGCGGCAACGGGCCGTAGTCCCCGACGAGATGGACCAGGGAGCCGCCGCCCACCAGGTCCATGGTGAACAGGACCTTGTCGTCGTCGGCGGCCCAGCTCGCGGGCGCCAGGACATGGGGATGGTCGATGCGCAGCGCCTGCTCGCGGACGAACCGCAGCAGGGTGTGGGCGTCGCTCTGCTGGAGCACCTTGGCGGCCACGTAGCGGCGGCGGCGGTGGTCCCAGGCGCGCCACACGGCGCCGACCCCGCCGCGCCCGATCGGGTCGGCCAGTTCGTACCGGCCGGCGAAGACCTCACCCATGGCAGTGCGTCGCCCCTCCCCTCGGGCTCGGATGCCCCTTGTTGTTCCCCTCGCTACCCCTCGACGGACGGTACGACCCCCGTGCCCCCGAGGCATGCGATTCCCCGTGTACCCGTGTCCCCGAAATCCCCCGGATCCCCCGTGTTCCCCGGATCCCCCGTATCTCCAGGTCCCCCGTGTCCCCCGTGTTCTCGACTCACCGGCTGCCGAACCCCCTTCGGCGGCCGGGGCGAGGGGTCAGCCCTGGTGGGACTGGTAGTGCGTGACCGCGTCCGAGGTGCGGCCGGCGCCGTACACCCGGAGGAACTCCGCCAGTTCGGGGTGGGTGGGTGCCAGGGTGTCCGCGGCGTCGATGATGTCGCCGGCGGCGGCCACCGAGCGCAGCAGCGACTGGATCTCACGGACCACCCGCTTGACCGTGGGCGCGCCCGAACTGCTGGTCGTCGACGTGGTGTTGCTGAGCACCGAGCCCCCCTGCGACTGCTTGATCTCGTCCATCCGCTCGGTCGCCTCGGCGGCGCTGACACTGCCGTCCGCGACCTGTCCCGCCAGATCCTGGAGCAACTGCACGCGCTGCACCACGGCCGGGTTGCCGATCTTCGCCCGCTGACCGCTCATCAACTGGGACAGCATCGGCGCCGACAGCCCCAGAACCCCCGCCAGGCGGGCCTGGTTGAGGCCGAGATCGTCGATCAACTTACGGAAGAGCGCCCCCAGCGGCTCCCCGTACCAGTTCCGCTGGAGCTCCCGCGCTCTCGCGGTCGCTTCCTGCTGTGCGGCGTCCATTGCGTCTCCCCATCGCTTCCCCAGAACATCCACGGTTCGCTGTAGCGAACCACGACGAGCATCCTACGGAGAGTGGTCATCCGCGGGGAGCCCAATCCTTTTGCGAGATACCCCCGGTGACCCGGTACTCTGGTCTCCGGCGCCCGCCCGGTACACCCTTCCACCGGCCGGACGTCCCTTCCGGGGCCTTAGCTCAGTTGGTAGAGCGCTGTCTTTGCATGGCAGATGTCAGGGGTTCGACTCCCCTAGGCTCCACAAAGAAACGCCCTCCGAACTGCGGAAACGCAGTTTCGGAGGGCGTTCTTCGTGAGGCGGGGCGGGTCAGTTCTTGTCGTCGTCGCGGTGGGACGCCTCGTCCTCGGCCTGTTTGGCCTGGACCTCGGGGTCGAGGACCGTGGTGTCGCGGCTGCCGTCGACCGAGGAGAGGCCGCCGGAGGCGGGCATCTCGGTGGCGGCCGGGGGTTCGACCAGCCAGTCCGGGTTGGCCTGCTTGTCCCACCACTTCCAGGCGGCGAAGGCGCCGCCGGCGACCGCGCCGACCACGAGCAGGACCTTGGCGACCCGGCCCGCCCGTGCGCGCCGGCGGTGCTTGCGCACCAGCTTCTCGATCTCCTTCGGGGTGACCTGGCCGCGCAGCGCGGCCACGGCGGCCACCCCGCGGGCGGTGGCCTCGTCCACCACGGGCGCGGCCGCGGCCACGGCCTGCTCGATCTTGGGCTTGGAGTACTCGGCGGCCTGACGGGAGTATTCGGCGGCCTGGCGCGCGGCCACCCGGGTCCGGGCGGCGGCCTCCTGGGCGACCAGGTCGACCTTCGACGGGACATGGGCCCTCGCCTGCTCCAGCCGGGGCGCGACATGGGCGTCGTACTGGACGCGGGCCTGTTCGGCGGCCTGCGACACCTTGGGCGCGAGTCGTACACGGGCTTCCTGCGCGTACAGCGCTGCCCTCTCCTTGGCCGTGTCGGCGTAGGGCGCCACCACTTCCGCGGCGTGCAGCACGCTGTCCTTCGCCGAGCCGGTCGCGGCGCGCACGCTGTCGATGCGGGTCACGGGTTTCCTCCTCCTCGGTGGCGTTACGTTGATTCGACTTTCCACCCTTTTACGGATCATGCCTGCCGTGGCCCGTCCCGGCATGCAGGGACGGGCATCCGGGTGCCGATCCCTGTGATAGCGGGTGAATCCGGGGCAACTGAGGGGTAACAGGGAGCTTGTCGTCGACACAGCCGACAATGCCACGGATCGGCTCCGCCCGCTCCTGTCCGGGCCGACCGCACGGCACTTTTCGGCGCGCGGGCGGATCGGCCACCGTACGAATCCGGCCGTGCGAGTATCGGGGGGATCACAGGAAGACATCGGAGGCACACCGTGGCCGAGCAGTTGTACGCCACCCTCAGGACCAGCCAGGGCGACATCGAGATCCGGCTGTTCCCGGACCACGCCCCGAAGACGGTCCGCAACTTCGTCGAGCTGGCCACCGGGGGGCGTGAGTGGGTCCACCCGGCCACCGGAGAGCGGTCCCAGGGCAAGCTCTACGACGGCACGGTCTTCCACCGGGTGATCAGCGGCTTCATGATCCAGGGCGGTGACCCGCTGGGCAACGGCACCGGCGGGCCCGGCTACCAGTTCGAGGACGAGTTCCACCCGGACCTGCGCTTCGACCGGCCGTACCTGCTGGCCATGGCCAACGCGGGGCCGGGCACCAACGGCTCGCAGTTCTTCATCACGGTCTCCCCGACGGCCTGGCTGAGCCGTAAGCACACCATCTTCGGCGAGGTCACCGACGCGGCGAGCCAGAAGGTCGTGGACGCCATCGCCGACGCCCAGACCAACCCCCGCACCGAACGCCCGCTGCACGACGTGGTCATCCACTCGGTGACCGTGGAGAAGCGGTGACCGTGGAGATCCGGTGGCTGCGGAAGGCCCGGTGACTGCGGAAAGACGGGCGCGCTGACGGGAACGAAAGCGCCCATCGGGAACCAAACGCACCCGCCCGTCCGTACAGAGAGCGGGGCCCTTCCCGCCCCGACCGACCACCCGGGGGGAGCCCATGGACCAGGCGCCAGGCAACCGGCGGGACGACGCGCACCACAGCCTGCCCGGCTGCTACCGCCACCCGGACCGGGAGACCGGCGTCCGCTGCACCCGCTGCGAGCGTCCGATCTGCCCGGAGTGCATGGTCAGCGCGTCCGTCGGCTTCCAGTGCCCGTCCTGCGTCCGGGACGGCTCGGGCACCGGGCACTCCCCGTCGGCGTCCATGCCGCGCACCCTCGCCGGGGGTGCGGTCGCCGCCGATCCCCGGCTGATCACCAAGATCCTGATCGGGATCAACCTCGCGGTGTTCATCGCGATCAAGGTGCGGCCCTCGCTGCTGGACTCCCTGGTCCTGGTCGGCCAGTGGCCGCCCTTCCCCTTCACGCCCACCCAGGGCGTGGCGGAGGGCGAGTGGTACCGCTTGATCACCTCGGCCTTCGCCCATGAGGCGATCTGGCACTTCGCCTTCAACATGCTCAGCCTGTGGTGGCTCGGCGGCCCCCTGGAGCAGGCCCTCGGCCGGGCCCGCTATCTGACCCTGTTCCTGGTCTCCGGCCTGGCCGGCAGCGCCCTGAGCTATGTCCTGGCCTCGCCGAGCACCGCCACCCTCGGCGCGTCCGGCGCGGTCTACGGCCTGTTCGGCGCGATGGCCGTCCTGATGCGCCGGCTGCGCCAGGACATGCGGCCGATCATCGCCCTGCTGGCGATCAACCTGGCCCTCACCTTCGGGGTGAGCGGCATCTCGTGGCAGGCCCATGTCGGCGGCCTGGTCGCGGGTGTGGTGATGAGCTACGGCATGGTCCACGCCCCGCGCGAGCACCGGTCCCTGGTGCAGTTCGGGACCTGTGCGCTGGTGCTCGCGGTGGTGTTGGGGGCGACGCTCCTGAGGACCCTCCAGCTCACCTGAGCACCCGTTGTCCACAGTCCGTGGCGAATCTTGTGCACAACGTGCGGGAACAGCAGTGCCCCCTGTCACCGACCCGTGTTTCCGCAGGTCAGGCAGGGGGCGAACGTGTTTTCGAGTGGCGGTGACAGCCGGTAGTTACGTCACACCGGCGTCAACCTTCGATGAGTTATCCACAGATCGTCTTTCTTTTCCCCATGTGGAAAACCGCTGTGGATAACTCAGCGAACAGCCCTGGGCAGAGCTGGCGCAGCCGACCGCTCGGCAGGTCACCGAGCAGGTCGCCGAGCAGGTGGGGCGGCTACTTCCACTGGGTGGAGACGCCGAACCCGGCCGCGATGAAGCCGAAGCCGACGACGATGTTCCAGTTGCCGAGCTGGTCGATGGGCAGTGAGCCGTCGGTCACATAGAAGACGACGATCCAGGCCAGCCCGATGAGGAACATCGCCAGCATCACCGGCGCGACCCAGGCACGGTTGGTCAGCTTGATCGCGGTCGCCTGCTTCGCCGGCGGCGGCGTGTAGTCGGCCTTCTTGCGGATACGTGACTTCGGCACGAGGGTCTCTCCTGTCGATGCGCTGCGTGGCCGCGCAGGTGCTGGTCGGGCTCGGGGGCTGCGTACTAGGGGACTGAAGGGCTCCCCCGGGCGTCCGTTAGCGTAGTGCTTCTACGGCGCCGAAGGAGATAAGGGTACGTTGAGCAATTCTGCCGACTCCCCCGGGACGGGTTCAACGCCCCGTTTCCGTCCTGTGCGCCTGCTCACGGCCGGAGTCTTCGCGCTGGCCGGTCTGCTCTTCATGACCAGCTTCAACACCGCCAAGGGCACCAACCTGCGCACGGACGCCTCGCTGCTGAAGCTCTCGGACCTCATCCATGAGCGCAGCCAGAAGAACGGCGACCTGGACGAGTCCAACGCGACCCTGCGCGACCAGGTGGAGTCCCTGGCCAAGGACGGCGACGGCAGCACCACCGCCGAGGACGAGAAGCTCGCGGGGCTGGAGCGGGCCGCGGGCACCGATCCGCTCAAGGGCGAGGCGATCACCGTCACGCTCAACGACGCCCCGCCGGACGCCACCGCCAAGCTCCCCGGCTATCCCGAGCCGCAGCCCGACTACCTGGTCATCCACCAGCAGGACCTCCAGGCCGTGGTGAACGCGCTCTGGCAGGGCGGCGCCGAGGGCATCAAGGTCATGGACCAGCGGCTGATCTCCACCAGCGCCGTGCGCTGCGTCGGCAACACCCTGATCCTCCAGGGCCGGGTCTACTCACCGCCGTACACGATCCAGGCGGTCGGGAACCCGCAGAAGCTCCAGAAGGCGCTGGCGCAGTCCCCGGCGATCCAGAACTACATGGTCTACGTCAATGTCTACGGCCTCGGCTGGAAAGTCACCGAGGACGGGGCGGTGACTCTGCCGGGCTACTCGGGCACAGTGGATCTGCACTACGCGAAGCCCGTGGAGTAGAAGTCCATGGAGTAGAAGCACCTTTCCGGACCTTCTGGAGCCGCCGGTGCGGGTGATCGTCAGGACGTTCAGCGAACTGTGTGTCACCGTGGGCGCCGTCATCGTGCTCTTCGTCGTCTACGCGCTGTTCTGGACCGGCGTCCGCGCCGACAGCGCCATGGACGACCAGATCCACGACCTCCGCGACCAGTGGGCCCGGCAGGAGCCGGACCCCACCGCCGCTGACCCCGCCCCCAGCGCCACCCCGCCGCCGCCGCCGTACCGGGACGGACGGCCTTTCGCGATCATGTACATCCCGCGGCTCGGTTTCACGTGGAACAAGCCGGTCCTCGAAGGCACCTCGACCGCCACCCTGAAGAAGGGCCTCGGGCACTACGCGGGCACGGCCCGGCTCGGGGGGACCGGCAACTTCTCCGTCGCCGGCCACCGCCGCACCTACGGCGACCCGTTCAAGGACTTTCCGCGGCTCAGACGGGGTGACGCGGTGGTGCTCACAGACGGCACGACCTGGTTCACGTATCGGATCGACAAAGGGCCCTACAAAACCGTCCCCTCGGACATCGAGGTGATTGACGCTGTGCCACGTAAGTCGGGGTATACGCGTCCGGGCCGGTATCTGACGCTGACCACGTGCGATCCCGAATGGGGGCACAGTCACCGGCTGATCGTCTGGGCGCACCTGGACTCGACCCAGCCTGTGGAGGCAGGCCAACCCAAGGCCCTGCGCCGTTAGTCTGGTGACGTACGGCGTGAGTCAGGTGCCGTGGTGCGACGGAAGGGACGGCATGTACGGCTGGATCTGGCGGCATCTGCCGGGAAACGCCTTCGTGAGGGCGCTGATCTCTCTCGTGCTGATACTCGCTGTCGTATATGTCCTGTTCCAGTACGTCTTTCCGTGGGCCGAACCGCTGCTTCCCTTCAACGATGTGACGGTGGACAACCAGTGAGCGCGCGCATTCTCGTCGTGGACAACTACGACAGCTTCGTCTTCAACCTGGTCCAGTACCTGTACCAACTGGGCGCCGAGTGCGAGGTCCTGCGCAACGACGAGGTCTCCACCGGCCACGCCCAGGACGGGTTCGACGGCGTCCTGCTCTCGCCCGGCCCCGGTACGCCCGAGGAGGCCGGGGTCTGCATCGAGATGGTCCGGCACTGCGCGGCCACCGGTGTCCCCGTCTTCGGCGTCTGCCTCGGCATGCAGTCCATGCAGGTCGCGTACGGCGGGGTGGTGGACCGGGCGCCGGAGCTGCTGCACGGCAAGACCTCGCCGGTGGAGCACGAGGGCAAGGGCGTCTTCGCCGGGCTGCCGTCCCCCTTCATCGCGACCCGCTACCACTCGCTGGCCGCGGAGCCGGCGACGGTCCCGGCCGAGCTGGAGGTCACGGCCCGCACCCACGACGGGATCGTCATGGGCCTGCGCCACCGCGAACTGCCCGTCGAGGGCGTCCAGTTCCACCCGGAGTCGGTGCTCACCGAACACGGGCACCGGATGCTGGCCAACTGGCTGGTGGAGTGCGGCGACCAGGGCGCGGTGGCGAGGTCGGCGGGGCTCGCCCCGGTGGTGGGCAGGGCCACGGCGTGACCGCGCTGCGCCCCGAGCGCGAGGACGCGTACGGCACCGCTCCGTACGCGTCCTACGGCGGCGAGCGGTACGGCGCGGATCCGTACGGGGGTGCTCCCTACGGCGGTGACGCACAGGGCGGTGACGCGTACGGCGGGGCCGCGCAGGGCGGTGCTCTGTACGGCGGTACGGCGTACGGGGACGGTACGTACGGCGGGCAGACGGGCGCGGTCGGGCAGGGCGGGCAAGTCGGCCAAGTCGGCCAAGGCAGCCAGGTCGGGCAGCAGCCGCGCGCCAGGGAGTCGTACCGCGGGGAGACCTACCGCGGGGAGGCGTATGCGCCGCCGCCCGCCGACGACGAGACCGTGGCGCTGCGGCTGCCGGAGCCCCCGCCCGCCCCGTACCGCGGCGCGCCCAGATCCGCCTCTGACGCCCGGACGGGCTCCGCGGCCGACGGAACCGCCGACGGCGGACGCGCGGCCCGCAGAAAGGCGGCCAAGGGCCGTCACGGCCGTCATGGGGGCGCGTCCTCGGCCGCGCACGACCCCCTGGACCCGTCCGCGCCGGGCGAGCGCCCCCTGTCGAGGATCGAGGCGCGTCGGCGGCAGCGGGCGCGCAAGCCCAGCCCGGCGGTCGTCGCGAGCCGGGCGGTCGGTGAGGTGTTCATCACCACCGGCGTGCTGATGCTGCTGTTCGTCACCTACCAGCTCTGGTGGACCAACGTCCGCGCGCACGCGCAGGCCAGCGCGGAGGCCGACAGCCTCCAGGACGACTGGGCGAGCGGCAAGGGCAACCCCGGCACCTTCTCGCCGGGTCAGGGCTTCGCGATCCTGCACATCCCCAAGCTGGACGTGGTGGTGCCCATCGCGGAGGGCGTCAGCAACAAGAAGGTGCTCGACAAGGGCATGGTCGGGCACTACGGCGAGGACGAGCTGAAGACCGCCATGCCCCAGGACAAGACCGGCAACTTCGGCCTCGCGGGGCACCGCAACACGCACGGCGAGCCCTTCCGGTACATCAACAAACTGAGCGCGGGCGACCCGATCGTCGTGGAGACGCAGGACGAGTACTTCGTCTACAAGATGGCCTCGATCCTGCCGGTGACCTCGCCCAGCAACACCAGCGTGCTCGACGCGGTGCCGGCGGGCTCCGGATTCACCGGGCCGGGCCGGTACATCACGCTCACCACCTGTACGCCGGAGTTCACCAGCAAGTACCGGATGATCGTCTGGGGCAAGATGGTCGAGGAACGGCCGCGCAGCAAGGGCAAGCCGGATGCGCTGGTCCAGTAAGAGGCTGGTCCGGTAAGAGCCTGTACCAGGGCTTCGAGTAGGGGCAGAGGATCGTGGCAGCGACCACCGACGACACCGACAACGCGGCGCACACCGACACGCCCGCGTCCGCACCGGCGCCGCGGCGCCGCAGGGGCGGGAAGATCGCGTTCGCGGTCAGCGTCTTCGGTGAACTCCTCATCACGGCCGGGCTGGTGCTCGGTCTGTTCGTCGTCTACTCCCTGTGGTGGACCAACGTCGTCGCCGACCGCCACGCCGACCGGCAGGGCGACAAGGTGCGCGACAACTGGGCCAGGGAGGACACCGGTCCGGGGGCGCTGGACACCAAGGACGGCATCGGCTTCCTGCACGTGCCGGCCATGAGCGGCAAGGAGGTGCTGGTCGAGAAGGGCACCACGTCCGCCGTCCTCAACGACGGCGTCGCCGGCTACTACACCGAGCCCCTCAAGGCCACGCTGCCCACCACCGGCAAGAAGGGCAACTTCACCCTCGCCGCCCACCGCGACGGCCACGGCGCGAAGTTCCACGACATCGACAAGCTGGAGAAGGGCGACCCGATCGTCTTCGAGACGAAGGACGACTGGTACGTCTACAAGGTCTTCGCCGTCCTGCCCGAGACCTCGAAGTACAACGTCGAGGTCCTGGGCGCGATCCCCAAGGAGTCCGGCAAGAAGAAGGCCGGCCACTACATCACCCTGACCACCTGCACCCCGGTCTACACGAGCCGCTACCGCTACGTGGTCTGGGGCGAACTGGACCGAGTGGAGAAGGTCGACGCGAACCGCACGCCGCCCAAGGAACTCGGCTGACGCGGAGCGTCGGAGCACGCGGAGCACAAGGGAAGGGCCCCACCGGACGCATCCGGTGGGGCCCTTCCTCACTGTGCCTGCCCGTGCGGTCAGCCTCCGGTGTTTCCGCCGAAGAGTCCGCCGCCGTTGCCGCCGTTGTTCCCGCCGCCCTTGACCGCGATCAGGTTGACGGTCTGGCCCCGGTTGACCTGGGTGCCGGGGGCCGGGTCGGAGTTGAAGACCGTGGCGTCGTCGTCCTGGGAGCCGGTGATGGTGCCGACGGTCAGGCCCGCGTTCTGGATGGCCTGCTTGGCGTCCTTGAGGCTCATGCCCTGGAGGTTGCCGGGTACCTGGGTCTGGGTGCTCTTGCCGATCTGGATCTGGACCGTGGAGCCCTTGTCGGCCTGGGAGCCGATGGACGGGCTGGTCGAGATGACCTTGCCGACCTGGTTCTGGTCCTGGGTGTCGACCTCGACGCAGTTGCCGGTCAGGTTGTTCTGCTGCATCTGCGCCTTGGCCTCGTCACAGGACTTGCCCGAGACGTCCGGCACGGTGGCCTTCTCCACGGCCTTGGCGATGGTCAGGGTGATGGTGGTCCCCTTCTCCACCTCCTTGCCGGAGATCGGGTTCTGGTCGAGAACCGTGTTGGGTTCGTCCGAGGTCGTCTCCCGGGTCTTCGTCTCGACCTTGAACTGGTAGTCGTCGCCTTCCAGTTTCTGCTTGGCCTCGTCCAGGTCGACGCCGATCACGTTCGGGACGGCCACCTTCGGCGCCCCGGTCGAGACGACGAGGTTGACGGTGTCGCCCTTGTTGACGTTCTGGCCGGCCGCCGGATCCTGCGAGCAGATATTGCCCTTCGGCTGGTCCTCGCAGGGCTTCTCGACGAAGACCGGCTTCAGGTCGATGTTCTCGGCCATGGTCTTGGCCTCGGCCTGGGTGCGGCTCACGAAGTTCGGCGCGGCGAACGGCTTGTCCGCCGCCTTGCCGCTGAAGGCCCACTTGCCGATCAGGATCGCGCCGACCAGCACCAGGACCGCCGCCACCACCAGCAGGATCGTCGAGGTGTTCGACTTCTTCTGGCGGCGTCGGTCCGGGCGGTCGTCGTAGCCGTAGCCGCCGTCGTCCGGGTTCATGGGCGGCAGCATCGACGTGGCGCCGGCCTCCGCCTGGCGCAGGGCCGTGGTGGCCTGGTCGTCGCCGTAGCCGGCGTAGCCGACCGAGCCCATCGCCGCCGTCGCCGCGACCGGCTGGCCGTCGAGGCACGCCTCGATGTCCGCGCGCATCTCGTCGGCCGACTGGTAGCGGTAGTTCGGGTCCTTGACCAGCGCCCGCAGGACGATCGAGTCCATCTCCGGGGTGATCTCGGGGTCGAAGACGCTCGGCGGCTGCGGCTCCTCCCGCACGTGCTGGTAGGCCACGGCCACCGGGGAGTCGCCCACGAACGGCGGGCGGACCGTCAGCAGCTCGTAGAGCAGGCAGCCCGTCGAGTAGAGGTCCGACCGCGCGTCGACCTGCTCGCCCTTGGCCTGCTCCGGGGAGAGGTACTGGGCGGTGCCGA
>NZ_JAANNX010000065.1:0-26873 GCF_013363615.1 Streptomyces sp. CAI-85 | reverse complement strand
TGCCGACGCCGCCCTTCTGGTTGCACATCGCGATGATCTTCGCGGGGCCGTGGTCCGTCAGCGGTCCCGGGATCGGGAAGTACGGCAGCGGACGCCCGGTCGGACCGACGCGTTCACGGCGCTGCCGTGCGGCGTCGGGCGCGAGGGTGGCCGCGTACTCCGGGTCGGGCTCGTACTCGGCGTCGGGGTCGTAGAAGTGCCCGTCGGGCAGTTCGTCGTAGTCGGCGAAGTGGTTGTGGGGCGCGCCACTTCCGTCGCCGGCCATGGCGTTCACGTGATGACCGTCCATGCTCTGGTGTGCTGACAGAGCCATGTGGGGGCTGGTCTGGCTCTGGTGGGCTGCGAAGGTTCGGACAGCGACGGAGCCGACAGCCTCGAGCCCCGCGGAACCCGGGCCCCGCGTAGGCATTCCTGGTTGACCACCCCCGGGAGCAAATGTCGACTCATTCACAAGTCGTCTTACCTCCTTGGTGACCAGGAAACTTCTAGACAAGGTCAGCGTGGCACCATGCCGACGGTTGGCGACTCTATGGCGTGTCGGGCGTCCGCAGCAACACAATCCGCCGGACCCGGCCCGATGTGTCGGCAATGAAACATCCCGCTGTCAAGGGCGTACGGCCGTCGCACGACAGGTTTCACCGGTGTGCGAATCGGTCGAAGGGTTACGTTCGAGGCGAGTTGACCGAGTGCCGCAAAGTGACCATACACACATCCGGCCGGACCTTGTGGGCAAGGTCCGGCCGGTCGTGCGTGATTGACACGCCGAGTTGACGTATCGCCTTTACGAAAAGGTGACTTAGCGGCGGGGCTCCGTCGGGTGACCTCAGTCGAGGAGCGTGTCGAGCGCGACGTGCTCCAGGCCGTGCGCCTCGGCGACCTCGCGGTAAACGACCTTGCCGTCATGGGTGTTGAGACCCTTGGCCAGCGCGGCGTCCCGGCGCAGCGCCTCCACCCAGCCGCGGTTGGCGAGTTCGACGATGTACGGCAGCGTGGCGTTGGTCAGCGCGTACGTCGAGGTGTTGGGCACCGCGCCGGGCATGTTGGCGACGCAGTAGAAGACCGAGTCGTGGACCGGGAAGGTCGGCTCGGCATGGGTGGTCGGACGGGAGTCCTCGAAGCAGCCGCCCTGGTCGATCGCGATGTCGACAAGGACACTTCCGGCCTTCATCCGGGAGACCAGCTCGTTGGTGACCAGCTTCGGGGCCTTGGCGCCCGGGATCAGGACGGCACCGATGACGAGGTCGGCCTCCAGACACGCCTTCTCCAGCTCGAAGGCGTTGGAGACGACGGTCTGGATCCTGGTGCCGAAGATCTTGTCGGCTTCCTTGAGCTTGTTGATGTCCTTGTCGAGCAGGGTCACGTGGAAGCCCATGCCGATGGCGATCTGCGCCGCGTTCCAGCCGGAGACACCGCCGCCGATGACGACGGCACGGCCGGCCGCCACGCCCGGGACACCGCCGGGCAGCACACCGCGGCCGCCGTTGGCGCGCATCAGGTGGTAGGCGCCGACCTGCGGGGCGAGCCGGCCCGCGACCTCGGACATGGGGGCGAGCAGCGGGAGCGCGCGGCTCGGCAGCTCGACGGTCTCGTAGGCGATCGCGGTGGTGCCGGACTCCAGCAGGGCGTCCGTGCACTCCTTGGACGCGGCCAGGTGCAGGTAGGTGAAGAGCGTCTGGTCCTTGCGGAGCCGGTGGTACTCCTCCGCGATGGGCTCCTTGACCTTGAGCAGCAGGTCGGCGGTGGCCCACACCTCGTCGGCGGTCTCCAGGATCCGGGCGCCGGCGGCCACGTACTCCTCGTCCGGGATGGACGAGCCGACTCCGGCGTTGCGTTCGACGAAGACCTGGTGGCCGTGGCGCACCAGCTCGTGCACGCCGGCGGGGGTGATGGCCACCCGGAACTCGTTGTTCTTGACCTCGCGGGGGATGCCGACCTTCACGTGGATCACGGTCCTTGGCTCAGAGGGTGTGGGGCATAGCAGGACGAACCCGGAGGCAGCGGGCACACCGGGATACACCGCAGGAGAAGGTGCGGCAGAGCCAGTCTAATGAAGGTGTTCCCGCTGTCTAGCCTTTCAATGCTTCAATCTTCAGCGGATGTACTGCGGATTTCGCAGGCGTTAGCGTCATGTTCCGGCTGTTCTGGCTCAGGAACGCCCTTGCCGGACCGCTTCCGGGGCGGTTCCGCGGCCCCGGCCGGAGCCGGACCGTCGGCGCGCTCCGGCTCGTGTGCGGTGTCGCGCTCCGGCGCGGGGGGCTCCTCTCCCAGGATGCGCTCCGCCGCGCCGCGGTGCAGTCGGGCGGCCGCCGGGTCGCCCAGGTGTTCCAGGGTGTCGGCCAGCCGGAGCTGGACCGCCGCCTGGAGCCGCTCGTCGTCGGCGCGCCGCGCCCACTCCATCGCCTCCTGGCAGGTGCGCAGCGACTCCTCGGGCCGCCCGGCGTACTCCTGGACCCGGGCCAGCTCGCTCAGCGCCCGCGCGTGGGCGGCCGGCTCGCCGTTCTTGCGGTGGCCCGCGGCGGCGGCCCGCCAGTTGCGCTGGGCCTCGCCGTACCGGCCGGCGTAGGTGTGCGCGGTGCCGATCCGGCCGTACAGGCGCGCGGCGTCCGTGCGCTCGTCGCGGGCCAGCCGCTGGGCGAGGGCCCGGCCGAACCAGTCGGCGGCCCGTTCGTAGTCGCCCAGCTCCAGGTGGGCGCCGCCTACGGATTCCATCGCGCGGCCGGTGGCGTACGGGTCGTTCGCCTCGCGTCCGGCGTCCAGCGCCGCCCGGTAGCGGACCAGGGCCTCGGCCGTACGGCCGGTCCTGGCGTCGACGTCGGCCAGGTTCAGCAGGGCGGCGGCGCGTTCCCGGGGCAGGTCGCGGCGTTCGGCGACGTCGAGGACGAGCTGGTGGACGCCGTAGAGGTCGGGGGCGGCGGCCTGGGTGCCGAAGTGCGCGACCATCGCCCGGACGAGCTGGGACATCAGCCGGCGGGCCAGGGTGTCCAGCTCGCCGTCGGCCACGGCGGCGCGGGCGGCGGCGAGCAGGGCGGGGCGGCGCAGCCGCA
This sequence comes from Streptomyces sp. CAI-85, assembly GCF_013363615.1. NCBI lineage: Bacteria > Bacillati > Actinomycetota > Actinomycetes > Kitasatosporales > Streptomycetaceae > Streptomyces > Streptomyces sp. CAI-85. Next base: position 23,829 of record NZ_JAANNX010000065.1, on the reverse strand, counting down.
GCCAGTCGGCGGCGGCCCGGGGGCCGGGGAAGCGCAGGGCGCGGGGGGTGCCCTGGAGCTTCTCACGGGCCTGCGGGTTGTCGGTCTCGGTGATGGCCCGGCAGGACTGGAGCAGCCGTACCGTGCGCTCCAGCATGCGGGCGCGGGCCAGTTGGAGTTCGGCCGGGCGTTCCTGGGCCTCGGCGGCGGCCCGCAGCAGGGGGTGCAGACAGCCGGGGACCTCGTACTCGGGCAGCGGGGAGGGGACGAGCCGCAGCAGGCCGAGGGCGGTGAGGTCGTCCAGGGTGGTGCGGGCGGCGCCCACCGAGCAGCCGGCGAGCGCGGAGGCCGTGTGGGGGTCGACGAGGCCGGCCGGGGCGAGGGAGAGCAGTCGCAGTATCCGGGCGGCCGGTGCGGGCAGCGAGGCGTGCACGAGCCGCAGGATCCGGCTGAGCGGGGTGCCCTCGTCGCCCTCGGCGTGCAGTTGCTTGGCGAGGTCGGCGACGGCGGTCTGGGGGCGGGCGGCGAGCCAGCCGCCGGCCAGGATCAGCGCGGCGGGCTGCCCCTGGCACGCCTCGACGAGCCCCTCGGCGGAGCGGGGGTCGACGGTGATGCGGACCGAGCCGGTGTAGCGGGTGAGCAGCTCCAGGGCGGACTTGGTGTCCAGGCCGCCCAGGGTGCAGGGCCGGACGTCGGAGATGCCGGTGAGGGGGCCCGCGGAGACGGCGACCAGCAGGCATTCGGGGGTGTCCGGGAGCAGGGCGTCGACCTGTTCGGCCCCGGCCGCGTCGTCCAGCAGGAGCAGGACGCGCCGGTCGGCGAGGGTCTCGCGCAGCAGGGCCGAGAGGTCGTCGGCGTCGGCGCCGGCCGGGACCGGTACGTCGAGTCCGTCGAGCAGGTCGCGGGCGGCGCGCTCGACGGGGAGGGGGGTGCCGTCGGGCTCGGAGAGACGGGCGCGCAGGACGCCGTCGCGGTAACGGTCCGCGACCTGCCGGACGAGTTCCTCGGCGAGGGCGGTCCGACCGGAGCCGGGCCGCCCGGCGATCAGGAGCACCCGCGCGCGGGGGGCCTTGCGGCCGGCGATGGTGTCGAGGCCCGCGCGCTCGATGTCGGCGCGCAGTTCCTTCAACTCCCGTGTGCGGCCCAGGAAATGGACCTCGGGTGCAGCGTGTCCCGACAGCTTCACGCCGCCTGTGTCCACTGCCTGATCCGCCACGGGCCACGCTCCCGTCCCACGCACGTGCTGAGCCCGCCGGGACTCCGGACCGGGCCGTTCCAGAGCCTAGTTCACGCTCTGCGACGTTCCCGGCGCGTACGGACGGCCACGACCCCCACTTCCCCCGATCGGATCAACCGATCGTCACATCAGAAGCGGTGGTGTGCCGCCTATGCCTCGAACGGCCGGGCCGGCCACGGCGCCTCGGCCGGGCGGAGGGCGTCGAGGGCGTCGGCAGCGCGGGCCGCGGCCAGCGAGAGGACGCCGACGACCAGGCAGTTGTTGTGCACATCGCCCGCCAGGACCGCCCGGACGAGGTCCTCGGCCGGCACGCGCGCGTGCTCCATGTCGGCCTCCTCGTCCTCGACCTCGAAGCGCTGCCCCTCGGCCTCGGACAGACCCCGCGCGAGGAAGATCCGCACCGCCTCGTCACAGCCCCCGGCGGTCGTGTACACGTCGGTCAGGACCCGCCAGTCCTCGGCCTTGACGTGCGCCTCCTCGTACAGCTCGCGCTGCGCCGCGTGCAGCGGGTTCTCACCGGGCACGTCGAGCAGCCCGGCCGGGATCTCCCACAGCTTGTGCCGGACCGGGTGGCGGTACTGCTTGATGAGCAGGACCCGGTCCTCGTCGTCCAGGGCGAGGACGGCCACCGAGCCGGGGTGGACCTGGTAGTCGCGGCGGACCACCGCGCCCCCGGGCATGACCACCTCGTCCGTGCGGACCGAGGTCTTGTTGCCCACGAAGGGGGTCTCCGTCGACCGGATCTCCCACTCCTCGGGGGTGTCCTTGATCGCCATGCCCTTGCCGCCCTCTCACGTGCCCGTACCCGAACCGAACGAAAACCGGGGTGCTCTCCTTTGAGGGGAAGCACCCCGGTCACCGTAACAACTGACGTGTTACTTGGAATTCTTCCGCTCGACGGCCGCCTTCACGAGGCCGGCGAACAGCGGGTGCGGACGGGTCGGGCGCGACCGCAGCTCCGGGTGCGCCTGCGTGGCGACCAGGTAGGGGTGGACGTCACGCGGGTACTCGACGTACTCGACGAGCTTGCCGTCCGGGGAGGTGCCGGAGAACAGGATGCCCGCCTTCTTCTCCAGCTCCGCGCGGTAGGCGTTGTTCACCTCGTAGCGGTGCCGGTGGCGCTCCTCGACGTACTCCTTGCCGTCGTACACCTCGCGCACGATGGAGCCCTCGGCCAGCTTCGCCGGGTACATGCCCAGCCGCATCGTGCCGCCCATGTCCCCCTCGCCGGCGACGATGTCGAGCTGCTCGGCCATGGTCGAGATGACGGGGTGGGAGGTGGCCGCGTCGAACTCCGTGGAGTTCGCATCCGTGATGTCGGCGAGGTTGCGGGCCGCCTCGATCACGATGCACTGGAGGCCCAGGCAGAGACCGAGCAGCGGGATCTTGTTCTCGCGGGCGTAGCGGATCGCGCCGACCTTGCCGAGCACACCGCGGTCGCCGAAGCCGCCCGGGATGCAGATGCCGTCCACGTCCGCGAGCTGCGCCTTGGCCCCGGCCGGGGTCTTGCAGTCGTCGGAGGTGACCCACTTGATCTTCACGCGGGCCCGGTTGGCGAACCCGCCGGCACGCAGCGCCTCGGTGACCGACAGATACGCGTCGGGCAGGTCGATGTACTTGCCGACCAGGGCGAGCGTGATCTCGTGGTCCGGCTTGTGGACGCGGTCGAGCAGGTCGTCCCAGGTCGTCCAGTCCACGTCGCGGAACGGCAGGTCCAGCTTGCGGACGACGTACGCGTCCAGACCCTCGCCGTGCACCGTCTTGGGGATGTCGTAGATCGAGCGGGCGTCGGGGCAGGCCACCACGGCGGCCTCGTCGACGTCGCACATCAGCGAGATCTTGCGCTTGATCGCGGTCGGCACCTCACGGTCGCAGCGCAGCACGATCGCGTCCGGCTGGATGCCGATGTTGCGCAGCGCGGCCACCGAGTGCTGGGTCGGCTTGGTCTTCAGCTCGCCGGACGGACCGATGTACGGGAGCAAAGAGATGTGCACGACGAAGACGTTGTCCCGGCCGACCTCGTGACGGACCTGGCGGACGGTCTCCAGGAACGGCAGCGACTCGATGTCGCCGACCGTGCCGCCGACCTCCGTGATCACGACGTCCACCTCGTCCGTCGCCATCCGGCGGATGCGGTGCTTGATCTCGTTGGTGATGTGCGGGATGACCTGCACGGTGTCGCCCAGGTACTCGCCGCGCCGCTCCTTGGCGATCACCGTCGAGTAGACCTGGCCGGTGGTGACGTTCGCCGAGCCGTCGAGGTCGCGGTCGAGGAAGCGCTCGTAGTGGCCGATGTCCAGGTCGGTCTCGGCGCCGTCGTTGGTGACGAACACCTCACCGTGCTGGAAGGGGTTCATCGTGCCCGGGTCGACGTTCAGATAGGGGTCGAGCTTCTGCATCACGACCCGCAGGCCCCGCGCCTTGAGCAGCATGCCGAGGCTGGAGGCGGTGAGCCCCTTGCCGAGGGAGGAGGCGACACCCCCGGTGACGAAGATGTGCTTGGTCGTCGTGGTGCTGTTTCGAAAAGCAGCCGGCGGCATGGCCAAGAGGGGGCTCCCGTGGTCGCGGTCTGGGGGTGCGGTACGGCACTGTGCGGCCGGAGTTCTCCGGGGGTGCCGTCGCTGCGGTTCGGGGGTTTTCGAGCCCACCGGTCCACGGGCTACCAGGGTATCAGCGCCTCGGAGAGATGGCTTCCGCGCACGCTGCGCGCACACGCCGACACGGCACGCGTACGGGACGGCCCGGAAGGCGGGGGAAGAGCCGGGGCGAAACCGGTCGGACGGACACGGGCGGGACCACTTCCGGGACCCGCACACCACCGCTCACCAGGCACGCATCCGCTGCTCACCCGTTCGGCCCACCCGCGTTGCCCGGAGCGGCACGCAGATCATCTACGTGCGTCGTATCCTGCTCGGACACTCGCTGCCGAGCCCGCCGGCCGAACACGGCACCACCCCCGTCCGTATCCACCGGAACAACGAGAGCTCGTCAGTTCGTTGAGCAAGAATTGGCGTTTTGCCCATACGGCTGAGCGGCTGCTTTGCTTCACCGCTCAACGACGCATTACAACGACCCCCTTGACCGCACTAGCGACAGCCCCCTTTTTTCGCATGGGGGTGACGTGGCCGTTCGACTGGAGTTGCACGTGGCCGGGCGCATCGAAGACTACGCACTCATCGGAGACATGCAGACCGCTGCCCTGGTCTGCCGTGACGGGACAGTGGACTGGCTGTGCCTGCCCCGCTTCGACTCGCACGCGATCTTCGCCGGTCTGCTCGGCACCGAGGAGCACGGATTCTGGCGGCTGGGCCCGGCGCACGCCTCCGACGCCCCGCCGCCCCGCGCGGCCCGGCGCACCTACCGGGGCGACTCGCTGATCCTGGAGTCCGAGTGGGACACCCCGCGCGGCACGGTCCGGGTCACCGACTTCATGCCCCCGCGGGACGGCGCGCCGCAGCTCATCCGCATCGTCGAGGGCGTCACGGGCCGCGTCCCGATGCGCTCCACCCTGCGGATGCGGTTCTCCTACGGCCGGGTGGTCCCGTGGGTGCACAAGCACGACGGCCGCACGGTCGCCGTCGCCGGCCCCGACTCGGTGTGGTTCGACACCGACTGCGAGACCTACGGGAAGTCCCTGACGACGTACGCGGACTTCACCGTCGCCCCCGGCGACCGGATCGCGTTCACCGTGTCCTGGCAGCCCTCGCACAAGGAGCCGCCGGCCCTGCCCGAGCCCGAGCAGTCGCTGGAGGCGACGGAGGAGTTCTGGCGCGAGTGGGTCGAGCACTGTACGTACCACGGGCCCTACCGGGAGGCCGTGATCCGCTCCCTGATCACCCTCAAGGCCCTCACCTACGCCCCCACCGGCGGCATCGTCGCCGCGCCCACCACCTCACTGCCCGAGGACATCGGCGGCGTCCGCAACTGGGACTACCGCTACACCTGGCTGCGGGACGCGGCGATCACCCTCTCCTCGCTGCTGCGCACCGGCTACCGCGAGGAGGCCCGCGCCTGGCGCGAGTGGCTGCTGCGCGCGGTCGCCGGCGATCCGGAGAACCTCCAGATCATGTACGGCATCGCCGGCGAGCGGGAGCTGGGCGAGGCCGAGCTGGACTGGCTGCCCGGCTACGAGAACTCCGCCCCGGTCCGGGTGGGCAACGGCGCCGCCCATCAGCTCCAGCTCGACGTGTACGGCGAGGTCACCGAGGCCCTGCACCTCGGCCATATGACCGGCCTCGCGCGCAACGACTACGCGTCCCTGCTCCAGCTCAAGCTGATCCGCTACCTGGAGCAGCACTGGGACGAGCCCGACGAGGGCATCTGGGAGGTGCGCGGCCCGCGCCGCCACTTCGTGCACTCCAAGGTGATGGCCTGGGTCGCGGTGGACCGCACCATCAAGCTGATCGAGTCCGGTGACGCGGACGGCCCGCTGGAGCGCTGGCGCGAGCTGCGCGACGACATCCACCGGGACGTGTGCGAGAAGGGCTACGACAAGGAGCGCAACACCTTCACCCAGTCCTACGGCTCGAAGGAGCTGGACGCCTCCCTGCTGCTCATCCCGCAGATGGGCTTCCTGCCGCCGGACGACAAGCGGGTGATCGGCACCATCGAGGCGATCCAGCGCGAGCTGTCGACCTCGGACGGCTTCATCCTGCGCTACCCGACGCAAGGGGACCACGAGGGCGTGGACGGCCTCCCGGGCGACGAGGGCGCGTTCCTGGCCTGCTCGTTCTGGATGGCGGACGACCTCGCGATGATCGGCCGGGTGGACGAGGCCCGCAAGCTCTTCGAGAAGCTGCTCTCCCTGCGCAACGACCTCGGTCTGCTCGCCGAGGAGTGGGACCCGCGCCTCCAGCGCCAGGTCGGCAACTTCCCGCAGGCGTTCAGCCATGTCCCGCTGATCGACACGGCCCTGCGGCTGACGGCGTCGGGGGCGTACGGGGGCTGAGCGCCCCGGGGCCGGGATCAGCCGCGCCGTTCGCGGCGCCGCTGATCCGCGTGCTCCCGTTCGCGGTGCTGTACGACATCCGTCGGGGTCGTGCTCATGTACCAGCCGTCGACGCGCGGACCGACGAGGTCGGACGGCCAGCCGGCCGTCTCGACCGCCGCGTCGTAGACCGCGTCGCCGAACGCCACGATCGCCCGCCGCGGGTCCGGCGTCTCCCTGAGCGCGGACCACGGCAGCAGGACCAGCCCCGCGTCGGGATGCCACGCGGCGCCCTCCACACCCCAGGACCGGTCCGCGAGCCCGTCCGGCTGGGGCCAGATGTAGGCGTACATGCCGGTGTGCGGCGCCTTGGCGTCCCCGAAGGAGAACCCGACCGACACATAGGCGTGGAGCTGGGCGTTCTGCTGGAACGGCGGCCGGTCCGGCTCCGGCACGGTGCGCTCGGCACGCCACCGGGTGGCGGACAGGTCGAAGCCGCCCCACATCACACCGACCCGCGGCCGGTGCCCCAGGAACGGCGCCTGCCACTCCTCCAGCCCGTCGGCGGCGAGGTCCAGCGCGGTCCACATCAGACGGGCCGCGCCCGCGTCCCAGCTCCGCGCGGTGCGATCGCCCTCCAGGCCGGCCGGGGCGCCGGGGATCTCGCAGATCCGGGAGGTGCGCGGGGGACGGATGCCGAACTCGGCCGCGGCCCGGCAGAACGCGCCGTAGAAGGAGGCGACCGAGTCATGGGCGAGGGGCAGGGTGCGTGAGCCGCGGTCGGTCTCGATGACCACGTCGCCGTCGAGCAGCCGGTGGTGCACCCGGAAGGTGACGCCCTCGCGCCGCAGCGTCCGCGTGCACAGGCCCCGCGGGGTGACGTCGAGGACGATGTTCCCCCAGCCGACCTCGAAGGGTTCGTCGAGGGTGTACTTGCCCGCGACCTGCACCACGCGGTTCACGTAGTCGACCATCGGGGCCAGGTCCTCGTAGGCCATGGCCGGTGGCGCCGTGCCGTGCTCGCCGTGCTCGCCGTGCTCGCTCACTGCTCGCTCACTGGGGAACTCCCCCTCCCGTCGGCGCGATCGGCGGAGATCTCCACTTTCGCACGGGGCCGGGGACCCCGCCTGATCGCGGGCCCGGGGGACCCGTTCTAGGCTGGAATGGCCCACAGCCCCTGTTGCGGAAGGGGGCGCCCCATGGCCTCCCCATCGAAGGCGGGCGCGGCCCTCGCCGCGCTGCGCGAGGATCTGGTCGGCGATGTGTTCGCCCCGGGGGACCCCGGCTACGACGAGGCCCGGACCGTCTTCAACGCGATGATCGACCGGCGTCCGGCGGTGATCGCGCAGTGCGTGGACGAGAACGACGTCGTCCGGGCGGTGCGGTTCGCCCGGGAGCTGGACCTGAAGATCGCGGTGCGCGGCGGCGGGCACAGCGTGGCGGGCAGCGCGCTGGGCGACGGCGCCGTGGTGATCGACCTGCGGCACATGCGCGCGGTCACCGTCGATCCCGAGGCCCGTACGGCGCGGATCGCGGGCGGCGCCACGATGAGCGACCTGGACCGCGCCTGCGAGCCGCACGCCCTCGCCACCACCGGCGGGCGCGCCTCCACCACGGGCGTGGGCGGCTTCGTCCTCGGCGGCGGCACCGGCTGGCTGGACCGCTGCCACGGGCTGGCCGTCGACAATCTGCTCGGCGTGGACCTGGTCACCGCGGACGGCCGGCGGGTGCGGGCGGACGCGGACGACGACACGGACCTGTTCTGGGCCCTGCACGGCGGCGGCGGGAACTTCGGCGTCGCCACCTCCCTCACCCTGCGGCTGTACGAGCTGCCGGAGTTCGCCATCGCCCTGCTGCTGTACCGCCCCGAGTTCGGCCGGGAGGCCGCCCGCACCTACCGCGACGTGATCGCGGCCGCCCCCGACGAGGCGAGCGGCGCGGTGCTGTATCTGACCGCTCCGCCCGAGGAGTTCGTCCCGCCGCACCTGGTGGGGAGCCTGGTGTGCGGGGTGCTGCTGACGTACGCCGGGTCCGAGGCGGATCTGCGCAAGGTGGCCGAACCGCTGCTGGCGCTCCCGCACGAGGGGGAGGTCGTCGGCGCGCTGCCGTACGCGGACGTGCAGTGCATGCTCGATGATCCGCCGGGGATGCGGAACTACTGGTCGGCGGAGTATCTGACCGGCGCGCCCGACGACTACGTGGAGGTGTTCTGCGCGCGTGGCGAGGACCTGCCCGTGCCGACGGGGACCCTGCACGCGCTGTTCCCGCAGGGCGGGGCGATCGCCGCCGGGCCGCACGAGTTCCCGGTGCCCTACCGGGACGCGCCGTGGGGCGTGCACCCCTTCGGGCTCTGGGAGGACCCGGCCGACGACGAGCGCTGCATCCGCTGGGTGCGGGACGTCCGGGCCGACGCGCGGCCATGGAGCACGGGCGCGGTCTACCTCAACTTCATCGGCGACGAGGGCGCCGACCGGGTGGTGGCCGGGGTGGGCGCCGAGAACGCCGGGCGGCTGGCGCGGGTGAAGCGGGCCTACGACCCCGACAACGTCTTCCGCTTCAACCACAACATCCGGCCCGCCTGAACGGCCGGCGCCGTGACCTCCGGGTTCGCCCCGCCCCCGGAGATGCTGCCGGAACCCGCGCGCGGGTAGCGTCCGCTGCATGGACAGCCGTACGGACCACCGATTCGACAGCCAGGGCGCGGGCATCACCGTGCGGCGCGCGCTGGAGCTGCCCGGGCTGCGCAGCGGGCTCCCCGAGATCCTGGCGGGCGGCGAGCGGCTGGGCCGGACCGTGCGCTGGGTGCACGCGGGCGAGGTCCCGAACATCGCCTCGCTGCTCAAGGGCGGCGAACTCCTCCTGACCACGGGCTACGGCCTCGGCACCCGCCCGGCCGAGCAGCGGGCGTTCGTGCGCACCCTGGCCGAGCGGGGCATCGCCGCCCTGGTGATCGAGCTGGGCCCGCGCTTCACCCGGCTGCCGGCGGCGCTGGTGGAGACGGCGCGGGCGACCGGGCTGCCCCTGGTCCAGTTGCACCGCGAGGTGCCGTTCGTGGCGGTCACCGAGGAGATCCACACCGAGATCGTCAACGGCCACTACGCGCTGCTCCAGCGGGCCGAGGAGGTGCACCGGCGCTGTACGGAGGCGCTGCTCGGCGGCGGGGGCATCCCCCAGGTGCTGGGCATCCTGGCGGACTTCAGCGGCAACCCGGTGTTCCTGGAGACGACGGACGGCCAACTGCTCTACGCGGCCGGGGAGGGTCCGGAGGGGGCGGATCCGCTCCAGGTGTGGGAGGGGATGCGCGGCCCGCACAAGGACGCGCCGCCGCCCGCCGGTTCGGTGCTGGTGGACGTGCCCGGCGGCGGCCCGGGGGCGGGTTCGGTACGCGCCCGGCTCGTGCTGCTGCCCGTACGCGCCCCGCTCGCACCGGTGCACCGGATCGCCGCCGAGCGGGCGGCCGGGATCCTGGCCGTGGTGCTGATGCAGGCCCGCCAGGAGGAGGAGCTGGCGGCACGCGGCCGGGGCGACTTCCTCACCGACCTCGCCGAGGGCCGGATCACTCCGGAGGACGCGCCGGCGCAGGCGCGGGTCCTCGGCTTCAAGCCGGGCTCGGGACCGCTGCTGCCGGTCGTGATGCGGATCGGCGACACGCTCTCCCCCGGCGGTGGCTGGGCGGTGCTGGCGCGGGCGGTCGCCGAGGAACTGGCGTCGGTGGGCGTGCCGGTGCTGCTCGGGGTGCGGCCGGTGGAGGGCCGGGTGCCGCTGCTGCTGGGGCTGCGCACGGAGTCGGAGCGCTCGGCGGTGGCCGACCGGGTCGCGGCGGCGCTGCGGGCCGGGGTGGAGCGGGCCGGGATGCAGCGTCCGGGCGCCCCGCCGCCCGTGGTGGTGGTCGGGGTCGCGGGCGGCTGGGCGGCGGCCTCGGCGGGCCTGCGGCACGCGGCGGAGACGGCGACCGCGGCCCAGGGGCTCACCGACCGGCCCTGGTACGACGCCCGGCGCCTGGACATCGACCTGCTGCTGTGGCGGCTGCGCGACCACCCCGACCTCGCGGCGTTCGTGGACCGTGCGATCGGTCCGGTCCGCGACCACGACCGGCGCTCCAAACCGCCCCTCCTGCCCACCCTGGAGACGTACTTGGCGCATGCGGGCCGCAAGGCGGAGACCGCGCGCGAGCTGCATCTCAACCGGCAGACGCTCTACAACCGCCTCGCCCGCATCGGGGAGTTGCTCGGCACCGACCTGGACGACCCGCAGACGGTCCTGGCGTTGAGCCTGGCCCTGCGCGCACGCCGGCACGCGCAGCAGTGAGCGGGCTCAGATCATGGGCCGGGGCTGCGTCAACTCGTCGTAGACGCTGAGGACCTGGGCCACGGTCTCGTCCTCGGTCGGCCAGGTCGCGGCCTGACGGCTGCCCAGGTCCCGCAGCTCCGCGCACCGTTCGGGATCGCCGAGCAGACCGGCGACGGTCTCGGCGAAGGCGTGCGGATCGTCGGCCGGCACCAACGCGGCCGCGTCGCCGACGAGTTCGCGGATGCCGCCCTTCGCGACGGCGACCAGCGGCACGCGCGCGTACAGGGCCTCCTGTGCCAGGACCGACCGGGACTCGGCGCGGCCGGGCAGCAGCGCCAGGTCGGCGGCGGCCAGCAGGGTGCCGACGTCGTCGCGCCGCCCGATCAGCCGGACGGGCAGTTCCTCCTCCTCGATCCGGCTCTGGAGCTCCGGGCGCAGCGGCCCCTCCCCCGCGACGACGACCAGCGGCACGGGATCGAGGTCCCGCCAGACGCGGGCGGCGTCCAGCAGCAGGCCGTAGCCGCGACGGCGGTCCAGGGAGCCGACCGCCATCAGCAACGGGCGCTCGACGGCGCCGAGTTCGGCACGCACCTTGGGGTGCGGCGGCTCGCCGTCCTCGGGGCCCTCGACGGCCCGGGGCCGGGGCAGCGCCACGGCCGCGAGGCGCGCGTCCCGGGCGCCCGTACGGCGGGCCCGGTCCACCAGCTCCGACGTCGTGCCGAGCACCACGGCCGCCGCCCTCGCCACCCGGCGTTCGAGAAGCCGCAGCAGATGCGCCCGGGCGCCGTCGGCGTGCGCCCGGTTGTGCCAGGTGACGACGAGCGGGGTGGTGCGGCCGCCGAGCGCGAGGACGGCCCGGAAGGAGGCGTGCAGTCCGTGCGCGTGGACCAGGTCGGCGTGCGTGCAGGCGGCCCGCAGCGCCGCCACGGAGCCGGGGTCGCTGCTGCGGGGCACGGGCACGTGTTCGGCGCCGGCGCCCGTGAAGTCGTAGGTGTGATCGGCGTCCACGGGGGCGCACACCGTCACGCGCACGCCCCGTGCGACGAGCCCGGCGGCCAGGGAGCGCACATGCGCGCTACTGGCGGCGTTGCCGCCGCCCAGCACCTGGACGGTGCGCAGCGACGACTGGCCGTGCGGTGAGTGGCTGCTCACGTGGGCCGGGGCTCCTGGTTCGGCGTCGGACGGTCACGAGGAAAGTGCGGTCACGAAGAAAGTACAGAAGGACGGGACGCAGGGGTGAACCGCTCGGATTCCTCCACGAACTACGCCCAAGGATGCCAGCACGCACGGGTGTTCCGTGCCGCCGAGCGCCGCGGCGTCCGGCGACACGGCGGCACACGTCACCCACACGAGTGAGAAAAGTCGGGGTTCCGTTCGATTACCGTCCGACTGCGAAGCCGGACCCGACCCCGAACCCGATCCCGGATCCGATGCCGGGTCCGATGCCGGGTCCGACCCCGGCTCCGCTACCCGTCCGCGCGTGCCGTCGCGAGCAGTTCCTCCGCGTGCGCCCGGGCCGTCTCGGAGTCCTCCTGGCCGGCCAGCATCCGGGACAGCTCCCGGATCCGCTCCTCGCCCTCCAGGACCTTCACTCCGGACCGGGTGACCGTCCCGTCGTTCGTCTTCTCCACCAGCAACTGCCGGTCGGCGAACGCGGCGACCTGCGGCAGATGGGTGACGACCACGACCTGCGCGCTCTTGGCGAGCTTCGCGAGCCGCCGCCCGATCTCCACCGCCGCCTTGCCGCCGACCCCGGCGTCGACCTCGTCGAAGAGATACGTCGGCACGGGGTCGGTGCCCGCGAACACCACCTCCACGGCGAGCATCACGCGCGACAGCTCACCGCCGGACGCGCCCTTGGCGATCGGCCGGGGCGGAGCGCCCGGATGCGGGGCGAGCAGCAGCTCGACCTCGTCGACACCCGACGGGCCGTAGGCGACCGTACGGCCGCCGACCTCGACGCCCTCCGGGTCCTCGGTCTGCCGCAGGGCGAACGACACGCGCGCGTGCGGCATCGCCAGCGACGCCAGCTCGGCCGTCACCGCGGCGGCGAACCGCTCGGCGGCCTCCGTGCGGGCGTCCGTCAGCGCCTGCGCGAGCCCGCCCAGTTCGGCGCGCAGCCCGTCCCGTTCGGCCGTCAGCTCGTCGATCCGCTCGTCGTCGCCGTCCAGCTCGGTCAGGCGCGCGGCGCTCTGCTCGGCCCAGGCGAGGACGGCGTTCACGTCCTGGCCGTACTTGCGGGTGAGCCCGGTCAGCGCGGCCCGCCGCTCCTCGACGGCCGCCAGCCGCAGCGGATCGGCGTCGAGGTCGTCGGCGTACCCGGCCAGCTCCCCGGCCACGTCACCCAGCAGGATCCCGATCTCGCCGATCCGGTCGGTGAGCGCGGCCAGCGCCGGATCGTGCGAGCGGACGGCCTCCAGGGCCCGCTGGGCGCCCGCGACGAGCGTCGCCGCGTCGATGCCCTCCGGGTCCTCGGGGTTGCCCGCGAGCGCGGCGTGGGCGGCCGTGGCGGCCGACGACAGCGCCTCGGCGTGCCCGAGCCGCTCCGCCTCCTCCGCCAGCTCCGTGTCCTCGCCCGCGCGCGGCTCGACACCGGAGATCTCGTCGAGCCCGAAGCGCAGCAGATCGGCCTCCTGGGCCCGCTCCCGCGCGCGGGTGACGATCTCGTCCAGCTCGACGGCCACGGCCCGCAGCCGCCGGTACGCCTCGGTGTACTTGGCCAGCGGCACGGAGACCGCGTCCCCGGCGTACCGGTCCAGCGCCTGCCGCTGCCGGGACAGCTTCAGCAGCCCCTGCTGGTCGGTCTGGCCGTGCACGGCGACCAGTTCGTCCGCCAGCTCGGCCAGCACGCCCACCGGCACGCTCCGCCCGCCGACGTGCGCCCGGGAGCGCCCCTCGGCGGAAACGGTACGGCTGATGAGCAGCGCCCCGTCGTCCAGCTCGGCCCCGGCCTCCTCGGCCCGGACCGTCACCGGGGCGCCGGCGGGCACGGAGATCCGCCCCTCCACGACCGCACGCTCGGCGCCGATCCGCACGAGCGCGGCATCGGCCCGCCCGCCCAGCAGCAGCCCGAGGCTGGTGACCACCATGGTCTTGCCCGCACCCGTCTCACCGGTGACGGCGGTGAAGCCGGGCGACAGTTCGACGACAGCGTCGTCGATGACTCCGAGCGACCGTATCCGCATCTCCTCCAACACGGAGAAGACCTTACGAGGTCCGACCGGAGAAGTGCGAGGCACCCTGTCACCCGAGCGAGTGGAGGACCGTCCCGCGTGCCCTAGTTCCGGGCCCCGCGCCACCCCGCGACCGGCAGTGCGAACTTCGCGACCAGCCGGTCCGTGAAGGACGCGTGGTGCAGGCGCGCCAGCCGCACCGGCACCGCGCCGCGCCGCACCTCCACGCGGGCGCCGGGCGGCAGCTCGAAGGTCCGCCGCCCGTCGCACCACAGCACACCCGGCGGGATGTGCGGCAGCAGCTCCACGGCCAGCACCGAGTTCGGCGAGGTCACCAGCGGCTTGGCGAACAGCGCGTGCGCGCTGATCGGCACCATCAGCAGCGCCTCGACCTCCGGCCACACCACCGGTCCGCCGGCGGAGAACGCGTAGGCCGTGGACCCGGTGGGCGTGGACAGGACGATCCCGTCGCAGCCGAACCCGGTGACCGGCCGGCCGTCGATCTCCAGCACGACTTCCAGCAGCTTCTCGGCGCCCGCCTTCTGCACGGCCGCCTCGTTCAGCGCCCAGTCGGTGTGCACGATGTCGCCGTTGCGGTGCACGACGACGTCGACGGTCATCCGCTCCTCGACCTCGTACGCCTTGGAGACGACCCGGTCGACGACCTTGTCGAGGTCGTCGCGCTCCGCCTCGGCGAGGAAGCCGACACTGCCCAGGTTGACCCCGAGCATCGGCACCCCGGACGCGCGAGCGAACTCCGCGCCGCGCAGCAGCGTGCCGTCACCGCCGAGGACGATGAGCAGCTCGCACCCCTCCAGGCACTGCGGGGTGGCCTCGGAGACCAGCTCCACCTCGTCCGGCACATGCAGGTCGGCGGCCTCGTACTCCAGGACGCGCACCCCGATGCCCTCGCGCAGCAGCCCCTTCACCACCAGCTCCGCGCTGCGGATCGCGGCGGGCCGGCCCGTGTGGGCGAGCAGGAAAACGGTTCGGGTTCGGTTCGGTGTCAACGGGGCCCCTCCGCCACTGCGCGGTCGACATCGGCCGGGTCCAGGGCAGGCGCCCCGGCCCGGAGCCACAGAAAGTACTCGACATTGCCCGAGGGCCCGGGCAGCGGGCTGGCGGTGACGCCCTTCACCCCGAGCCCCAGGTCCCACGCCTTGCCGGCGACGCCGCGCACCGCCTCGGCCCGGAGCTGGGGGCTGCGTACGACGCCCCCACTGCCGAGCCGTTCCTTCCCCACCTCGAACTGCGGCTTGACCATCATGACCAGATCCGCGTCCGGCCCGGTACAGCGTGCCAGGGCCGGCAGCACCAGCCCGAGCGGGATGAAGGACAAGTCCCCCACGACAAGATCCACAGGCTTCCCATCGATCGCTTCAAGCGTCAACTCGCGTACGTTCGTACGGTCCTTGACGGTGACGCGTTCATCGCTCTGAAGAGACCAGGCGAGTTGTCCGTATCCGACGTCCACGGCGACGACGTGCGCGGCGCCCGCCCGCAGCAGCACGTCGGTGAAGCCCCCGGTGGAGGCGCCGGCGTCCAGCGCGCGCCGCCCCTTCACGAGCAGCCCCTGCGGCACGAACGCCTCGAGCGCCCCGGCGAGTTTGTGCCCGCCCCGGGAGACGTAGTCGGGATCACCGGCGTCGACGGCGACGACGATCGCGGCGGCCGTCTCCACCTGGGTGGCCGGCTTGGTCGCGACGGTCTTGCCGACGGTGACCCGCCCGGCCGCGATGAGCTGCCCGGCGTGCTCCCGCGAGCGCGCGAGCTTGCGGCGGACCAGCTCCGCGTCCAGACGGCGGCGTGCGACTCCTGCCACGTTCGGTTCAGCTCCTGTGTTGTCCGTACGGTGCCGGGGGCGCCGGAGGTCCCGGGCGGGCGTCGAGCGCGGTGAGCGCGTCGCGCAGCCCCCGGTGTACATCCTCGTACACCTCGACGTGCCCGTCGGTGGCGAGGTGGTCGGCGTCGGCCAGCCGGCCGAGCTGGGCGTCGACCTCGGCGTGGCCGGTGAGGATGCGGGGGACGGCCAGCGGGGCGGGCGCGGCGGGGTCGTACTCCGGTTCCACCCGCGTGTTCTCCGCTGCGGCCGCGGGCCCGTCCACCGGCTCGGGGACGCTCTCCGGCACTGTGTCGCTCATGCCCAGACGCTACCCCGAACCGCTGGGGTACCGTCGGTCGCGATGGCGACGATCGAGGAGTGCCGGGCGGCGCTCGAGAAGCTCTCCGACTCCATGGGCTCCGCCGAGGGCGACGTCCGGGCGGCCGCGTCCCTGGACCGCTCGGTGAGCTGCCGGATCACCGACCTGGACGTGACCTTCGTCGGCCGGATGACGGGCGGCCGGATCGTGGTCCACGACACCCTCCAGGGCCCTCCCCCGGAGAAGGCCCAGATCAGGCTGGCGATGACCGGGGACGACCTGGTCGCCCTGGTCGACGGCGAACTGCACTTCGCCAAGGCGTGGGGCTCGGGCCGGGTGCGGCTGGAGGCGGGTCTGCGCGATCTGTTCCAGCTCAGGAAGCTTCTGTAGCGGCCACCCGGGCGGCCCGCGCCTTGCGGGCGGCCGGCACGACCAGCGGCGTTCCCGTCTCCGGGTCCTCGATGACCTGACAGCGCAGCCCGAACACCTGCTCGACCAGCTCGGCGGTGACGATGTCGTTCGGCGCGCCCTGCGCGATGACCTCGCCGCCCTTCAGCGCGATCAGATGGGTGGCGTACCGGGCCGCGTGGTTGAGGTCGTGCAGGACGGCGACGAGCGTACGGCCGTGCTCCTCGTGGAGTTCGGCGCACAGGTCGAGGACGTCGATCTGGTGCTGGATGTCGAGGTAGGTGGTCGGCTCGTCGAGCAGCAGCAGCGGGGTCTGCTGGGCGAGCGCCATCGCGATCCACACGCGCTGCCGCTGACCGCCGGACAGCTCGTCCACGTACCGCTCGCCGAGTTCGGCGACGCCGGTGCGCGCCATGGACTCCTGGACGACCCGCTCGTCCTCGGCCGACCACTGGCGCAGGATGCCCTGGTGCGGATAGCGGCCACGGCCCACCAGGTCGGCGACGGTGATGCCGTCCGGCGCGACGGACGACTGCGGCAGCAGGCCGAGCGTGCGCGCGACCTTCTTCGCCGGCATCGACTGGATGACCTGCCCGTCCAGCAGCACCCGGCCCCGGGAGGGCTTCAGCATCCGCGACAGGGCGCGCAGCAGCGTGGACTTGCCGCACGCGTTGGGGCCGACGATCACGGTGAAGGAGTTGTCCGGTATCTCCACCGAAAGCTGTTCGGCGATCACCCGCTGGTCGTAGGCGAGGGTGACGTTCTCGGCGGACAGGCGGTTCACGGTGCTCCCTGGGTTGTTCTTGTTCATGTCCGGCCCACCCCTGCTCACGTCCGGCCCGACCGTGCTCATATCCGGCCCGCCCTGCGCTCGGTGACCAGGAGCCACAGCAGGTAGACCCCGCCGAGCACGCCGGTGACGACGCCCACCGGAAGCTGTCCGTCACCGAACAGCCGCTGCGAGGCCCAGTCGGCGGTGACCAGCAGGGCGGCGCCCATGCAGAGCGACGCGACGAGGTTGGGGCCGGGCGAGCGGGTGAGGCGGCGGGCGAGCTGCGGCGCGGTGAGCGCCACGAAGCTCACGGGGCCCGCGGCAGCGGTGGCGGCGGCGGTGAGCAGCACGGCCGACACCATCAGCACCAGCCGCACCCGCTCCACCCGCACCCCGAGCGCGCCGGCGACGTCGTCGCCCATCTCCGTCATCCGCAGCCCGCGCGCGTGGGAGAGGACGAGCGGGACGAGCACCCCGACCAGGACGAGCAGCGGCCAGACCTGCTTCCAGTCCCGGCCGTCCAGCGTCCCGGTCATCCAGACGACGGCCCGCGCCGCGTCCACGAAGTCGGCCTTGGTGATCAGATAGCCGTTGACCGCCGTGGCGACGGCCGACACACCGATGCCGACGAGCACCAGCCGGTAGCCGTGCACGCCCCGCTTCCACGCCAGCAGATAGATCGCGGCCCCTGTCACCAGCCCGCCGACCAGCGCGCCGACCGTGACCTGGGTGGTGGTGCCGGAGAACAGCACGATCATCACGAGCGCACCGGCCGTCGCCCCCTGGCCGAGGCCGAGCACATCGGGGCTGCCGAGCGGATTGCGGGTCACGGCCTGGAACAGCGCCCCGCCGAGCCCCAGCGAGGCCCCGACCAGCAGCCCGACCAGCACCCGGGGCAGCCGCAGCTCCTTGACGACGAGCTGCTGCCCGGCGTTCCCCTCGCCGAACAGCGTCCTGACGACATCCCCGAACGAGATCGGGAAGTCGCCGGTGCCGATCAGCACCACGCTCGCGGCGAACGCGGCGGCCAGCAGCAGTACGACGACCACCAGGGCCCGTACGTCCAGCCGCACCGACAGCCCGCCCGGGGTACGCAACGCGCGCGTGCCCGTCGCCGTCCCGGTGACCGGCTTCCCGGTCTTCTCCACGGTCCTCACAACTGGGCCGTCCTCCGCCGTCGTACGAGAAAGATGAAGACCGGCCCGCCGATCACCGCGGTGACGATGCCGACCTGGACCTCCGCCGGACGGGCCACGACCCGGCCGAGCACATCGGAGCCCAGCAGCAGCACCGGCGACAGGATCGCCGCGTACGGCATGATCCAGCGCTGGTCGGGGCCGGTGAAGGAGCGGACCACGTGCGGGACCATCAGCCCCACGAACACGATCGGCCCGCAGGCCGCGGTCGCCGCCCCGCACAGCACGGTCGCGGCGAGCATCGACAGCGCCCGGGTCCGGTTCAGGTTCGCGCCCAGCGCCCTGGCCGTGTCGTCGCCCATCGCCACCGCGTTCAGCGGCCGGGCGAGGGCCAGCGCCAGCAGCGACCCGACGACCAGGAACGGCACCACCTGCCGGATCGTCTCGTCGGTCGCCGAGGACAGCGAACCCACCGTCCAGAACCGCATCCGGCCGAGCGCCGCGTCATCCATGATCATCACGGCCTGGAGATAGCCGTAGAGCGCGGCGCTGATCGCCGTACCGGCCAGCGCGAGCCGCACCGGTGTGGCGCCCCGGCTGCCGCCGAGGAACCAGACCAGCGCGCCGACCGCGGCCGCGCCGAAGAAGGCGAACCACACATAGCCGTTCAGGCTGGTCACACCGAAGAACGTGATGGCCGTGACCACCGCCGCCGAGGCGCCGGCGTTCAGACCGAGCAGCCCCGGGTCGGCCAGCGGATTGCGGGTGAGCGCCTGGAGCACCGACCCGGACAGCCCCAGCGCCGCCCCGGCGAGCAGCCCCAGCACGGTCCGCGAGATCCGCTCGTCGACGACGACGTCCGCGTACGTCCCCGAGTCCGCGAACAGTCCGTGCCAGACCTGCGCCACGGACAGCTCCTTGGCGCCGACGGCGATGCTCGCCACCGCCACCAGCAGCAGCACCGCCACGGCGACGAGCAGACCCACGGAGCGGATCACCCGGCGTCTCGGGGACGCGGGGGGCGCCGGGGCGGCGGATTCCGCGTTCTGTTCGGGAAGACTGTCGACCAACACGCGGTTAGGTTAGCCTACCCTCCTAAGTGACCCGAAACGCCTGGTCAGGGCCCTACCGGTCGGGTTCACAGCCCCAGCCGCGCCAGCGCCTTCCCGCCGTCCAGCGCACAGCTCTCCGGGCCCGCCGCCGTCCAGGCCGCCGCGCACAGCGCCCGCAGCCCGTCCAGCGCGTCGCCCTCGCCCGCCAGCTCCAGCCGCTCCGCGCCCGCCGTCGCCGTCCATCCGCCGCAGCGGAACCCGGCCCCGTCCGCCGCCACCTCCGGCTGCCCGGTGAGCAGCCCGCGCAGATCGGCGTCCACGAACGTCGGCCGGTGTTGCGGCGGCGCCGCCAGCAACTGCGCCCCGTCGGTGACCCCGGTCAGCACCAGCAGCGAGTCCACCTCGCCGTTGAACGCCCCCTCGATGTCGGTGTCCAGCCGGTCCCCGACCACCAACGGCCGCTCCGCGCCCGTCCGCAGGATCGTCTCCCGGTGCATCGGCGGCAGCGGCTTCCCCGCGACCTGCGGCTCCGCCCCGGTCGCGATCCGTACGACCTCCACCGCCGCACCGTTGCCCGGCGCGATCCCCCGCCCGCTCGGAATCGTCAGATCGGTGTTCGACGCGAACCACGGCACCCCGCGCGCCACCGCGTACGACGCCTCCGCGAACCGCCCCCACGTCAGATCGGGCCCGCCGAACCCCTGGACCACGGCCGCCGGGTCGTCGTCCGCCGACTCCACCGGCTCGAGCCCCCTCTCCCGCAGCGCGACCCGCAGCCCCTCGCCGCCGATCACCAGCACCCGCGACCCCGCCGGCACCTGCTCGGCGATCAGCCGCGCCACCGCCTGCGCCGAGGTGATCACATCACCGGCCGCCGTCGGTATCCCCAGCTCCGTCAGATGCCCGGCCACCGCGTCGGGCGTCCGCAGCGCGTTGTTGGTGACGTACGCGAGCCGCATCCCGCCCGCCCGCGCCGCGTCCAGCGACGCCACGGCGTGCACGATCGCGTTCCCGCCCGCGTACACCACGCCGTCCAGGTCGAGCAGCGCCGTGTCGTACGCCTCGCTCAGGGCCTGCCCACTGCCCTCGGGCCTCGTCCTGACGCTCCGGCTCATTGCACATCGCTCCTCGTTCACTCGTTTCACCCGATCATCCCGCATGCCACCGACACACGTACGATGCCGGGATGAACACAGCAGGTCACTCGGAAGCAACGGCGCCCCGGGGCCTGGAACTCACCCCGTTCCGAGGTCTGCGCTACGACCCCGACCGGGTCGGCAGCCTCGCCGCCGTCACGTCCCCGCCGTACGACGTCGTCGTCCGCCCCGACGGCCTGCACCACCTCCAGGACGCGGACCCGCACAACATCGTCCGCCTGATCCTCCCCCAGGCCGTCACCCCCACCGCGCGCAACGACCAGGCCGCCGACACCCTGCGCCACTGGCTCGCCGAGGGCGTCCTGACCGCCGACCCCGAACCCGCCCTGTACATCTACGAACAGCGGCACGCGGACGGCATGATCCAGCGCGGTGTCATCGGCACCCTGCGCGTCTCCGACCCGGCCGAGGGCGTCGTCCTGCCCCACGAGGACGTCATGCCGCACGTCGTCGCCGACCGCGCGGCCCTGATGCGCGCAACCCACGCCAACCTCGAACCGCTGCTGCTCACCTACCGCGGCGACGGCACGGCGGCGGAGATCGTGGACCGCACCGCCGAACGCCCCCCGCTGCTCTCCACCACCACCGAGGACGGCTACAGCCACCGCCTGTGGTCCCTCACCGACCCCTCCCACCTGGCCGACATCCAGAACGACCTCGCGCGCCACCAGGCCCTCATCGCCGACGGCCACCACCGCTGGGCCACCTACCTCAGGCTGCGCGCCGAGCACCCCTCCCCCAGCCCCTGGGACCACGGCCTGGTCCTGCTGGTCGACACGGCCCGCTATCCGCTGCGCGTCCGCGCCATCCACCGTCTGCTGCACGGCCTGCCGGTCGCGGAGGCCCTGGCGGCCGTGGACGGCCTGTTCCGCGTCCGGCGCCTGGACGTCCCGCTCCCCGAGGCCCTCGACGCCCTCGCGGACGCGGCCTGCGCCGGCAACGCCTTCCTGCTGGCGGGCGACGACGCCTTCCACCTCCTGGACCGCCCCGACCCGGAGCTGCTGGCCCGCACGGTCCCCCAGGACCGCCCCGAGGCATGGCGCACCCTGGACGCCACGGTCCTGCACGCCGCGCTCCTCGACCACGTCTGGCGCATCCCCGAGGACGACCCCGCCCGCATCGCCTACATCCACGACACCGCCGCCACGGTCCGCAAGGCCCGACGCGACGGCGGTACGGCGGTGCTGCTGCACCCGGTGCGCGAGGAGGTCGTCCGCGACCTGGCCCGACAGGGCGTCACGATGCCCCGCAAGTCGACGTCGTTCGGCCCGAAGCCGGCGTCGGGGCTGGTGCTGCGCGCGCTGGACCTGTGAACACGGAACGCGAAAGGGGCGGGAGCCCGGCCACGGCCGGGCTCCCGCCCCTTCCCTGTCACCGCTGACGGAGGTCAGTCCTCGTCGCGGTCGTCCACCTCGTCGGCGTCCTGCTCGTCCTGCTTCTCCGCCTCCGCGCCGGTGGCCGTGGACTCGTCCTCGGTCAGCGCGTCGACGAACTCCACACCGTCCAGCTCGGCGAGCCGGTCGGAGGCGTCCGTGCTGCCGTCCCGGTCCGCCTCGACCGCCTTGGCGAACCACTCACGGGCCTCGCCCTCACGCCCGGCGGCCAGCAGCGCGTCGGCGTACGCGTACCGCAGCCGCGCGGTCCACGGCTGCACGGAGCTGGACGCCAGCTCGGGGCTCTGGAGGGTGACGATGGCCGCGTCGAGCTGGTCCATGTCACGCCGGGCACCGGCGGCGACGAGACGCATCTCCACCTGGCCGGCCTTGTCGAGCTTGTTCACCTCGGGGGCACCGGCCATGTCCAGCGCCTTCTCGGGCCGCCCGAGCCCACGCTCGCAGTCGGCCATCACCGGCCACAGCTCCACCGACCCGGTCATCCGCCGCGCGGCCCGGAACTCGGCGAGCGCCTCGCTGTACTTCTGGTTGGCGTACGCCGCGAACCCGGCCGCCTCCCGCACCGCGGCGACCCTCGACGCCAGCCGCAGCGCGATCTTGGAGTACGCGTAGGCACCCTCGGGGTCCTCGTCGATCAGCCGCGCGACCATCACCAGGTTGCGGGCGACGTCGTCCGCGAGCGTCTTCGGCAGGCTCTGGAGCTCCTGCCGTACGTCCTTGTCGATCTCCTCGCCGGTGACGTCCTCCGGGATCGGCAGCCGCTTGATCGGCTCACGGTCCCGGTCCCGCTCGTCACGGAAACGCCCGCCGCCACGACGGTCGTCACCGCGCCGGTCGTCACGCCGGTCGTCCCTACGGTCGTCCCGTCCACGGAACCCACCGGGCCTGCCGCCACGGTCGTCCCGCCGGAAGCCGCCGGGGCGCCCGCCGCGGTCGTCGCGGCGCTGGTAGCCACCGCCACCGCCACGGTTGTCGTCACGGCGGAAGGGGGGACGCTCGCCACGGTCGTCCCGGCGATCGTCGCGCCGGTCGTCACGACGGAAACCACCACGGTCGTCACCACGCCGGTCGTCGCGACGGTCATCCCGTCGGTCGTCGCGACGGAAGCCCTGGCCGCGGTCGTCGCGGCGGGGGCCGCGGTCACGGTCGCGGTCGTCGCGCTGGAAGGCCGGACGACCGCCACGGTCGTCACGTCGGTCGTCGCGGCGCGGGTAGCCACCGCCACCACCGCGGTTGTCGTCACGGCGGAAGGCCGGACGGTCGCCACGGTCATCACGACGATCGTCACGGCGGTCATCACGCCGGAAACCACCACGGTCGTCACGACGGTCATCCCTGCGGTCGTCGCGCCGACCGTAGCCGCCACGGTCGCGGTCCCGTTCGCCGCCGTATCCACCGCGGTTGTCGTCACGACGGAAGGGCGGACGCTCGCCACGGTCGTCGCGCCGGTCGTCGCGACGGAAGCCCTGGCCGCGGTCGTCGCGACGGGGGCCGCGGTCACGGTCGCGGTCGTCCCGCTGGAAGGCCGGACGGCCGCCACGGTCGTCACGGCGGTCATCGCGACGGTCGTCACGGCGCGGGTAACCACCGCCACCACCACGGTTGTCATCGCGACGGAAGGCCGGACGGTCACCACGGTCATCACGACGATCGTCACGGCGGTCATCACGCCGGAAACCACCACGGTCGTCACGACGGCCGTATCCGCCGCCACCGCCACCGCGGTTGTCGTCACGCCGGTCGTCGCGCCGGCCGTACCCGCCGCCGCCACCACGGTTGTCGTCGCGGCGGAAGCCACCACGGTCACCACGCTCACCGCGGTCTCGGTCGCCGCGGTAACCGCCGCGATCGCCCCGGTCCCCACTGTCCCGTCGCCGCTGGTCGCGCTCCGGTCGATCGTCGGGAGAGTTGGTGGACATGGTGACTCCTGTCTTCGGTACCGCAAGTCATTCTCGCGCAGTCGGGAAGCCCGCGCGCTCCGGAAAAACAAAAAGGACCCCTGGTCCCAGCGTGAACGCTGGGACCAGGGGTCCTTCCAAAGATTGTTCGGCGGTGTCCTACTCTCCCACAGGGTCCCCCCTGCAGTACCATCGGCGCTGTGAGGCTTAGCTTCCGGGTTCGGAATGTAACCGGGCGTTTCCCTCACGCTATGACCACCGAAAC
>NZ_JAANNX010000157.1:0-2426 GCF_013363615.1 Streptomyces sp. CAI-85 | reverse complement strand
TCAGCTTCGGCGCGGCGGTCGGTCTCACCACGGTCTGCATGATCCTGCTGCTCGGGCAGACCCGGGTGTTCTTCGCGATGAGCCGCGACGGTCTGCTGCCGCGCTTCTTCTCGCAGGTCCACCCCCGCTTCAAGACCCCGCACCGCCCGACGATCCTGCTCGGCGTGCTGATCGCGATCCTCGCCGGTTTCACCCCCCTCAGCGAGCTGGCCGAGCTGGTCAACATCGGCACCCTGTTCGCCTTCGTCGTCGTCGCGATCGGCGTCATCGTCCTCCGCCGCACCCGCCCCGACCTGCACCGCGCCTTCCGCACCCCGTGGGTCCCCTTCCTCCCGATCGTCTCGGTCCTGGCCTCCCTCTGGCTGATGATCAACCTCCCCGCCGAGACCTGGATCCGCTTCGCCGCCTGGATGGCCATCGGCGCGGTCGTCTACTTCCTCTACGGCCGCTCCCACAGCCGCCTGGGCCGCGGCGAACAGCCTGCGGCCCCGGCCGACAGGGCCTGACCCCTCGGCTGACCTCTCGCCTGCGGCCGCCCGGAGCCGCGTCGGGGACGCCCCCGCGCCGGGTCCGGCGGGCCGCCGCCGGGTGTCGGCGCCGTGCCCCGGCCGGGCCGAGGCACCCACGACCCGCCGGAAACGGAGGCATGGTGTGCCCCTTGCCCGGCCTCGCCGGTGCCGGGGCGGCCGGTTCCACGGAGTGGGCCGTGCTGGAGGGGTGGTTGTCGTCCCTGCCGGGACAGGGGGCGGGGCCTCCTGACGGCCCCGTACCTCAGCCTCGTACCGTCCGGGGCCCCGCGACCCTCGCGCCCAGTTCCGTCACCCTGCGGCGCAGTTCGCGGTCGGCCGTGACGACCAGGCGGGGGCGGGTGGGGGCGGCTGCCACCAGGGTGACGATGTGGTCGTCGCCGTCGGCGGGGGCCGGGTCCACGTGGACGCCGGGGACCGGTTCGACGTCGCGGGCCGCGCCCTCGACGACCAGGACGATCTCCACCGGGCCCGGGTGGCCCGGGAGGCCGTCGGCGGCCAGGTGGTCGCGGAGGCGGCGGGCGGCGGCCGGGCGGTCGCGCCACCAGCCGTCGGGCACCGAGCCGACGACGTTCGCGCCGTCCACGATCACCAGCAGGGGAGTGCCGTCGTCGTCCATGGGGCCAGCGTCCCACGGACGGCGGGCCCGGCGGACGTGGGCGGGGGAGGGCCGTCATACAGTGATCGGGTGAACGGCGACTGGCTCATACGCGGCCGCGACGGGCGGCTGAGTGCTTATCTGGCGTCGGACGGCGCCGTGCTGTGCCGGGCGGAACGCACCCCGGGCGGCCCCTGGGACGCCCCGCGCACGGTCGGCGGCCCCCAGAAGGTGCACGCGGTCCTCGCCGTCGGCCACGGCCCCGACGGCTACGGCCACCTGGCGTCCTGGCGGTCCACCGTGAAGGGCGAGGCGGGCGTGGTGCACTCCACCCACTACCGGCCCCTCCTCGCCCCGCTGGACTGGGTCCCGGTCGGGCATCCCGACAAGAAGGGCGCCCGTACCGGCGTACCCGCCGTCGCGGTGGACGCCCAGGGCCGCGCCCATGTCTTCGTCCGTAGCTCCACCGGCGCCCTCGGCATGGCCGCCCAGAAGGAGAAGGGCGGCTGGGACCCCTGGCGCGACCTCAAGGGCGAGGGCATCGTCGCCGAACCCGCCGCCGTCACCGGGGAGTCGGGGTGCGTGGAGGTGTACGCCGTCGGCACCGGCGGCCTCCACCACTGGCGGCAGCGCGAACCGGGCACCCCGCCCGTGCTGGAGGAGACCCTCGACGTCACCGCGCGCCGCGGCACCCTGCGCGCGCTGGCCACCTCCGCCGGGCACACCACGCTCTTCTTCACCGACGCCTCCGGCGACATCCACGCCTGGCGCCCCGGCGACAAGCCGGCACCCGTGCTCCCGGCCGCCGGCCCCGGACCCGTCGCCGCGATCCGCTGCGAACTCGACGGCCACGACTGCACCCTGCTCGCCCAGCGCTCCGCGAGCGGCCGGGTCGCCTTCGCCGCCTACCCCACCGAACAGGAGTCGGCCGGCGCCTGGTGGACCGAGTCAGGACCTGAACTCCCGGACGACGCCGAGGTGGCACTGGCCCTGGACCACGAGAACCGGGTCGCCGCGGCCACCCTGTCCCCCTCCACCGGCCGACTGCTCCTCACCCGCCGCAAGGACGAACCCGGCCTGGCCCTCAGAGCCTGGCTGGAGGTCTGAGGACAGAGGGAGACGACGGGAGGGCCCCCGCCGTATCGGCGGAGGCCCTCCTTCGACATTCCTGAGGTGTTACGCCGGAACCGACGCCACGCCCGGAGCCAGGAACTTCTTGCCGTTCACCCGCTCGGAGACACCCTCGCGGTCCAGGTACGGCGTGATGCCGCCCAGGTGGAAGGGCCAGCCCGCACCGGTGA
>NZ_JAANNX010000156.1:0-2467 GCF_013363615.1 Streptomyces sp. CAI-85 | reverse complement strand
TTCATGGGCGTGACGCGGATGTACCGCGCCTGGGCCCTGGCTTCCATGGTTGTCCTTCCAGTGTCTGTCATGGTCATTCCACCCCGCTGTTAGCGGCGCTTCGACTTCCGGTCGTCCTTGACGTGACCCCGGAAGGTGCGCGTCGGCGAGAACTCGCCGAGCTTGTGGCCGACCATCGACTCGGTGACAAACACCGGAATGTGGGTCTTGCCGTTGTGCACCGCGATCGTGTGGCCCAGCATGCTGGGGATGATCATCGAGCGACGGGACCAGGTCTTGATGACGTTCTTGGTACCGGCTTCGTTCTGGGCGTCCACCTTCTTCACGAGGTGGCCGTCGACGAAGGGTCCCTTCTTGAGACTGCGCGGCATCTGAACCCGCTCCTAGCGCTTCTTGTTCGTCTTGCGGCGGCGGACGATGTACTTGTTCGAAGCCTTCTTCGGCGAACGAGTACGACCCTCCTTCTGACCCCACGGGGAGACCGGGTGGCGACCACCGGAGGTCTTGCCCTCACCACCACCGTGCGGGTGGTCGACCGGGTTCATCGCGACACCACGGACGGTCGGGCGCACGCCCAGCCAGCGCTTACGGCCGGCCTTGCCCCAGTTGATGTTGCTCTGCTCGGCGTTGCCGACCTCGCCGACCGTGGCGCGGCAGCGCTGGTCGACCAGGCGGATCTCGCCGGAGGGCATGCGGAGGTGGGCCATCGAGCCCTCCTTCGCCAGGAGCTGCACGGAGGCACCGGCGGAGCGGGCGAACTTGGCGCCGCCACCGGGACGGAGCTCGATCGCGTGGATCGTGGTACCGACCGGGATGTTGCGGAGCGCCAGGTTGTTGCCCGGCTTGATGTCGGCCCCGGGACCGTTCTCGACGCGGTCGCCCTGCTGGAGGTTGCGCGGGGCGAGGATGTAGCGCTTCTCGCCGTCCGCGTAGTGCAGCAGCGCGATGCGCGCGGTGCGGTTGGGGTCGTACTCGATGTGCGCGACCTTCGCCGGCACGCCGTCCTTGTCGTGACGACGGAAGTCGATCACTCGGTAGGCGCGCTTGTGTCCGCCACCCTGGTGGCGAACGGTCACACGACCGGAATTGTTACGGCCGCCCTTGCTGTGCAGGGGACGGACCAGCGACTTCTCCGGCGTGGACCGCGTGACCTCGACGAAGTCGGCGACGCTGGAGCCACGACGGCCCGGCGTAGTCGGCTTGTACTTGCGGATTCCCATTTCTCAGTCCTCGTCCGATATCGGACGATCCGACCCGCTTACGCGGTCGGACCGCCGAAGATGTCGATACGGTCGCCCTCGGCGAGGGTCACGATCGCGCGCTTGGTGGCGGCGCGCTGGCCGAAGCCCGTGCGGGTCCGCTTGCGCTTGCCCTGGCGGTTGATCGTGTTGACCCCGGTGACCTTGACCGAGAAGACCGACTGGACGGCCTGCTTGATCTGGGTCTTGTTGGCGTTCGGGTCGACGATGAACGTGTACTTGTTCTCGTCCAGGAGCGCGTAGCTCTTCTCCGACACGACCGGCTTCAGCAGCACGTCACGGGGGTCCGTGTACGCCTTGCTGGGCGCGGTGACGACGGTGTTCTTGCCCTCGGTGGCGTGGCGCTTCGCCTTGGCGACGCGCGCGGCCTTGGCGGCCTTGGCGGCCTTCGCGGCGATGGAGGGGTGACGGACGGCCATCAGACCTCAGTCCCTTCGGTGTCGTTGGCCTTCGGGCCGGCGACGAAGGACTCGAGAGCGGCCTGGGTGAAGACCACGTCGTCCGAGACGATCACGTCGTACGTGTTCAGCTGGCCCGGCTCCAGGATGTGCACCTGGGGCAGGTTGCGGGCGGAGAGCCACGCGGCCTCGTCGCTGCGCTCGACGACGAGCAGCAGGTTCTTGCGCTCGCTGATCTTGCCGAACAGCGACTTCGCGGCCTTGGTGGAGATCTCGCCGTCGACCACGCCGGTGACGACGTGGATGCGGTTGTGGCGGGCCCGGTCGGTGAGGGCGTGACGCAGGGCGGCAGCCTTCATCTTCTTGGGGGTCCGCTGCGAGTAGTCGCGCGGCACGGGACCGTGCACGACGCCACCACCGGCGAACTGCGGCGCGCGGGTCGAGCCCTGACGGGCGCGGCCGGTGCCCTTCTGGCGGTAAGGCTTCTTGCCACCACCACGGACCTCGCCACGGGTCTTCGTCTTGTGCGTGCCCTGACGGGCAGCCGCGTTCTGCGCGACGACGACCTGGTGGATCAGCGGGATGCTGACCTTCTCCACGCCGAAGATCTCCGCGGGGAGCTCGACGCTACCGGTCTTCTCGCCGGCAGGCGAAAGGATGTCAACAGTGCTCATCGGTTACCTCAGGCCCCCTTGGCCGCGGTGCGGACCAGGACGAGGCCGCCGTTCGGACCGGGGACAGCGCCCTTGATGAGCAGCAGACCCTTCTCCGCGTCAACGGCGTGGACGGTCAGGTTCTGGGTGGTGACCC
>NZ_JAANNX010000014.1:0-155575 GCF_013363615.1 Streptomyces sp. CAI-85 | reverse complement strand
AGCCGGCCGAGCCGATCGACAAGGACCTCTACGAGCTGGCCCCCGAGGAGCACGCGGGCGTCGCCCAGGTCCCGACCTCGCTCCCGGCCGTCCTGGACCGCCTGGAGGCGGACCACGAGTTCCTGCTCGCCGGCGACGTCTTCACGTCCGACCTGATCGAGACGTGGATCGACTACAAGCGCAACAACGAGATCGCCCCCCTCCAGCTCCGCCCGCACCCGCACGAGTTCGAGCTGTACTTCGACGTGTGATATTGCCCCAGGTCAGAGTGGGTTTCCGCTCCCCTGGGCCGTGTGCCGTCGGCCGTGTTCTTCCCACTCCGGGAGGGGCACGGCCGGCGGCCTTTTGCGCTCAGGATCTGGGAGACACGCCCTTACCGAACACCGAGTCGATGGCCCGGCGCGCCCGGTCCCTGCTGTTCGGCATCAGGTGTGTGTACGTCCGCAGCGTGAACCCCGGGTCGGAGTGACCGAGGTACTCGGCCAAAGCCTTGATGTTCTCTCCCGAGTCCAGCAGGACCGACGCGTAGTAGTGCCGCAAGGCGTGCATGCCGTGCTCACGCGACGGTTTGAACCGCTCCCCCGGCGCCCGTTCCGGGATGACACCGCCAGCAATCAGGGCGGGCTTCCACAGGTACATGTTGAAGTAGTTCCTGTTCAGCGCCTTACGCTCCCGCGAGTAGAACAGCAATTTCGCTGTGACCGGCGGGCCATCCGGGGTCTTCCACGGCAGAGTGACGTCGATAGGGGGCCGACGGGTGACGTGCGCAGCGAGCGCATCCGACACCACGTCGGGCAGCGGCACGTCTCGCAGCTTGCCGCCCTTGGGCGGGGCGAACACCATCTGCGGACCGACCAGCTTGACCTGCCGTGCGATGTGCAGCACTCCCCCATCGAAGTCGACCTCATCAACGGCCAGCCCGAAGATCTCACCTTGTCGCAAACCGCACCCCGCGCCGAGGTCCACAGTCGTGGCGTACGGCTCCGGGAGTCCGGCGCGAACAGCCACCACTCGATCACGCGTCCACGGCTTGATCTTCCGAGGATCAAGCTTGGGCGCTCGAACGGAACCCGCACGGCAGGGATTGCGGGAGATGATGCCGTCGTCCACGGCCGCGCCGAACACGGCAGAGACGTCTGCAAACACGGTCCGCTGATATGACGCTGCGATTCCGGAGTCCATGAGGGCCCGCGCCCACGTGCGGATACGGGTCGGCTGGAATGCGGTCATGGAGCGCGAACCGATGTACGGAAAAGCGTGCAGCCGAGACCGCAACTCCATGTTCACGATGGTGGAAGGGTCTGTGGTCTGAGACGCCAGCCACGCCGTGGCGAAGTCTTTGAACGTCACCTTGCCGGCCGACGGGTCGACGTACTGCCCGCGCGTCATGTCCGTCTCGATGGCGCTCAGCCACTTCTCGGCGAGTATCTTCTTACCGTCCGAGAAGCTCTTGGACTTCTCGGTGCCGTCGGGGCCTATGTACCCCTTTGCCGTTGCGGACGTGCGCGGGAAGAGCCCACTGCGGTGCGGCCTGCTGCTTGCTGCCGACGGCCCACAGCGCCAGCAGGGCGAGGAACGGTCCCGGGGACACGAGCGGTTCCCACACCACAGACACGATGGTGATGAGCAGGCCGATGGCCTTGATGACGGCCATGAGCGGGGTGATGACGTCGGTGACGTCTCCTCGTTGGCGATGGCCAGCACGACCCCGAGCGCGACCAGACCGCTTATGCCCATACCGGTGCCGACCAGCGCGCCCTTGGCCGCGTCCACCGGGGAATGGAGCAGGTCCATGCGACGGCGGTGGCGGCCGTCGCGGTAGCACTGCGCCCGCTCCTCCCACTCCATGGCCGCGTCCAATGTTCCCCGCGGCTTCCGCAGCGCGCATGAACCGCTCGTAGCGGGCGGCGGTCTTGCCGTCCCACGTGCGGCGAGCCATGATCCGCGCCCCGCCCACCACGTACAGGCTGTGGCGGGCGACGGCGTGGGCGGCAGTGCGGGTGTTCTCGTGCGTGACGGCGGTCTTCACCGCGCGCCCGGAGCGGACCCACAGCGGGACCGGGGCGGGCGGGGCGGGGTCGGGGACCACGGTCAGCGTGGTCACGGCGGACGGTTCGGCGGGGGTGGTGTCTTTGTGCAGGTGGACGACGGTGTCACCCATGACGGGGAGCACTCCTGACTGCCCCATGCGGGGCGGGGAGATGAGGGGCGCCCCGCCCAGCAATCGAGAGCGGGCGGAGCGGGGTGGTTCAGGCGCCGTGACGGGCGCGGTTCTCCGCGTGGCTGAACGGGGACGGCTCGGTGCGCGGGGCGTCCTCGTACCAGCAGAAAGGGCGGATGCCGTCGGCGGCCCTGAACACGCGGATGGCGGTACCGGGGGCCGCGTGTGGGAGGCCGTAGACGCGTCCACCGTCGAGGGAGGCGAGCATGCGGGCGCCGTGGTGCTCGCAGCCGTCCGCGCCCGCGTTCGCGCGGTCCAGCACGGTCACCACGACGTCACCGCCGCACGGGGTGGGGTCGTCCGGGTGTGCGGCCGGGGAACGGCCTATCACGCGCGGCGTGTTCACCACCACCGGGACGCGCCCTTCTTGGCGGCCTTGGCGGCGGCGTACTCGCGCACGACGCGCTGACGCTCGATGTGCAGCGCGGTGATCTCGGCCGTCAGCCGGGTGACCGCCTGCTCCGAGACGGACTCCAGCCGGGTTTCCTGGCGGGTGGTGCTCTTACCGCGCAGGACCCAGTACGAGCCCCCGGTGAACGCACCGAGGACGGCGCGGCGCTCGCTGCTGTTCAGGGGCCACATCTCGCCCCGGCGGACCGCTTCGAGCTTGCGGTTCGTCTTGCTGATCTCGCGGTCGATGCTGCGGGTGTCGGGCTTGCCCATGGGTGAGGACTCCTCAGACAGTCACGGTGCGGAGCGGGAGGGGTAGGCCACGACGCGCGTCCAGGCGGCGCGCAGGCGCATTTCAGATGCGGAGTGGCCGGCCGTGCGGAAGCGGATGGCCATCTCGCGGTAGGACAGGGCGGGCGTCTCGCTGTGCCGGATCTCTTCGACCAGCGCGTCGAGGGCGGCGTCCGAGAGGGTGTTGCCGTCCCCCGGCGGGAGCGCGGCAACCGGCTCCGAGGGGCCCCACACGGGCAGTTCCCACGCGGGTGTGACGTCGGGCGTGACGCTGGTCAGCGCCCTGCCGGTGTCCTCGACCCGCCGCGCTGTCTCCAGCGTCGGCGAGAGCGGCGGCGGTCTTGGCCTGGACGCGTGCGCCAGCCTGCGTCACTCCCCGATGTCAGCTCGCTCGTGCACGGGTCGCTCAGTGCCAACCTGCCACCCTGACCGCAGGGTGGGCCGAACCTTGCACGGCCGCAGGCCATCATGCTCCGACCGTTGGGGGATGTGGCCCGATGACCGGCGAAGTGGCCTATCTTGTAGCCATGGCCGATGGTGATGTGAAAGCGCAGTTCGACGCGCACGAGGATGTTCTAACACTCGAAGAGCAAGAAGATCTGGCGGCTGCTGAGCACGAAGCCGAGCCAGTTACTTATACCGGCACCGACTTTGACGTCGAAGGTCTTGTTCGTCGATTGAAGCGAGGTGACATTGTAATTCCTACCTTTGGGCACGGCGATGACTCGCTAGAAGTCGCTGGATTCCAGAGGGGCTTCGTGTGGCGTAGGCCTCAAATGGACAGGTTCATTGAGTCTCTGTTGATGGGCTACCCGATTCCCGGGATTATGCTTGTGCAACAAGTTGATCGCAGATATCTGGTCCTTGATGGGCAGCAGAGGTTGCGCACGCTTGGTGCATTTTATGAAGGCATTCATGCTGGTCGCGAATTTTCACTAGATAATGTTGCCGACGTATTCAAGGGCCTTACGTACCGGACGCTCGGACCTGAGCAGCGGCGCCAACTCGATAACACGTTCATTCAGGCAACGATTGTCAAGACCGATGGCAGCGACCAGTCTCTTGAAGCGATCTACCAAGTATTCGAGCGCCTCAACTCTGGCGGAACTCAACTCACGCCCCATGAGATCCGGATTGCTCTCTACCCCGGCGCCCTTGTCGATTTCCTGGAGAATCTAAACAAGAGTTCCGAGTGGCGACAACTCTATGGTGCACGGTCTCTACGCCTTCGGGATCAAGAATTGATCCTTCGCATTTTGGCGCTCTATCAGAATTCGGGGCGATATTTCCGGCCGCAAAAGAAGTTCCTCAATGAGTTCTTGGGGCAGCATCGGAATCTCGAAGGGCTCGATAACCAGAAACTTGCAAAGCTTTTCGTTGAAGCGTCCAAGCTTTTGCTGTCTGGCCCTGGTCGAAGTGCTTTGAGATTCCAAAGTTCGCAGGTAAATGCGGCACTCGCGGAGGCGCTATATGTTGGGCTAATGCGTCGAGTCGATGGCGGATCACTACCTGCCCCGGACGAGGTCACAAGTGCTGTGCGGGCGTTCACGTCCAACAGCGAGACAGCGTCAACCATTTCTGGTTCAACGGCGACAGAAGAGTATGTTAGGAAGCGTCTTGATTTGGCTACCAGGGAATTCTCTCGCATCTAGGGGGCCGCATGTCATCGTGGCCGCCTCGCGAGGTAGTGCGCCTGCGCCAGGATATCGAGCCGTTGGCCGAGTGGGTTAAGAATCCTCCGGGGGAGCGGACAGATGATGAAAAAATCTGGCTCGTAAGGTTTTTTGTAGTGCGGATCTGTGGGTACCTCGAACAGGTAACATTTGAGTGCGCCAGGGCCTACATTGATGGCAAGTCGGGAGGCCCTGTCAGGGTGTTCTCTCAATCATGGATAACCCGCACGAAAAATCCTTCCCCCGACAATATTATTTCTTTGGCAGGGCGGTTTGGTGGGGACTTCGAGGCGCGCCTCAGGGACCTGCTCGACGCAGATGACCAAAGACTTAGCCGTGAACTATCATTTCTGGTTAACCGGAGACATCAGATCGCGCACGGTCAGAGTGAAGGACTCAACCGCAGTAAAGCTGTGGTGCTTTATGAGTGTGCACTTGAGATTGCGGATTGGTTTCTGGACAACCTAAATCCAAATCGACCTTAGTTGTCTAGTTTTGAGCGCATACTGTTTGTCTTCAACGTGGGCGCGTGCTCATCTGCCGGTGAACCGGTGCATGGGCCGTCCTGGCCAACCTGTGGCCAACCAGACGGGTGTCATCCACGTTTTGTCGAAGAACTAGCAGGTCAGGGCGTGTTCCGCCTCGACCGGATGGCCGGTCTTGGAAGCCGTTCCCCTTCTCCTGACATCTTCGGAGGTAGACCATCAGAGCGGATCGTTAGGATCCCAGCGCGCCAGCTGACTCCGCGGCGCCAAGAGTGTGAGCCCTTCCCTCTGAGCCGATTGAGGGGGTCAGGAAGTCGTGCTCTCACACTGGCCGGCTGAACTTGGTGTCGGCTCTGCCTGGAAGCCGAGCACCGCGTCTCCGTCCGCATGCTCCCTGGCTACCTGCTGCAGGAGGCGGCCGAACTTCGAAAGCGGCTCGCTCTCCCTCGGCTGAAGTGCTTCGCTCGTACGGAACCAGACCTGCCCGTGAGAATCCACGAAGTCGACCGCGTCGGCTCTAACTTGGTACGGGCCCTCTGCCGCGGGAAATGTGTAGGATTTCTTTACCCCCGTCTGCCGGTAGCGCACGTTGTTGAGCTCCACGGGGAGGATGGAGCATGGCCGCAGGCTGGGCACGGGAAGATAGAACGCCTTGTATTCTTTATCGTCGTTTTTCGCTTTCCGGATCCCCACGCTGATGACGACGCTGGTGACGGGGTCGGGAGACCGGTTCATGACGCGAACGACCGGTTCGCCGAGGCTGTTGTATTCCACCCACAGCGCGATGCGCTCAGCCTGGCTCTTGGCCTTATCTGCGGCATCTTCCTTCGATTGGGCAAGCTGGTCAGCGGAGACCTCAGCCTGATAGTAGGTCGCGATTCCTGTAAAGGCGAGGGTACCGATTCCCAGGGCGACGCCGGCGATTGCCGCTACTCGATTCCAGTCGAAACGGCGATACCACCGACTCTCGGGCGGAGCCGGACGCGGTCGGACGCGGTCGGGCCGCGGCAGCCGTCGCGCCATGCCAATGCGTCTACTGCGTGGCGAATCACTCACGAGCAAGGGCCCCCTTGGTTCAAGATCGTGCATCAGGAGACGCGCGCCGTCCTTATTTGGATCCCGGCAGGCCTCAAGGGGCCGCTTCGGCTGACAGCGGGGGCAAGCCTGTCGGCGAGCTCTCAGATGAGAGCGACCATCGCATCACGGAGGGCGGGACTAAGGGGGCCGCCGCCGGGTGCGGCGGGGCCGTCTATGGGCCGTCCCACGGTGACCAACGACAACCGATAACGACCAGCAATAACAGCTTCCTCGCAGGTCAGCGCAACGACGGCTTCGAGCCACCGAGGTCATCGAGTCAGGACGTCACTTCTTCGACGTGTGATCGGCCCGTACGGTGCCCCCGTCCCGGTTTTCCGGGGTGGGGGCACCGTCGTATCGTGACAGGTACGGATGTTCGAGTCGCGGTAACGGGGAGCGGGGCACGGCGATGGCTCAACGGGATGACGAGGAGCGGGAGTTCGACCTCCGCTGGGCGGACGGGGCCGAGCACAAGGAGCCGTCCGCGCGGGCCCGCATGCTGGCCGCCCGCTGGAAGGAGAACCCGCCGCAGCCGGTGCCGTTCCGCGGTGACCCCGGGCCGTCCGCGCCCCGCAGATCGTCCTGGCTGTCGACGACGATCGTGCTCGGTGTGGTGGCGGCGGTGATCCTGCTGCTGGGTTATGTGCGGTTCCGGGCGCCGTACTAGGCCGTACTAATACGTCGCTCATGCCTGGCCTCGCCTCTACGATCACGGCATGGACATCGGGGGCGGGGAAGCCGCGGCGGTACGGCTGGCCAGGGGGAATCTGCTGCGGGACGTGGTGGACGGTGACGATCCGGAGGCATGGATCGCGCTGGACGCCGGAGTGCGGCAGGGCAGTTGGGGGGGGCGGCCTGGGAGCTGACCGTCGACGGGCCGGACGTGGCAGAGCTGGTGCGTGGCGGTCGGCCGCTCACCGAGGAGCAGCTCGCGCTCGCCCTGTGCCACCGGGACGGCCGGATCCGGGGCGCCGCGCTCGCGCGGGTCGGCGCGTTTCCCGAACTGCTGCCGCTGGTCGTCGTGCGCTGCACGGACTGGGTGCCCCAGGTGCGCGAGGAAGCCCGGCGTCTGCTGGCGGAGACGCTCGACGCCCGGACCGTCGTAGGGCTGATGCCGCTGATCCTGCGGGTCGGGCGGCGGGAGCGGGGTGACTTCGTCACCGGGCTGGCCCGGGCGCTGCTGCGGGCCGCCCCGGACGGGACCCTCGCGCCGCTGTACACGCACCCCCACCGCGCCGTGCGGCGTTTCGCCCACCGGCTCGCCGTCGAGGAGGGGCTCCTCTCCGCCGCCGAGCTGGCCCGTGCCGCCGCCCGGGACGCCGACGCGGTTGTGCAGTCCCTGTGCGCGGACGCCGCCCTGGCCGCGACGGCCGACGGCGTCGGCGACGACGTACTCGAACCGCTGCTCGGCGCGCGGGGGCCCCGCGCCCGGTCGGCCGGTGTCACCGAGCTGCGGCGGGCCGGGCGCGCCGAGCGGGCGGCGGGGTTCCTGCCCGACCGGTCGGGCATGGTGCGGGCCTGCGCCCGGTACGTCGTACGGCAGCTCGGCGGGGATCCGCGGGCCTGGTACCGGGAGCGGTGCGCGGACCCGGCCGATCCCTCGCTGCCGCCGGGGGCCGTGCTCGGGCTGGCCGAGTGCGGGGAGCGGGCGGACGCCGTGACGTTGTGGCCGCTGCTCGGGCACCCGGCGGCCGGGGTCCGGGCGCGGGCGGTGGCCGGGCTGCGTGTCCTGGACACGGTCGACGTGACACGGCTGTGGCCGCTGCTCGACGACCCGTCGCCCTCGGTGGTGCGCGAGGTCACCGCCGCGCTGCTGCCGTCGGCGGAACGGCTGCCCGCGGACCGGCTGCTCGCCCGGCTCGGCGCCGGGCGGCCCCCGGCGGTGCGGACGGCCGCGCTGCGGCTGCTGGACGCGTACGGCGGGGTGCCGGGGCTGCGGGCCGCCGTCACGCTGCTGGACGATCCGGACGTACGGCTGGCCGAGCGGGCCGAGCGTTCCGTGCGTGGCTGGCGTCCGACGGTGACCGTGCCCGGCGGCGATCCGGAGGTGACCGCGCTGCTGACACGGGCGGCGGACCACCTCGGCGAGGCCGCGCTGCGCCCGCTGCTGTGGGAGGCGGGGGCGCGGGGCTGAGCGGGCCCCCGGGACGGTCTTTGCTGGGACCGGGGGCGCTCTGGGGCCGTTCATGGGGCGGGGGCGGTGCACACTGGCAGTGGGGCCCAGGTCTCGGTGTGGGGTGATGCAGATGCGGAGTCGATTTCGGAGCGACCGGCAGTTGACCGTGCGGATGACGGTCACGATGTTTCTGCTGGGGCTGCTGTACGTGGCGTTCGTCGTCGCGTTGATCGTATTGCTGAAGTCATGGGTGCTGGTCGTCGTGGTCGTGGCGGGGATGCTGGGCGCCCAGTTCTGGTTCTCGGACCGGATCGCGCTGTTCGCGATGCGCGGGCGGGTCGTGGAGCGGGAGGAGTATCCCGAGCTGCACTCCGTGGTGGACCGGCTCAGCGCGATGGCGGACATGCCGAAGCCGGTGGTGGCCGTGTCGGAGATGGACATGCCGAACGCGTTCGCGACCGGGCGCAACGCCGACAACGCCGTGGTGTGCGTGACCACCGGCCTGCTACGGCGGCTGGAACCGGCCGAGCTGGAGGGCGTCCTCGCGCACGAGATGGCGCACGTGGCGCACAAGGACGTCGCGGTGATCACGATCGCGTCGTTCCTCGGGGTGATCGCCGGGCTGATCGTCCGGTTCGCCTTCTACTCGCAGCTCTTCGGCGGCGGGCGCCGGGACCAGAACACCGCGGTGGTCTTCGCGGCCGTGATGGGTGTGTCGGCGGCCGTGTACGCGATCAGCTTCCTGCTGATCCGGGCCCTGTCCCGGTACCGGGAGCTGGCCGCGGACCGGGCGGCCGCACTGCTCACCGGACGGCCCTCGGTGCTCGCCTCCGCGCTGACGAAGGTCTCCGGGGACATCGCCAGGATCCCCACCAAGGATCTGAGGACGGCCCAGGCGTTCAACGCCTTCTACTTCACCCCGGCGCTGGGCGCCGAGCCCGGTCTCGCCCGGCTCTTCTCCACCCACCCGAGCCTTCAGCAGCGCCTCGACCAGCTCGGCAGGATCTCGGCCGAGCTGGGCCGGGCCGCCGAGCCCGGGAAGGCGGGCTGATCATGGGGCTGCTGGACATCCTGCTCGGCCGGACGAAACCGGTCGCGCCCGATCTGGACCGGCTGTTCGCACTCCCCTCGGCGGCGGTGACGCTGGAGGCGGCGACCGGGTTCACCCCGACCGGGCGGGGCGCCGTCTGCTTCGCGACCGTGGAGGGCGCCGCGTTCGAGCAGACGCACCACGAGGTCCAGGCGCTCCTGGACGCCGACACCGACCGCACCGGTCCCCCGGTGCGGCTGCTGCGCGACGAGCACGGCTACTCCTGGCTGGTCTCGCACCGCTCCCCCGACGAGCTGTCCCTGCTGGTCAACGATCTGCACGCGGTGAACAGCGCGATGGAGGTCAACGGCTTCGGACCCCAACTGCTGTGCTCGCTCGCCGGGTTCGCCGACGCCGACGGCCGTGACGCCGACGGCCGTGACACCGGCGGCCGTCCGCTGGCGCTGGTGTACCTCTACAAGCGCGGCACGTTCTATCCGTTCGCGCCGCTGCCCGGGCAGGAGCAGCGGCGCGACAACGCGCTCGAACTCCAGGTGAAGGCGGTCCTGGAGGACGATCTTCGCCTGGAGCCCGATCTGAGCCGGTGGTTCCCGGTGTGGGGCGCGCCCGGCCTGTGAGACCCGGGGTGCGTCCTGGCGGGTCCTACAGACCGCGCTCGCGGCGGTAGCGGCGTTCCCACTTCGCCTGCTGGTCACGGCGGTCGCGGTACGCCTTGTACGACGTCGGCGCGGCGCCGGCGGCGGTCGCGGTGCCGGTGCCGGTGCCCTTGGTGGCGGTGCCGGTGCCCGTGCCCGTGGTGGACGGGCCGCGTCCGTGGCGCACGTACAGGTGGAGCAGGGCCACGGCGGCGAGCCAGTAGAGGGGGTTTCCGAATCCCAGGAGGACCAGGACCACGGTCCCGGTCAAGACGATGGTGCCCATGACATCGAGGGTAGGGACATCGTCACGCAGGGTGCATCCGCTTTTCGGCGCCGGGGCCGGCCGCGGGTGTCAGACGTCGGGCGACGCCGTGACCACCCCCGCCGCTACCGCCGCCCTCAGGGTGCCGTGGTCGGCGGCGTTCTGGTCGGCGTAGGCGAGGGCGAACTCGGCGACGGCCCGGTCGAAGGTGTCCGCGCGCCCGAGGTACCCGGCGAGGGCGAACCGGTCGCCGGAGCGGGCGTGCGCGCGGGCCAGGGCGGTGCCGCACAGCCGGGCGTAGGCGCGCAGGTCGGCGGGGTCCATGCCGTCGACGTCCGCCGCGCCCTGGACGTCCCGGAGCTGGCGCCAGTAGTAGGCGCGCCCCTGCGGCCCGGTCGTCCAGCCCAGGAAGATGTCCCCGGCCGCCTGGAGCAGACGCTGGCCCGCGACGACCCGGTGCCCGGGGTGGGTGTATGGGCCGGTCGGCAGATGCTCCTCCAGGACGGACGTACGGGCCTCCTTGAGCTGGAGGAACAGCGGGTCGTCGGCGTCGCGCCCGGCGAGCAGGACGACGAAGCAGCGCAGGCCGACACTGCCGACGCCGACGACCTTGCGGGCCGCGTCGACGAACCGGTAGCGGTCGAGGAGCAGCCGGCGTTCTTCGGGGAGGGTGGAGCGGTAGTCGCTGAAGATCTTGCGCAGCGCGGCGCTGTCGGAGGCTCCGGCGGCCTGGAGGAGCGGCGGGTCCTGGATGATGCGGTGCCGTCCGTCGACGACCTCCGCGAGCTTGCCGAGCGCCGGGAGGCTGGTGCGGCGGCGGGCCCGGGCGAGGCTCGCCCCGGTGCGGTGCCGGCGGTGCGCGGAGCGGAGCAGCGGGAGCAGGCGTTCGGCGTCGACGCTGTCGTACCAGACCGCCAGTTCGCCGAGCCCCGCGAGTCTGCGGATGGCGGTGCGGTAGGCGGTGACGGCCTCCAGGGCGGCGCGGCGCACCTTGGGTTCCGGGTGGCCGTTCGCGCGGGCGGCTACGGCGACGGAGACGGCGAGCCGTTTGACGTCCCACTCGAAGGGGCCGGGGAAGGTCTCGTCGAAGTTGGTGAGGTCGAAGTGCGGGGTGCGGCGGGTGGTGGAGTGCGCGCCGTAGAGGCCGAAGTTGAGCAGGTGGGCGTCGCCGCAGAGCTGCACGGTCAGCCCGGTGTGCGGGCGGGCGGCCAGGTCGGCGGCCATCACGGCGGCGGAGCCGCGCAGGAAGGCGGACGGCGACGAGGTCATCCGGCCGTACCGGACGGGCAGCAGCTCGGACAGCCGGTCGCGCCCCTGCCGCTCCAGTACGGCGACGGGGTCGGGCCGGTCGACGGACGGCAGCCAGCGTCCGTGCCCGGAGCGGGGCATGCGCCCACGCGCGTCCCGGCCTCGCCGGGCCCGCTCCGCGGGGGTGGTCATCGGGGGTGCCCCTGCACGCGGCGTGCCTGCGTGTGCCGTGCTCGCGTGCGTCGTCCCCGCACGAGTCGTTGCTGTACGAGTCGTTGCTGCACGTGTCCTCCCTCCGTCGCACCGCCTCCTGTTGGCAGTGAAGTGCGCCCGGGGGGTGGTGTGCATGCCGGATACGGCGAACGGGTGACGCGGACGGTCCGCGGGCGGTCCCGTTGTCAGTGGCGTCGGGGAATATCGGAAGGGAGCGCGGGCGAAGGCAGGCAGGGGACGGCGGGTGGAGGCCGGGATGGGTGACACGGTGCGGTACATCGGCGGGGACGAGCGGCGGGCGCGGCTGGGGCTGCGGCACCGGCTGGCCCCGGCGGCGCGGGCCGGGACGCCCGAGGAGGTGGCGGACGCGCTGGTCGCGCTGCACGGCAGCGACCCGGCGGCGGTGTATCTGGCGGTGGGGGCCCGGCTGACGGACGCGGCGGGCACCGTCGCGGAGACCGACCGCGCGCTGTACGGGGACCGCACGCTGGTGCGGATGCACGGCATGCGGCACACCGTCTTCGCGTTCCCGGCCGGGCTGACGGCGGTGGTGCACGCCTCGACCGGGCTGACCGTCGCCGCGCGCGAGCGGGCCTCGCTGGTCAAGGACATGGCGAAGGCGGGCGCGCCGGACGCGGTGTGGCTCAAGGAAACGGAGGAGAGCGCGCTGGCGGCGCTGGGCCGGCTGGGCCAGGCCACGGCGTCCGAGCTGGCGGAGGCGGAGCCGCGGCTGCGGGAGCGGTTCGTGTACGCGGCCGGGAAGCCGTACGAGGGGGTCCACACCGTGGGGACGCGGCTGCTGCGGGTGCTGGGCGTGGAGGGGAAGGTGGTCCGGGGGCGCCCGCTGGGTTCCTGGACGTCGAGCCAGTTCCGCTGGGCCCTGGCCCCGGAGCATCCCGAACTGCCCCCGGCCGAGGCCCAGTCGGAGCTGCTGCGCCGCTGGCTCGCGGCGTGCGGACCGGCCACGGAGGCGGACCTCAAGTGGTGGACGGGGTGGCGGGTCACGGACGTACGGCGGGCGCTGGCGGCGATCGGGGCGCGGGCCGTGTCGCTGGACGAGGGCACGGGGTACGTCCTCGCGGAGGACGCCGATCCGGTGACGGGCCCTCAGGAGCCGTGGGCCGCGCTGCTGCCGGCGCTCGATCCGACGGCGATGGGCTGGCAGGGCCGTGACTGGTATCTGGACCCGGAGCTGCGGCCGGCCCTGTTCGACTACAGCGGCAACATCGGCCCGACGGTGTGGTGGGACGGCCGCATCGTCGGCGGCTGGGCACAGCGCCCGGACGGCGAGATCGTCTGGCGGATCCTGACGGGGGCGGGGACCGGCGGTGCGAACGGCGTCGGCCGGGACGCGGAGGCGGCGATCACGGCGGAGGCGGAACGCCTGACGGCGTGGCTCGGGACGACCCGGGTGACACCACGGTTCCGGACACCGGTGGAGAAGGAGTTGGGCCGGTGAGGTGAGGGTCGGCCAGGCACCCTGGGCCGCACCGCCGGAAGCGGGCCGCACCGCCGGAAGCGGGCCGCACCGCCGGAAGCGGGCCGCACCGCCGGAAGCGGGCCGCACCGCCGGAAGCGGGCCGCACCGCCGGAAGCGGGCCGCACCGCCGGAAGCGGGCCGCACCGCCGGACGGCGCCCCCTGGCGGGGCGGCCGTCCGGCGGGGCGGGTCAGCGGGAGTACCGCATCAGGGCCCGCACCATGTGGCACGTCGTGTCCGACGGCGGGTGGATGCCGATCAGTTCCGCCGTGCTGCGGATCTTCTCGTTGCGGGCCTGGTCGGGCAGGTAGACGCCCAGGTCGAGCAGGGCGATCGCGAGCCGCATCGCCTTGAGGCGGCGGTTGTGCGTGGCGTACCACTCACGCGGCCGGCCGGGCGGCAGCGGCCGCTTGGCGACGGGCACGTACGGCAGGTCGAGCTGGACGGGGTGGTTCGCGGTGGACTGGGTCGGCAGCGGCTTCGAACGGAGTGCGGCAGCGGGCACGGGCATCCTCCTGTCGCGGTCAAGGTCCCGGTCCGGAACGTCCGGCGGAACCCTCGAACACTGCTTCTATTCTACCGTCCCCCACTGACAAAAGCCCCTGGCCACAAGGGCATTCGGCGCCTTCGGACGCTACCGTGGGGCGCATGGAGATCTGGATCAACCCCGCCTGTTCCAAGTGCCGCAGCGCCCTCACCCTTCTCGACGCGGAGGGGGCCGACTACACGGTCCGGCGCTATCTGGAGGACGTGCCGAGCGAGGACGAGATCAGGGCCGTGCTCGGCCGGCTCGGGCTGGAGCCGTGGGACATCACCCGCACCGGCGAGGCCGACGCCAAGGAACTGGGGCTCAAGGAGTGGGCGCGGGACGCCGGTTCGCGCGACCGGTGGATCGCCGCGCTCGCCGCGCACCCCAAGCTCATCCAGCGTCCGATCATCACCGCGGACGACGGCACGGCGGTCGTCGCCCGCACCGACGAGGCCGTACGGGACGCGTTGTCGCGGTAGCCGACCGTCATTCACCGTGGCCAACGGCCTTTCTCCGGCGCCGAGTTGCCGTGTGACGCACGCCACCACAGCCGACTTGTGTGTCCGCTGAGTAACTCGGTTCGGTATCTCGTACATACCGGCGTACGCTCCCTACCGCTCAGGAGGCGCGGATGTCGCGCAGGAGAACCCTCAGCACCAAGAAGAAGCTCGCCCTGCTGGTGAGTGCCGCGACGGTGGCGGGAGGCGGCGCGTTTGTCATGGCGACCACCTCGAACGCCGCGCAGCCGGCGCAGACGGCCGCCGAGTCGAGCGTCTGTCAGGGGCTGGCCACCGCCCTCGGCAACAACGAGAAGTTCATCGAGGGCCAGCGGGCCGCTCCGGACGCCCAGTCGGAGGCGCGGATCGCCAACCGCGAGGCCGTCATCGCGCAGATCAAGGTCCAGCAGAAGGCGTCCGGGTGCGTCGTTGGGGAGTCGGCTCAGGGCTCCCAGGCGGCACAGCCGGAGGCCCCCGCGGGCAACGGCGGCAACGGCGCGGGGGCCGGCAACGCCGGTAACGGCGCCGGTGAGGCCGGTGCGGGCAACGCCGGTGCCGGTGACGCAGGCAACGACGCGGGTGCCGGGAACGCCGGCAACGGTGGCGGTGCCGCCGCCGGCCAGCAGGTCTGCAACGGCTCGACCGTCACGCTCTCCGGCGAGGGCGGCGCCCCGGCGGCCTCCAGCAACCAGTTCCCGGCGGGGACGAAGCTGAAGGTCACCAACCTGGACAACAACAAGTCCACGACCGTCGAGGTGACCTCGGTGTCGGGCAGTTGCGTGCTGCTCAACAACGCCGCCTTCGAGCAGGTCCGCGAGCCCGGCAAGTTCCTGATCCGCCGGGCCGTGATCGAGAAGGTGGGGTGATCGCCGGCCCCGGCGGCCGACGAGAACGATGAGAACAGGGTCCCGCCGCTCGCGGCCACGAGCGGCGGGGCCCGCATGTGCGGGGCGGACACGCTGTCTCGAACCCGGCGGACCACAGCACGACAGGACCGCACAGCCGGGGTCGAGGAGGAACAGACGGCGTGCCCGCCCCGCACCGCTCCCCCGAGGCCCGGGGTCCGAGGTCCGGGCCCCGTATTCCCATCGCATACGAGCCGTCGGCCGCGCCGAGTGTGCTCGCGCGAACGGTGAAGGACCGGCCCCGCCGGTGCCTCCCGGCACCCCTCACACGGTGACGCGCACCACAGAACCACCAGGTAACACGGGGTTCACATTCGAGCAATGACCGGGAAATCGCCTGTTGGCAGTCTGCCGGGCAGACAAGGCGGCGCCCCAGTGCCGCAGCGCCGCAGCACCCGCAAGTGCGTCAGAGACACCCCGAAGGAAGTGGCCCGTGACCTTCAAGGCTGAGTACATCTGGATCGACGGCACCCAGCCGACCGCCAAGCTCCGCTCCAAGACCAAGATCATCACGGGTGAGCCCGTCGGTCTGGACGCGCTGCCGATCTGGGGCTTCGACGGGTCCTCCACGAACCAGGCCGAGGGCCACTCCTCGGACCGTGTCCTCAAGCCGGTCTTCACCTGCCCCGACCCGATCCGCGGCGGCGACGACATCCTCGTCCTGTGCGAGGTCCTCGACATCGACATGACGCCGCACGAGTCCAACACCCGCGCCGCGCTGGCCGAGGTCGAGGCGCGCTACGGCGCCCAGGAGCCGATCTTCGGCATCGAGCAGGAGTACACCTTCTTCCAGGACGGCTACCCGCTGGGCTTCCCCAAGGGCGGCTTCCCGGCCCCGCAGGGCGGCTACTACTGCGGTGTCGGCGCCGACGAGATCTTCGGCCGTGAGGTCGTCGAGGCCCACCTGGAGAACTGCCTGACCGCCGGTCTCGGCATCTCCGGCATCAACGCCGAGGTCATGCCCGGCCAGTGGGAGTTCCAGGTCGGCCCGCTCGCCCCGCTGGAGGTCTCCGACCAGCTCTGGGTGGCCCGCTGGCTGCTCTACCGCACGGCCGAGGAGTTCGGCGTCTCCGCCACTCTCGA
Source organism: Streptomyces sp. CAI-85 (assembly GCF_013363615.1). Taxonomy (NCBI): domain Bacteria; kingdom Bacillati; phylum Actinomycetota; class Actinomycetes; order Kitasatosporales; family Streptomycetaceae; genus Streptomyces; species Streptomyces sp. CAI-85. The sequence continues at coordinate 139,417 of NZ_JAANNX010000014.1, read as the reverse complement.
CCCCAAGCCGGTCAAGGGCGACTGGAACGGCGCCGGCGCGCACACCAACTTCTCCACCAAGGCGATGCGCGAGGGCTACGACGCGATCATCACCGCCGCCGAGTCGCTCGGTGAAGGCTCCAAGCCGCTCGACCACGTCAAGAACTACGGCGCCGGCATCGACGACCGTCTGACGGGCCTGCACGAGACCGCCCCGTGGAACGAGTACTCCTACGGCGTCTCCGACCGCGGTGCCTCGGTCCGTATCCCGTGGCAGGTCGAGAAGGACGGCAAGGGCTACATCGAGGACCGCCGCCCCAACGCCAACGTCGACCCGTACGTGGTCACCCGCCTCCTGGTCGACACCTGCTGCGCCGCCCTGGAGAAGGCCGGCCAGGTCTGACCCGCTCCACACCTCCCCAGGGGGCGTCCGCCGAATCGGCGGGCGCCCCTTCGGCGTTCCTCCGCAAGGATTCGTCCAAGCTGTGAGAGGAGGGTCCTGTCACGGGCGGGTGTCTGCTTCAATAAGGGTATGGCCAGCTTCCAGAAGGACACCGCGACGGGTCGCCACGACCTCGAGCCGTTCTGGCCTTCCCGTCAGCACCACGATTTCGACCGGGTGTGTTGCCGCGTGAGGAACGCGCGGGCCCTCTAAAGCCGTACACCCCGGCCTTCGGCCAGCGCGCACGACGTACGTCCCTCGGCGAGCCCGACCACGAATCGCGGCCGTCGTCCTCTCCGACGAACTTTCTCGCGCGAAAGAGCTGACCTCTCATGGCGACCACCCGTTCTCTCTCCTCCGCTCCCCTGGCATCCGCCCCCGCCCCGACCGCTCCCGCCCGGCACCGACTGCGTGCCGTCGACCGGGACGAGGTCGTGGACGTCGCGGACTTCCTGCCGCCGGGCGCCACCTGGCTGCCCGCACCGCAGCACACCCTGCCCACCCTGCCCGGCCAGCCGCCGATGATCGGCTACCTGGTGCTGGTCCCCGCCGACCAGCAGCCGCCGTTCCTGCCGGTGGCCGTGCCGGACCGGCCCGGCACGGGCGCGGCCGACCCGCTGGTGCGGATCGACACCGTGCAGCGCACCGCCGCCGTCGACGGCCGTGAACTCGACCTGACCTACCTGGAGTTCGAGCTGCTCGCGCATCTGGTGGCGCACCCCAACCGGGTGCACACCCGCGACCAGCTCGTGACCACCGTGTGGGGCTACGGCCATGTCGGCGACGGCCGTACGGTCGACGTCCATGTCGCCCGGCTGCGCCGCAAGCTGGGCGCGGAGCACCGCCGGACGATCCAGACGGTCCGCCGGGTCGGCTACAAGTACACCCCGCCGACCGGGCGCTGACCCCCAGGACGGCCCCCGGCTCTGCCCTGGGCAGAGCACGGTTCCCTTCCGCGGCCCGGCCGGGCAGAGTCACCGGCATGAGACTTCTGGTGCTGGGCGGTACGGAGTTCGTGGGACGGGCCGTCGTCGAGGCGGCCCTCGGGCGTGGCTGGGACGTCACGGTCCTCAACCGGGGACGGCACGCACCCGTCCCCGGAACCCGGACCCTGATCGGCGACCGGACCGCGCCCGAGGGCATCGACCTGCCTCCGGGGGCCGAGTGGGACGCGGTCGTGGACACCTGGTCGTCCGCGCCCCGCGCGGTGCACGAGGCGGCGCGGCTGCTGCGGGGCCGCGCCCGCCGGTACGTGTACGTGTCGAGCTGCTCGGTGTACGCCTGGGCCCCGCCCGCCGGGTACACCGAGGACGCGCCCCTGGTCGAGGGCGCGGCGCCGGACGCCGACGCGACCGACTACGCCCGCGACAAGCGGGGCGGCGAACTGGCCGCCGTCGACGTGTTCGGCGCGGAGCACTCCGTGCTCGTACGGGCCGGGCTGATCCTCGGCCCGTACGAGAACGTCGGCCGGCTGCCCTGGTGGCTGAACCGGATCGCCCGCGGCGGCCCGGTGCTCGCCCCCGGCCCGCGCGACCTGCCCCTCCAGTACATCGACGCCCGTGACCTCGCCGAGTGGATCCTCGGCGCGGTGGAGCGCGAGGTGAGCGGGCCGTTCAATCTGATCAGCCCCCAAGGGCACGCCACCATGGGCGAGTTGCTGGAGGCGTGCGTGCGGGCCACCGGCGCGGACACGGCCGCCGGGGCCGAACTGCGCTGGACCGAGCCGAAGATCGTCCTGGACGCGGGCATCGAGCCGTGGACCCAGCTCCCGGCCTGGGTGCCGCCGGGCAGCGATCTGCACGACGCGCTGCACTCGGCCGACGTGTCGCGGGCCGTGGCGGCGGGGCTGTCCTGCCGTCCGGTCGAGGAGACCGTCGCCGACACCTGGCGCTGGCTGGAGTCCCTCGGCGGGGTCGCCCCGCAGCGCCCGGACCGTACGGTCAAGGGGCTGGACCCGCAGGTGGAGGCGCGGGTGCTGGCCGCCACCCACGGCGTCGGCGGCGGGTCCGGGGGTGTATCTGACACCACCCCCTGACCGGGGGGTTCGGGCCAGTGCCCGGCCGCCGCCGGTCGGCCAGACTGACGGCATGAACACCGAGACGACCGACACGACCGGGCCGGGGACCATCGAGGACGGCGGCGGTTCACGGACCCGGGCCGTCGTGCTCGCCGCCGTACGGGGGCTGGTGCTGGCGCTGGTCGTCCTGCCGTTCGCCGTACTGGGCCTCGTACTGACCCTGCTCTCCCTGGCGTTGATCCCGCTCGGGATCGGGCTCGTCACCACCCCGGCCGTGCTCGCCCTGGTGCGCACCCTCGCCGCCACCCGCCGGCGGCTCGCCGAGGAGTGGTGCGGGGTGCGGATACCGGTGGTGTACCGGCCTCCGACGCCGGGCGCCCGGCCCTGGAGGCGCACCGTCGAGCTGCTCCGCGACCCGCAGACCTGGCGGGACGTGCGCTGGCTGCCGGTGGACATGACGGCGGGGTTCGTGACCGCGCTGCTGCCGGCCGTGCTGCTGCTCTACCCGGTGGAGGGGTTCGCGGTGGCGGCCGGGCTGTGGCGGGAACTGGCCGGCGACGGGACGTACTGGTACGGCTTCGTGCCGGTCAGCGACCAGCCGACCGCGCTGGGCGCCGGTGCGACCGCCGCGGTGCTGCTGGTCGCCGCCTACCGGCTCACCCCGGCGCTGCTGCTCCTCCACTTCCGCCTCACCCGCGCCCTGTTGGCCTCGCCCGAAGGTGAACTCGCCGAGCGCGTACGGGTACTGACGGAGACGCGGCGGGACGCCGTGGACACCTCGGCCGCCGAACTGCGCCGTATCGAAAGGGATCTGCACGACGGTGCGCAGGCCCGGCTGGTGGCGATGGGCATGGATCTCGGCACGGTCGAGGCGCTGGTCGACAAGGACCCGGAGCGCGCCAAGCTGCTGCTCGCGCAGACCCGCCGGGCCTCCGCCGAGGCGCTCGCCGAACTGCGGGACCTGGTGCGCGGGATCCACCCCCCGGTGCTGGCCGAACGCGGCCTGGGCGACGCGGTCCGGGCGCTGGCGCTGCGGCTGCCGGTGCCGGCCGAGGTCGCGGTGGATCTGCCGGGCCGGGCCGAGGCCCCCGTGGAGTCGGCCGCCTACTTCGCGGTGAGCGAGATCCTCACCAACGCGGTCAAGCACTCCGGCGCCGGCCGGATCTGGGCCGATCTGCACCACACGGACGGGCTGCTGCGGATCTCGGTCACCGACGACGGCCGGGGCGGCGCGGCGGTCGGGGCCGGCTCGGGGCTGGCCGGGATCGAACGGCGGCTGGGTACATTCGACGGCGTCCTGGCCGTCAGCTCCCCGGTGGGCGGCCCCACCATGGTGACCATGGAGATTCCTTGCGTGTTGTCCTAGCCGAAGACCTGTTCCTGCTGCGGGACGGGCTGGTGCGGCTCCTGGAGGCGTACGACTTCGAGATCGCCGCCGCCGTGGAGAGCGGGCCCGAGCTGGAGCGGGCGCTCGCCGAACTGGAGCCGGACGTCGCCGTGGTGGACGTCCGGCTCCCGCCCACGCACACCGACGAGGGCCTCCAGTGCGCGCTGAAGGCCCGCCGCGCCCGGCCCGGCCTGCCGGTGCTGGTCCTCTCCCAGCACGTCGAGCAGTTGTACGCACGGGAGTTGCTGGCCGACGGCAGCGGCGGCGTCGGCTATCTGCTGAAGGACCGGGTGTTCGACGCGGAGCAGTTCGTGGACGCCGTACGGCGGGTCGCGGCGGGCGGGACGGCGATGGACCCCCAGGTGATCCAGCAGTTGCTGGCGCGGCGCTCCGGCGACGAACAGAGCCCTGTGAGCCGCCTCACACCGCGGGAGCGGGAGGTGCTCGAACTGATGGCGCAAGGCCGGTCGAACACCGCGATCGCCGGCAAACTGGTCGTCACCGAGCGGGCCGTCGCCAAACACACCGCGAATATTTTCGTGAAGCTGGGTTTGGAGGTCTCCGACGACGACAACCGCAGGGTACTGGCGGTGCTGGCCTATCTGGACCGCGATCGGTGACCGCCCCAACTCACGTGAAGTGTGGGGATGTTGGGGTTGTTTTGTCGTACGGGTCTCTCATCAATTCCTGAGTCCGCTGAACGCCTGTGACGCGACGTACGTATGGGAGGGGGCAGCTTCACTCCTGTCGGGCGCCTCGATGCTGCCCCGCAAGGAAGTCAGAGGAGTTCCATGGGACGCAACACACGTAAACGCCGTTCGTCGATGGCCACCAAGGCCGTGGCAGCATCGGCGGCCCTAGCGCTCGGTGGGGGCGGGCTGATCTGGGCGAACTTCTACGCCTCGGCGCACGAGTCGAGGTCGGGACAGAACGCGACGAAGGCCGCCTCGGCGGGCTGGGTCGCCACCATCTCCTGCCCGGACGTGGGGCAGAAGCTGACCAATGTGCCGAGGCAGGCCCGCGACGAGGTCGGGGGTGAACTGGCCAATCTCGACAGCCAGATCACCGAGGCGTACCAGCGTCTCGCCACCACCCGGGACGCCCAGGCCAGGGATGCGAGCTTCGTCCAGAACAGCATCCTCGTGCCGCTCCAGCAGCGGCGGAAGGTCATCTTCGACCGCATCAGGCTGGAGGTCGGCCGGGCCGGTGGCACCACGCCCCAGAACCTGGACTCCCTGATCAACTGCACCGCCACCCCGGCCAACCAGACCAACGCGGGCGGCCAGAACAACAACAACGGCGGCCAGCAGAACAACGGCGGTCAGCAGAACAACAATGGCGGCCAGAACAACGGTGGCCAGCAGAACAACAACGGCGGCCAGCAGCAGAACGGCGGCCAGCAGGGCGGCGGCCAGAACAACGGCGGTCAGAACAACGGCGGCCAGCAGGGCGGCGGCGGTCAGGGCGGCAACGGCCCCGTAGCGGCGGACTTCGTGGACATCACCAAGGTCCAGGGCAATGCCCAGCTCGGCGTCGGCGCCAACGGTCTCGCGGCCAACGGCAACGGCGGTTCGCGCGGCACCTTCACCACGAAGTGCGGCACCAACGGCAACGACAACCACAACACGGACAACGTGATCGTGGCCCCCGGTGTCACCAACGGTGCCCACCACCTGCACGACTACGTCGGCAACCAGAACAACGACGCGTTCGCCAGCGACCAGGAGCTGGCCGGGGCCCAGACCTCGTGCCAGAACCAGGGCGACAAGTCGTCGTACTTCTGGCCGGTGCTGCGTCTCCAGAACGGCACGCAGGACTTCGACCAGAACAACGACGGCGGCGGCAAGGAGGGCAACGTCGGCAAGATCCTCCAGCCGGCGCAGGCCCAGCTCAAGTTCGTCGGCAACAAGCGCGGCCCCGTCGTCGCGATGCCGACCGCGCTGCGCATCATCACCGGTGACGCCAAGGCGTTCGTCAACGGCAACGCCAACGCCAACGTGAACTGGAGCTGCACCGGCTTCGAGAACAAGGTGCAGCTCAAGGACAAGTACCCGATCTGCCCGCGCGGCAGCCAGGTGGTGCGCACGACCAACTTCCAGAGCTGCTGGGACGGTCAGAACATCGACAGCGCCAACCACCGTACGCACGTGGCGTTCGTCCAGGCGGACGGCACCTGCGCCAACGGCTTCAAGGCGATCCCCCAGCTCCAGGTCCGGCTGGTCTACAACGTCCCGGCCCCCAGGATCCAGAACGGCACGGTCGTGAACCCCTACGCGGTCGACTCGTTCCCGGAGAACCTGCACAAGCCGATCACCGACCACAACGACTTCATCAACTTCTTCTCCACGAACACGATGAACAAGCTGGTCAACTGCATCAACTCCGGCAGGCGCTGCCAGTGACGGCCTGACCGGCCCCACGAAAGGAGGCCGGCGGTGAGGATTCCTCACCGCCGGCCTCTTCGTCGTCAAGACACCGTGGAGACCCCGGGGGGGCCGCTCAGTGCCCCGAGTGCGTGGCGCCCCCGGCCGAGCCGCCCGCCCCGTGTCCCGAGTGGTCGATGCCCTCCTCGATGTCGCCGCCGAGCGTCTCGCGCAGCGCCGTCACCGTGCTGGTCTCGCCGACGGCCACCCACTTGCGGCCGACCAGGTAGTGGCCGCCGTAGTCCTTGGCGCCGTTGATCCACTCGCGCTGGCCGCGGTCGGTGGCGAAGGTCGCCAGGATGAACTTGCCGTCCGCGTTCTTGCAGATGGCCTGGCGGATCTCGTCCGCGTCGGTCTGCATGTTCGGGGTGCACTTCACCTCGGCGGCCAGGTGCTCCAGGCTGCCGGTCGCCGTCTCGGGCACCGCTTTCTGCTTCGAACCCCCGTCGGAGCCGCCGCAACCGGTCAGCGCCAGCGCCGCCACGGCGGCCGCCGCCACGAGCATCGGTCGGGTCACCTTCATCTGTCCTCCCTGCGAGAGCCTCGTCCTGGATACGGCTCCCGGGCGCGGTCCGCTCAAAATACCGGTGCCCCCGCCCGCGCACCCGTGCGAAGGTGGCCCGGTGAACGACGACTGGGAAGACCGCGTGACCGCCGCCTGGGCGAGCTACGAGACGTATCCGCGGGAGCGGGCGGCCGACTTCCGGGCCGTCGTCGACGCGCTCGTCGCCGAACTCCCGCCGGACAGCCCGCTGGGCCCCTTCGAGCGGGCCTGCGCCTGGGACTCCACCGGCCACTCCGACCGGGCCGTCCCGCTGTACCGGGAGGCCCTGGACCGGGGCCTCGCCGGGTACCGGGGCCGGCGGGCGCGGATCCAGCTCGCCAGCTCGCTGCGCAACACCGGCCGGGCCGAGGAGGGCGTCGCCCTGCTCACCCCGGAGCTGGACGGCCCGTCCGACGAACTCGACGACGCCGTACGCGCCGTCCTGGCGCTGTGCCTGTCCAGCCTGGGCCGGGACCGCGAGGGGCTGGCGCTGGTGCTCGGCGCGCTGGCGCCGCATCTGCCGCGCTATCAGCGGTCGATGGCCAACTACGCCCGCGCGCTGACCCACCCGGCGGGGTGATTCACCCGGCCGGCGGGTGACCATCCACCGTCCGGCTCGTTGCGCTGGACGTGCAGCCACAGGATGTCGCCCAGCGCCCGCGCCCCGCCCACGGTCCCGCCGCCGGCCGGATCGTCGACGTCGAGCAGGCCGAGGCCGCGCTCGTCGAGCACTACCCGCGCCTCGTCCGCCTCGCCTACCTGGTGCTTCCGCCCGGGCTCGGCCGGGGCCGCCGCGTCCTGACCGCACACGCCCTCGCCCAGCGCGCCCTGCCCCGCGGCCGCGCCTCCGCCCCGGTCATCCCGGCCCAGTCCACCGGCCGCGACGGCGACCCCGGGTACGCCTACGTCCGTCTCCAGGTGGTCCGTTCGGCGCTGGAGGCGGGCCGCCCGCTGCGGCCCACGGCCTGGCCCAAGCGGGCCCAACTGCCGCCGCTGCTCCCCCAGGTGTGGGGTCTGCGGCTGTTCCCGCGGCCGGGCGGCGCCGAGGAACTCGCCCTGGACCAGCGCCTGTCCGCCCTGGCCGGACCGGCCCGGGCCGCCTATGTGCTGCGCGGCCTGGAGAAGCTGTCCGACGGCGAGATCCGCAAGGTGCTGACCGAGGCCGGCGTCAAGAACGCCGGCGCCGCGCTGAACGAGGCCGATTCGGTCCCGGCCGCCCGGTATCCGCTCCTCGACTCCCCCGAGTTCGACGCCTGCACGCTCCAGGCCCGGCCCACCGATCTGATGCGCCGCCGCCGGCACATCAGGGCCGCGCTCGCCGCCGCGGCCGCGCTCGCCGTGTGCGGCGCCCTGGTCGCGCTGCCCGGCGACGGCTGGGGTCCCGACGGCGCGGCGGCCCCGGCGTACGCGCAGAACCCGGCCGCCGAGGCCGCGCTGGACCCCGCCCGGCTGATCAAGGTCTCGCCCTCCGCCTGGAAGACCTCCGCCCGGCTCGACTTCTCCGTCTGGCCCGCCCGCGGCGCCCTCACCCGCGACAGCGCGCTGCTGCGCCGCGCCCTCGCCGTCTGGGCCCGTCCGGGCGGGACGGTCCGGGTCTCCGCGACCCCCGACACCCCGTCCGGCGGCCCCGCGGGCCCGCCCCATCTGCTGTACGCGGGCGAGGTCGACACCGCGCGCGTGGTGATCCTCTACGACGGTCTGCGCATCGCCCGCTACGCCGAGCCGAAGGACGGCACGGCCGGGGCGGCGCTGGACTTCGCCCGGGTCGACGGCGCGACCCGCGCCGAGTCGGGGGCGCTGGTCCTGGGCCGGGCCGACGGCAACGTCCGCTATCTCACCGCGCCCTGGGTCACCTCGGCCGGTGAGCGGGACCTGTCCAAGCCGGGCGCCGGGGTGATGGACCTGACGCTGACCGACGGCATCACCTCGCCGCTGGCCAGCCCCGCCACCCGCACCGGCACCTGCACGACGTGGAACGTCCTCCAGGTCACCGACGCCGACGGCAGCCAGCTCCTGACCGACCTCGGGGAACTCGTCCCGGCCCGGCTCACCACCGGCAAGCCGTCCTCCACGAAGCGCGCGACGGGCGCCGAGGCGCTGAACACCTGGGCGCCGTTCGCCTGTTCGCTGGCCGATGTGCGCGGGCAGGGCGTGCGGACGGTCAACGCCTGGGCGTACGCGCGGCAGTCGCTGCCCGACGGCAGCGGGGCGGCCTCCTGGGTGTGCACCCGGGCGGAGACCTGGCGGGGCGACGGCAGCAGGGTGCTGGCCCAGTTCCGTACGCCGGGCGGGCTGTTCGGGGCGGCCGTGGCGAAGGCCGGGGACGTGCCGGCCTGCGGTCCGCGCGCTCCGCATGTGCTCGCCGGGGTGCTGTGGAAGTCGCAGGGCGGCACCTGGTACCTGCTGGCCGCCGGTGACCGCGGGACCCGGTCGGTGCGGGCGAGCGGCGGGGTGAGCGGCTCGGCGGACGGCAGTCTGCTGACCGTGAAGGCCGAGCAGGGCGCCGAGGCGAGCCTGAAGGGGACCCTGGCGGACGGTACCGAGATCGACGGTCTCGGCTGATCCGTGCACAGGGCTTCACCACGGGCTTACCCATCAGTACATTGACAGCATGTCTAACAAGCAGGACCGGATACCGCTCAAGGCCCGCAAGGTGTCCTTCTCCTGGGACGGCACCCCGCTGCACTGGGTCCCCGGTGATCCGTTCACCACGCACACCATCAACGTGCTGCATCTGCTGCTGCCGGCCGGCGAGCGCTGGTTCGTGCACGTCTACCGGCAGGTGCTGCCGTTCGTCCGGGACGAGCGGCTGCGCGAGGACGTCATCGGGTTCATCGGCCAGGAGGCCATGCACTCCCAGGCCCATGACGAGGTGCTACCGCACCTCAAGGAGCAGGGGCTCGATCCGACGCCGTACACCGCGCAGGTCGACTGGCTCTTCGAGAAGCTGCTCGGTGACCGCACGCTGCCGCCGGGGCGGGCGCGGCGCTGGTGGCTGAAGGAGCGGGTGGCGCTGATCGCGGCCATCGAGCACTACACCGCCTTCCTGGGCGACTGGGTGCTCAACGCCGGTGAGCTGGACCGCCGGGGCGCCGATCCGACCATGCTGGACCTGCTGCGCTGGCACGGCGCGGAGGAGGTCGAGCACCGCTCGGTCGCCTTCGACCTGTTCATGCATCTCGACGGCGACTACCGGCGCCGGGTGCGCACCTGGGCCGTCGCGTTCGGGGCGCTGCTCTTCCTGTGGCAGCGCGGGGCGCGCTTCTTCATGGCGAACGACCCCACGCTGGTCGACGGCAAGGCGCGCTTCCGTGACTTCTACCTCCGGGGCCGGCGGGGCACGCTGCCCGCGACCGGCGCGCTGCTGAAGTCCGTCCCGCGCTATCTGAGCCGGGACTACCACCCCTCGCAGGAGGGTTCCACGGAGCAGGCGGTGGCGTATCTGGCGTCCTCGCCCGCCGCGCTGGCCGCCGAGGTGGCCGAGAAGGAGGCCCGGTGATGCCGAAGCCGATGACCGTGGTGGCCGTCGCCGGTGCGGCCTGGCTGGTGCGGCGGGCGCTGCGGCGCCGGATCGAGGGCTCGCCGCTGTGGCCGCTGCCGGCGCTGGAGGAGCCGGTGTCCGGGCGGCCCCGTTCGCGGGCGCTGCGGCTGCGGGTGGCGGCGCGCGAGACGCCGGCCGACGGGGTCGTACGGCTGCGGCTCGAAGGGCGGGATCTGCCGCGCTGGGAGCCAGGGGCGCACATCGACGTGGTGCTGCCGTCGGGGCTGGTGCGGCAGTACTCGCTGTGCGGGGATCCGGCGGACTCCGGGTCGTACACGATCGCGGCCCGGCTGGTGGCGGACGGGCGGGGCGGTTCGCGGGAGGTGCACGAGGAGGTGCGGGAGGGCACGGAGGTCGAGGTGCGCGGACCGCGGAACCGGTTCCCGCTGGTCGCCGCGCCGTCGTATCTGTTCGTCGCGGGCGGCATCGGGATCACGCCGATCCTGCCGATGCTGCGGGCGCTGCCCGAGGGCGCCGACTGGCGGCTGGTGTACGCCGGGCGGACGCGCGCCTCGATGCCGTTCCTGGCGGAGGTCGAGGCGCTCGGCGGGGAGCGGGTGACCGTGGTGGAGGGGCGGCCGGACTCCGGCGCGCTGCCTGGGGAGCTGCCCGAGGGGACGGCGGTGTACTGCTGCGGTCCCGAGGGGCTGATGGCGGCGGTGGCCGAGCGGTTCCCGGCCGTGCGGATCGAGCGGTTCGGGGCGCGGGCGGCGGCCGGTGGCGCCTTCGAGGTCGAACTGCGGCGTACCGGGCGGGTGGTGACGGTCCCGGCGGACTCGTCGGTGCTGTCGGCGGTCCGTGCCGAGCTGCCGGGCACCCTCTACTCCTGCGAGCAGGGTTTCTGCGGGACCTGTCAGCAGCGGGTCATCGAGGGCGAAGTGGACCACCGCGACGAGCTGTTGACGGACGACGAACGGGCCGACTCGATGCTCATCTGTGTGTCGCGGGCACACACCGAGCGGCTGGTGCTCGACATGTGAACGCCCCTGGCCGGTCCGGGCCGATCGCGGCCTGAATCGATCGGTAAGGTGTTCGTATGACAACCGGGGTTCGCCGCAGAATGGGAGTCGAGGAGCGGCGGCAGCAGTTGATCGGCGTCGCCCTCGAACTGTTCGCCCAGCGCTCGCCCGACGAGGTCTCCATCGACGAGATAGCGGCGGCCGCCGGTATCTCGCGGCCCCTCGTCTACCACTACTTCCCCGGCAAGATCAGCCTGTACGAGGCCGCGTTGAAACGCGCCTCGGAGGACCTCGCGAGCCGGTTCGTGGAGCCGCACGAAGGGCCGCTGGGCGCCCGGCTGCTGCGGGTTATGAGCCGCTACTTCGACTTCGTCGAGGGGCACGGCCCCGGCTTCTCCGCGCTGATGCGCGGCGGGCCGGCCGTCTCGGTCGGCGGGGTCGACTCGATGAGCCATGTCTCGACCACCAACGCCCTCATCGACTCGGTGCGTCAGGCCGCCTACGAGCAGATCCTGTCCCACCTCGGGATCGCCGACCCGCCGGCCCGGCTCGATCTGGTGGTGCGCTCGTGGATCTCGCTCGCCGAGTCGACGGCGCTGATCTGGCTGGACGGGCGGCGCATCCCGCGCGAGGAGCTGGAGGCGCAGCTCGTGCGGGACTTCGCCGCGCTGATGGCGGTGAGCGCCGCCTACGACACCGAGACCCGGGCGCTGCTGCGGCCCGTGCTCGACGGTGAGCCGGCCGGCGGGCCGTTCGGGGACCTGGCGGCCCGGCTCATCGCGCTGGTGTCCTGATCAGCGCTCGAACTTGCGGTAGGACGGGTCGAGATCACGGATCTCGGCGGAGGCGTGCAGCACGGTCCCGTCGTCCTCCACCTGTGTGCGCAGCAGTTCCAGGACGGCGTCGACGAGCTTCTCCTTGGTCTCGTCGCTGCGGCCGGCGAGCAGTCCGACGGTGACGTGCACGATCGCGTGCCGGCCCTCCTCGGGGTCCTCGTAGCCGTACGCCGTGAGGTCGGCCGCGCGGAACAGGGTCTTGCAGGCTTCCGGCTTGGCGGCCGCGATCTCGACGACGGCGGTGTGCAGCGCCCGTGCGAAGGCGACCCGGTCGAGGGCGGCGCCCAGCCCGGCCGAGTGGTCGACGGTGATCTGCGGCATGGGGAACTCCTGTCGGGGGTGGTCCGGGGACTTCACCTTAGGCACGCTCGCCACCGGCAGGGAAAACAGGTGAAGGGGGCGGCCCCGAACGGGACCGCCCCCTTCATCGTCCGGCCCCTGTCAGGAGGTCCGGGAGAACACCGCGACCGTACGGGCCGGCACGTCGAAGGTGCCCGACGCCCGCTCGTAGGAGGCGGACTTGACGGTGGCGTCCGTGCCCGCCGCCTGCACCGGGTGCAGTCGGTAGCCGGTGCCGGCCGCGGCGGCCACGCGCTGGCGCTGCGCGTCGGGCGTCGCGTTGAACACGACGACCAGGTCACCGAGGCGCATGGTGATCACGCCGGGGGTCTCGTCCTTGCCCGACAGCGGGAAGGAGAGCGCCGACTGCACCCGCGCGGCCGTGCCGAGCGAGAACGCCGACTCCGTCGTACGGATCCTGAGCAGATCCTGGTAGGCGGCGGAGGCCCCGGTGATCTGCGGGCAGCCCACCTTCACGGTGGTCAGCAAGGGCTTGGCGTACGGCCACTTGTCGGCGTTGTCGGCGGCCGGCGGGAGACCGGCGCCGAAGCCGTTGCCGGCCGCGCAGTTCCAGTGGATGGCGTTGAACCAGTCGCCGCTGTCGTAGGAGTTGCGGTCCAGCGACTTGGAGCGCAGCAGGTCGCTGCCCGCCTGGGAGAGCGCCGGGCCCTGCGAGAGGGCGGCCGTGGCCATCGCGAGGACCTGCATCCGCGCCCGGTCGGCGGCCGAGGTGTCCTTCGGCAGCTTGAAGGCGAGGGCGTCGAACAGGGCCTCGTTGTCGTGCGCGTCGGCGTAGGCGAGGGCGTCGCCCGGGACCGCCGCGTATCCGGCGGGCTGGCCGTTGTAGTCGACCTGGGCGCCGGTGACCTCCTTGCCGTCGGTGTCGGTGAAGCGGTAGCCGGCCAGGTTGCCGGAGAGTCCGACCTTGATGAGGTCCTGGTAGTGCAGCAGCCGGGACTTCTGCTCGGCCGGAGTGCCGTTCTCCGTCGAGGTGTTGGGGTCGGTGTAGAGGCCGGAGGCGAAGCCCTGGACGCCGGGGTCGGAGTCGAAGGGGCCGCCGCCGCGGACCGCGTCACGGGCGCGGTCGGAGAAGGTGGCGACGCCGGTGCCGGCCATGTTCTTCTGGGTGGCCTGCGTGAAGCGGGCGTCGTCGGCGACCTCGCCGAAGTTCCAGCCCTCGCCGTACAGGATGATCTTCTTGCCGTCCACGCCGTCCTTGGCCACGGTCAGCGCGTCCAGGGCCTTGCGGACCGCCACGATGTTGGCCTTGGGGTGGTGGCCCATCAGGTCGAAGCGGAAGCCGTCGACCTTGTACTCCTTGGCCCAGGTGACGACCGAGTCGACGACCAGCTTGCCCATCATCGCGTTCTCGGTCGCGGTGTTGGCGCAGCAAGTGCTGTTGGCGACCGAGCCGTCGGCCAGGAGCCGCTGGTAGTAGCCGGGGACGATCCGGTCCAGGACGCTGGTGTCGGCCTGGCCGGCGGCCGCCGTGTGGTTGTAGACGACGTCCATGACGACCCGCAGGCCGTCGTTGTTCAGCGCCTTGACCATCTGGCGGAACTCGACCGTGCGGCGGGTGCCGTTCGGGTCGGTGGCGTAGGAGCCCTCCGGGACCGTGTAGTGGTACGGGTCGTAGCCCCAGTTGTAGGCGTCCTTGGCGGCGGCCGCCGCCACGCACTCCTGCTGCTTGTCGGAGTCGGCCGGGTAGGAGGCGAGGTCGCAGTCGGGGGTCGTCCGGTCGGCCTCGCGCTCGGGGATGGTGGCGATGTCGAAGACCGGCAGCAGGTGCACGTAGGAGGTGCCGGCCTTGGCCAGGTCCCGCAGATGGGTGGAGCCGGCGCTCTTCTTGTCGGTGAACGCCAGGTAGGTGCCCCGGTCGCCCTTCGGGGTGGTCGGGTCGGCGACCGAGAAGTCCCGGACGTGCAGCTCCTGGATCTGGGCGTCCTTGAGCGGCACGGCCTTGGGCTTGGTGTACGACGTCCAGCCCTTCGGGGCCAGCGACCTGTCGGCGAGGTCGACGACGAGGCTGCGCTCGGAGTCGGTGGTCAGGGCGACCGAGTAGGGGTCGGTGACCTTGTTGGTGACGACCTTGCGGACGCTGGGCGCCCAGACCGTGACGACGTACCGGTAGGACTTGCCCTTCCAGGAGGCGGGGCCGGTGACGGACCAGACGCCGGTGGCGTCGTCGCGCTTCATCCGCACCGTGAGGCCGCCCAGCTCCAGGGCGACGTTCTGCGCGGTCGGCGCCCAGACGGACAGCGTGGGACGGCCCTTGCTGAACGTGGGCCCGAGGTCCGCCTTGGCGGCGCGGGCGTACAGGTCGTCCAGGACGCCGGCGATCTGGACGCCGGTCGCCGCGAGGACGGCGCCGTTGGCGGCGCGCTGGGAGGCGACGAGCTGGCCGCCGAGCGCCTCGCGGACGCGGTCGCGGTCCCGCGGGTCGACGGACCAGGCGGTGTAGCCCTTCAGGTGCGGGAACTTCGCCTTCTGGGCGTCACTGAGCGTGGTCTTGGACAGGCGCAGCCAGCGCTGGTCCTTGCCGGTGAGCGCGCCGTTGTCGACGGCGATCGAGCCGGCCTTGCTGTAGACGAGCTGGGTGGAGGCGGCGGCGTCGGAGCCGTTCCAGGCGACGGTGTTCCGGTCGATCCAGACCGCCTTGGAGGTGGTCAGGTCGAGGGCGGCGGCGGAGCCGGCGGGCTGCGGCAGCAGGTACTTCTCCTGGCCGCCGAGCATCCACACCTCGTTGCCGTCGGCCCGCAGGTCCAGCGACTGGTCGCTCGGGAGGTCCTTCTCGTCGCCCTTGTGGACGATGTAGCTGAGGCTGGTGGCGCCCTCGGCGAGCGGCACCTCGAAGACGGCGCCGTAGGCGTCGGTCCGCACGGGCTTCAGCGGGCTGGACCAGTCGGTGGGCTGGGCGGCGCCGGTCCAGGTGTGCAGGCCCCAGCCGTCGTAGTCGCCGTCGGCGCGGTGGTAGTGCAGGACGGCCTTGGTCTTGTCCTGCGCGGGATAGTCGGGCCGCTCGGTGCGGACGTCGGCCTCGCCCTGCTCGATCCAGATCTCGCCGGTGCGGGTCACGTCGATCGCGCGGTCGGCGGAGACGTCCTTGTTGCCGTCCTTGTCGATGACGAGGAAGCCGACGGAGGAGGCGCCGGGCTTGAGCTTGACGTAGGCGAAGGCGCCGTAGGCGTCCCGGCCGGTGAAGGGGTGGCTGTCCGGCCAGTTCGTGGCCTCGCCGTCGGCGATGTCGCCCCAGGCGTACAGGCCCCAGTCGTCGTAGTCGCCGTCGGTGCGCTGGTAGTGGACGACCGCGTAGTCGCGCGAGGAGGCGGTGGGGACCTCCTCGGCGGGCGGGGTGCCGGTGGTGGACGAGGCGAGGGCGCTCGCGGTGCGGCCGGCGGAGTCGATCACGACCGCCTTGTAGCGCAGAGCGGTGCCGGCCGGTACGTCCTCGCCGACGGTCTGGGTGACCTTGTAGGGGGCGTGGTCGGCGGAGCCGAGCGTCTTCCACGTGCCGTTGCCGACCTGCGCGGCGAAGACCACGCGGTTGAGGCCGCCGCCGGAGACGTCGGCGCCGATCTCGACGGTGCCGGTGGCGCCGGCGGCCGGGGCCTTGAGAGCGATCGCCGGCTTGGTGGCGGGCTTGGCGGGCTTGGCGGCGGCCTTGAGGACGACGGAGGAGCCGGCCGGGACGGTGACGGTGAGCTTCTTGTCGGCGCCGCTCTTCAGGGAGGCGTCGGTGCCGTAGATGCCCCGGTAGGTCAGGCCGGCCGAACCGGCCGCGAAGGTCGCGGTCTTGGCGGTGCCGGCGTTGTTGAAGGCGACGACGTACTCGGTGCCGGTCTTCGCGTCGGTGCGGGACACGGCGTAGATGCCGGCGCCGTCGGCCGCGTAGCGCTCGGTCTGGATGCCGTCGGCGAGCGCCGGGTTGGCCTTGCGGAGCCCCGCCAGGGCGCTGATCTGCCGGTAGAGCGGGGCGCTCGTGTCGTAGGCGTCGCGGGCGTGGGTGCGGTCGGTGCCGATCTGGTCGTCGTCGAGGTAGTCGGCGGTGCGGGAGGCGAACAGGGTCTGGCGGGCGTCCTTGTCGCCGCCGGAGCCGGTGAAGCCCTGCTCGTCGCCGTAGTAGACGACCGGGTTGCCGCGGTTGAGGAACATCAGCTCGTTGGCGAGCTTGTCCTTGGCGAGGAGTTCGGCGTCGGTGGCCTTCGGGTTGTCCTGGTTCAGGAAGTACCCGATGCGGCCCATGTCGTGGTTGCCGAGGAAGGTGACCTGCTCGTACGCGTTGGCCTTGTCGGTCGTGTACTTGTAGTCGTCGCCGAAGACCCGGGACAGCGTCTGGGCGCTGCCGCCCTGGGAGGCGTACTGGCGGGCCGCCTCCTGGAAGGGGAAGTCGAGGGTGGCGTCGAGGCGGCCCTGGGTGACGTACGGGGAGGTGACGGCGGTGTCGGCGGAGTAGACCTCGCCGAACATGAAGAAGTCGTCACGGCCCCGCTTCGCCGCGTAGGCGTCGAGGGCGGTGGCCCACTGGGTCCAGAACGCCATGTCGACGTGCTTGACGGTGTCGATGCGGAAGCCGTCGATGTCGAAGTCGCGCACCCAGCGCTGGTAGATCTTCTCCATCCCGGTGACGACCTCGGGACGCTCGGTCCACAGGTCGTCCAGGCCGGAGAAGTCGCCCTGCTCGCTGCTCTCGCCGGCGAAGGTGGAGTCGCCGCGGTTGTGGTACATCGTCGGGTCGTTGAGCCAGGAGGGCACCTTGGACCGCGCGGTGGTCGTGGGCGTGCGCGGGAAGGAGTCGGTGTCGACGGCGGGGAAGCGCTTCGCGCCGGCCGCGTAGTCGGCGTCGTCGAAGGGCTCGCCGTTCTTGGTCAGATAGGGGAAGGCGCCCTTGGAGAGGTAGTCGTAGGACTTCTCCTGGTAGTCGACGACGTCGGCGGTGTGGTTGGTGATGACGTCGAAGAAGACCTTCATGCCCTTGGCGTGGGCCTTGGAGATGAGGGTCTCCAGGTCCTTGTTGGTGCCGAAGTGCGGGTCGACCTGGGTGAAGTCGGTGATCCAGTAGCCGTGGTAGCCGGCCGACGCGTTGTCGCCCGTGCCCTGGACCGGCCGGTTCTTGAAGATCGGGGCCATCCAGATGGCGGTGGTGCCCAGGCCCTTGATGTAGTCGAGGCGCTGGGTCAGACCCTTGAGGTCGCCGCCCTGGTAGAAGCCCTTGTCGGTGGGGTCGTAGCCGGTGCTGAGCCGGGAGCCGGTCAGGCCGCCGCGGTCGTTGCGCCGGTCGCCGTTGGCGAAACGGTCCGGCAGGACGAAGTAGAACTGCTCGCGGGTGGCGTCGTGCCGGGCGGGCGCGGCGGCCAGCTTGGCGTCCGACGGCGCCGGTGGCGGCGCGGCGGCGTCCGCGGCCAGGGGCTGGACGAGGGCCGCGGCGAGCGCGGCGACGGTGACGGTCGCGACCCGTCCGGCATGAGCGCTGCGGCGGCGCGTCGAGGGCGCCGCCCATCTCGGTATCACAGGCGTGAACTCCTTGCGATTACGGCTCTTCTGGGTCCGACCCCTGCGCCGCGGCGTGGCCTGATCGGCTTCGTTGCCGGGCGCCCCGCGCGACCGTATCGCTAACGAAAGCTTTACAGCAAGAGGCTTGAAACCGACGGAAAGAACTTTCACCCGAGTCCTTGACGCCCTGTTCTCAACTCCCCCACTCTCACGGGTAGTTGAAGGCCGAACACTGCACCTCTCCCGCACTGCAAACGTTTCGGAGCCGCACATGAGAACTCAACGACCTCCGGGTGCCGTCCGCCGTACGGCCGGCGCCGTGGCAGCCGCCGCGCTGGCCCTCGCCGGGGCGATCGCCCTGCCCGCCGCCCCGGCCCGCGCGGACGCCACGGCCTCGGGCGATGTGATCGCCAACCTCTGGGAGTACAACTGGAACTCGGTCGCCGCCGAGTGCGAGGACGTCCTCGGTCCGAACGGCTACGGCGCGGTCTGGGTCGCCCCGCCGTCCGAGTCGCTCAAGCAGTCCAATTTCTACTGGTGGGACGTCTACCAGCCCTACTCGTACGCGCTGAACGGCCGGTTCGGGACCGCCGCCCAGTTCGCGGACATGATCGGCGCCTGCCACGGCGCGGGCGTCAAGGTCTACACCGACGCGGTGATCAACCACACCGCCGCCCAGACCGGAACCGGATACGCCGGCACGACGCTGACCAACAAGTACGACACCCCGGACTGGGACCCCGGGGACTACCACACCTCGGCGCAGTGCAACGACTCCGACCTGATCATCGACGACTGGTCGAATCTGTCCGAGATCCAGAACTGCGAGCTGCTGGGCCTGCCCGACCTCAAGACCGAGGACGACCACGTCCGCTCCGGCATCGCGGCCTATCTCAACGCGCAGATCGCCCTGGGTGTCGACGGCTTCCGGGTCGACGCGGCCAAGCACATGCCGGTCGCCGACCTGAACGCGATCCGCGCGAAGCTGCGCACCACCACTTCGGGCGCGGAGCCGTACGTCTTCCAGGAGGTGTACCCGGGCGCGACCCCGGCCGCCTCCGACTACTACGCCTCCGGTGACGTGCTGGACTTCACCTACGCGAGCCGGCTGAAGTCCGCCTTCCAGGGCAATGTCTCGGACCTCGCGTCCCTGCCCTCCTCCGGGGTGCTGACCCCGGAGAACTCGGTGTCCTTCGTGACCAACCACGACACCGAGCGCAACGGTCTGCACCTGAGCTACAAGGACGGGGACGCCTACCGGCTCGCCAACCTCTTCCAGCTCGCCTACAAGTGGTCGACGCCGACCGTGTACTCCGGCTTCGAGTTCTCCTCCTCCGACCAGGCGCCGCCGCACTCCGGCGGCTTCGTCACGGACACCACCTGCGGCTCCGGCTGGTACTGCCTCCAGCGCGACACCGCCGTCACCGGCCTGGTGAAGTGGCACAACGCGGTCGGCTCGGCCGCGGTCACCAACTGGTCGACCAAGTCGTCCCAGGTCATCGGCTTCGGCCGGGGCACCGGCGGCTACTTCGCGCTCAACAACGGCTCCGCCGCGGCGACCTACACCTTCGCCACCGGGATGGCCGACGGCGTCTACGCCAATGTCGTCGACAACGGCGCCACCACGGTCACGGTGTCCGGCGGCAACGCCACCCTCACCCTCCCGGCGAAGGGCGCGATCGCCTTCTACGACGGCGCGTTCACCCCGTGCGACACCTCCTGCGAGAACCCGGACGACGGGACCTCCACGGTGACGGCGACCTTCCAGGCGTACGCCCCGACCTCGTCCGGCACCAGCGTCCACGTCGTCGGCTCGATCGCCGCACTGGGCGGCTGGGACACCTCCAAGGCCGTCCCGCTGTCGTCCTCGGGCTACCCGCTCTGGTCGGGGACGGCGAGCGTCCCGGTCGGCACGGCCTTCGAGTACAAGTTCATCAAGAAGGACTCCGCGGGGAACGTGACCTGGGAGTCCGGCGCCAACCGGACCGCCACCAGCGGCACATCGGCGCTCACCCTGCTGGGCTCGTGGAACGTGGCGAACGCGACCGACGTGACCTTCAACGCCAACGCGACCACCGACTGGGGCACGAACGTCTACGTCGTCGGCTCGATCCCGTCCCTCGGCTCCTGGAACCCGGCCGACGCGATCCCCCTCTCCTCGGCGGCCTACCCCGTCTGGAGCAGGACGGTGATCGTCCCGAAGAACACGTCGTTCGAGTACAAGTACGTCAAGAAGAACGCGTCCGGCACCGTGACCTGGGAGTCCGGCACGAACCGCACGTACACGACGGGCGGTTCGTCCGGCTACACCGCGAACGACACCTGGAAGTAGCGCAGATGGCCGTTCAGCAGCTCGGCTTGCCCGCGTAGATCGCCAGGGCCGTGTTCGCGGCGAGGGTGGCGGTGAACTGTCCGCCGGAGTTCACCGTCACCGTCGTGTTGTTCTGGACGTTGCAGTACGTGCCCGCCGGGAGCGAGGTCTGGTAGGTGCGGTTCAGGGAGGACGTCTCGTGGTTGATCGCGACGTAGCCCTTGGTGCCGCGGCCGAAGGCGATCGCGTCGCCCCCGTTGTCCCACCAGTTCGTCACCGCCTGGCCCCGGGTCGCGTTGCGGAAGCCGACCATGCGCATGATCTCGGGCCAGGCGTGCTGGCACTTCCAGCCGTTCTGCCAACAGGCGCTCACCGCACCGCCGTTGGGCGGGCCCGCGTCGATGTCGGACCACTCGTAACCCGAGTTGACGTCCGGGGCGCCGTAGGGGTGGGCCAGCATGAAGACGTTGGCCAGCGTGTAGTTGGCGCCGTCCTTGTAGGTGAGGGTGGAGCCGTTGCGCTCGGTGTCGTGGTTGTCGACGAAGACACCGGCGACCGAGCCGCTCATGTACCCCCAGCCCTCGCCGTAGTTCTTCAGGTAGGCGAGGTTCTCGTTGTTGAAGACCCGCTTGAGGTCGTAGGCGTACCGGAACTCCTGCACATCGCCGTTGCCCGTGTACTCGGTGGGCTGCACGGCCTCGCCCGCGCCGTAGATGGCCTCCTGCTTCCAGTACACGCCCGGACTGGTCAGCCGTGACTTGATGTTGGCGAGGTCGGCCGTGTCGATGTGCTTGGCCGCGTCGATCCGGAAGCCGTCGACGCCCAGGGTCAGCAGGTCGTTCATGTACCCGGCGATGGTCTTGCGGACGTAGTCCTCGCCGGTGTCCAGGTCGGCCAGGCCGACGAGTTCGCAGTGCTGGACGTTCCAGCGGTCGGCGTAGTTGCTGATCTGCGCCGTGCAGTCGTCGAAGTCGTAGGACGAGTACAGGCCGGGGTAGGTGTACTTCGTGTACGACGAGCCGCCGGTCCCGGTGCCGTTGCCGGCCGCCATGTGGTTGATGACCGTGTCGACGACGACCTTCACCCCGGCCGTGTGGCAGGTGTTGACCATGTTCTGGAAGGCGGCGCGGTCGCCGAGCCGTCCGGCGATCTTGTAGCTGACGGGCTGGTAGGAGGTCCACCACTGCCCGCCCTGTATGTGCTCGGCCGGTGGGGAGACCTGGACGTATCCGTAGCCGGCCGGGCCGAGGGTGTTGGTGCACTCTCGGGCGACCGAGGCGAAGTTCCACTCGAAGAGGACGGCGGTGACGTCCTTGGTGCCGGGCGGGGAGGCGTACGAGACACCGGGCGCCATCAGGACGGCCGTCGTGGCGGAGAGCGCGACGGCGCCCGAAACGATTCTCTTGCGTGCCATGTGTGGGGTTTCCTTCGTCGTTGAAGGCTCTTGCTGAAATCTTTCAGAAACCTTGCGGTGGCGCGATGTTAAGGGCGCGTGACCGGAAACGGCACCGTGAGGTTGTGAAGGATTCGCAAGAAGTTACCCCGGGCGTGCAGAAGGGGCCGCCGTTCCCCCAAGAACGGCGACCCCTCGTGACGGTCGGTCAGGCCGTGGTGAACCAGACCGTGGTGTCGGCCGGAAGCTTCGCCTCGCCGTCCACCTCCGCGATCTCACCGCTGGCGAGCAGGACCCGGCCGTACGCGGGGATCCGGGCCGACTCGCCGGAGGTGTTCGCGACGCACACGAACTCGCCGCGCCGGAAGGCGAGGACGCCCTCGGGGGCCTTCAGCCACTCGACCGCGTCGCCCGCGCCCAGGTCGGGCTGGGAGCGGCGCAGCCGCAGCGCCGCGCGGTACAGCTCCAGGGTCGAGCCCTCGACGCCGTCCTGTGCTTCTACGCTCAGTTCGGCCCAGCTCGCCGGCTGCGGCAGCCAGCTTCCGCCGTCGCCGAAGCCGTACGACGAGCCCTCGCGGGTCCACGGGATCGGCACCCGGCAGCCGTCGCGGAAGCCGTCCTGGCCGGCGCCGCGGAAGTACGCCGGGTCCTGGCGCACCTCGTCGGGCAGGTCGACGACGTCCGGCAGACCGAGTTCCTCGCCCTGGTAGACGTAGGCCGAGCCGGGCAGGGCGAGCATCAGCAGGGTGGCGGCGCGGGCCCGGCGCAGGCCGAGGTCGCGGTCGCCGGCGGTGCGGATCTGGGTGCCGAGGCCGGCCGGGTTGGCGAAGCGGGTGGCGTGCCGGGTGACGTCGTGGTTGGACAGCACCCAGGTCGCGGGCGCGTTCACCGGGCGCATCGCCTCCAGGGTGCGGTCGACGACCGTGCGCAGCTCCTTGGCGTCCCACGCGGTGCCCAGGTACTGAAAGTTGAACGCCTGGTGCAGCTCGTCGGGGCGGACGTAGTTGGCGGTGCGCTCGACGGTGGGGGTCCACGCCTCGGCGACGAAAATGCGCCCGCCCGTCTCCCGCCCCCGCCCTTCTGCGGAAGGCCCTTCGGGCCCCCTTGCATCGGAGTACTCGTCGAGGATGAGCCGCCACTGGCGGTAGATGTCGTGGACGCCGTCCTGGTCGAAGAACGGCATGACATCGTTGCCCAGCAGTTTGAGCTGTTCGTGGGAGCCGAGGTCGGGCAGACCGTGCTCCTTGACCAGGCCGTGGGCCACGTCGATGCGGAAGCCGTCGACGCCCATGTCCAGCCAGAAGCGCAGGATGGAGCGGAACTCGTCGCCGACCGCGGGGTGTTCCCAGTTGAAGTCGGGCTGCTCGGGGGCGAAGAGGTGCAGGTACCACTCGCCGGGGGTGCCGTCGGGCTCGGTGACCCGGGTCCAGGCGGGGCCGCCGAAGATGGACTCCCAGTCGTTGGGCGGGAGTTCGCCGTCGTCGCCCTTGCCGGGGCGGAAGTGGTAGCGCTCCCGGAGCGGCGAGCCGGGGCCGTCGGCGAGCGCCCGCTTGAACCACTCGTGCTGGTCCGAGGAGTGGTTGGGGACGAGGTCGACGATGATGCGCAGGCCCAGTTCGCGGGCGTCGCGGATCAGGGCGTCGGCGTCCAGCAGGTTGCCGAACATGGGGTCGACGGCCCGGTAGTCGGCGACGTCGTAGCCGGCGTCGGCCTGCGGGGAGGCGTAGAAGGGGCTGAGCCACACGGCGTCCACGCCCAGGTCCCGCAGGTAGGGGAGTCTGGAGCGCACGCCTTCCAGGTCGCCCATGCCGTCGCCGTTGCTGTCGGCGAAGCTGCGCGGATAGACCTGGTAGATCACCGCGTCCCGCCACCAGTCGCGCCGCTTGGCGACGGTGGCGACGGCCGACGCGGAGGTGGGGGTCGGGGCCGGGGCTGCGGAGTGCTGCTGGCTCATGGCGTCCTTGATACGTGACGAGGTGGTGTTCGGGGGCTGTCGGGTGGGGCCGGGCTCGGAGGGTCCGGAAGGGGTGACGAGGCGGCCGCGGGCCGGCGGGGTCGGATGGACCCGCGGCCGCCACCCGCGCGGTCAGGCGCGCGGGAGTCGTGTCACCGGAGCACCGGGGTCACCCCTTGGTGCCGCCGGCGGTGAGTCCGGTGACCAGGTTCTTCTGCACGAGGTAGAAGAACGCCGAGACCGGTATGGCGATGAGCACCGCCGTGGCGGCCATCAGGTTGCGCTGGGCGTCGTGCTCGCTGACGAAGCTCTGGAGGCCGACGGCGAGCGTGTACTTCTGGTCGTCCAGCAGGAACGTGGTGGCGAAGGCGACCTCACCGAAGGCGGTGATGAAGCTGTAGAACGCGGCGACCGCGAGGCCCGGTTTGGCGAGCGGCAGGATCAGCCGCGCGAAGGTGCCGAAGGGGGTGAGGCCGTCGACGCGTCCGGCCTCGTCGATCTCGAACGGGATGGTGTCGAAGTAGCCCTTGAGCAGCCAGGCGCAGTACGGCACCGCGGTCGAGCAGTAGACGAGGATCAGGCCGAAGTAGGTGTCGATGAGCTGGAGCTCCGACAGGATCTGGTACATCGGCACGATGAGGACGGCGATCGGGAACATCTGGGTGACCAGCAGCACCCACATGAACTTCCGGTAGCCCGGGAAGCGCATACGGGAGACCGCGTAGCCGGTGGTCGCGGCGATCAGCACGCCGATGACGGTGGTGCCCAGCGAGACGATCAGCGAACTCTTCAGCCAGTCGAAGAAGTTCGTGTTCTGGAGGACGAACGCGTAGTTGTCGAACGTCATCTTGGACCAGATGCGTCCGGGGTGGAGGTAGTCGTCCTTGTCGGGGCCGAGGGAGAGGAAGACCAGCCAGGCGATCGGGAACAGCGCGATCAGGCTGGCGACGGTCAGCAGGCCGTGGGAGGCGAGGGCGCCCAGCAGGCCGCGCCTGCCCCGCCCCCGGTTCTTGCGGGGGCCGGCGGCGACGGGACCGGTCACTGCGGCGGAGGACTCGACGGTGCTCGTGGTCATGGGAACTCCTGCCTCAGATCGCGAGCTGCTGCTCGTTGCGGTTCAGCCAGCGGCGGTAGAACGAGGTGAAGACGATCAGGATGGCCAGCAGCAGGATGCCGTAGGCCGCCGACTGGGCGAAGTCACGCGGTTGCTGTCCGAAGCCGAGGTAGTACGCCCAGGTGACCAGGATCTGGGCATCGGGGGCGGTGTCGCCGAACAGCAGGAAGATGATGGCGAACTGGTTGAAGGTCCAGATGATGCCGAGCAGCACGACGGTGGAGCTGACGGACCGCAGACCGGGCAGGGTGACGAAGCGGAACCGCTGCCAGGCGTTGGCGCCGTCCATCTCGGCGGCCTCGTAGAGCGAGGAGTCGATGGACTGGAGGCCGCCCAGGAGCGAGACCATCATGAACGGCACACCGCACCAGGTGTTGACCATGATCGCCGCGAACCGCTGCCAGAAGGTGTCCTCCAGCCACAGCGGTGTCGGCAGGTGCAGGGTCTCCAGCACGGAGTTGATCATGCCGCCGTCGGCGAGCATGAACCGCCAGCCGAAGACGGTGACGAAGGTGGGGACCGCCCAGGGCAGGACCAGGATCAGCCGGTAGAAGGTGCGGCCGCGCAGCTTCTGGTTGAGCAGCAGGGCGAGGCCGAGGCCGATGGTGTAGTGCAGGGCCACACAGGCGACGGTCCAGACGATCGTCCAGACGAAGTGCGACCAGAAGCGGTCGTAGGCGGTCTCCCCGAAGAGGATGTCCGCGTAGTTGTCGAGACCGATGAACTTGTAGGTGGCCTCGATCTCGTTGACGCCGATCGTGCGCGCGGTGTTGAGGCTGTTGGCGTCGGTGAGCGTGAGGTAGAAGCCGTAGGCCAGGGGGTACAGCACGAGGACGCCGAGCACGACGATCACCGGGGCGATCATCGCGTACGCGTACCAGTGCTTGTGGTAGCCGTGCTTCAGGCGCTGCCCCAGCCCGGGCCGGGGCGCGCGGTCACCGCGGCGCTTGCCGGTCGCGCGGTCGATGGCGACTGTCATGGTTCGACACCTTCTGGAAGATCAGGGAGACCGAGGGTGGGCTGAGGGGGTACAGCGGGGTGGCCGTCGGATCTCACCCCCCATGATCAGGGAGATCCGACGGCCACACCGGGCTTACTTGCTGAAGTCCGGCACCAGCTTGGCGATGGACGTCTCAGCGGTGCTCAGGCCCTTGTCGAGGGAGACCTTGCCGCCCGCGATCTTGGGCAGTTCGGTGTCCAGCGGACCCCACAGGGAGCTGTACTCGGGCAGCGCGGGGCGCGGCTGCGCGGCGGCCAGGACGGTGCCGTAGCCGGCGATGCCCGGGTCGGCCTTGACGGCGTCGGTGTAGGCGTCGTCACGGGTCGGCAGGGTGGAGTTCTTCTGCGCGATCGTGGCCTGGGACTTCGCGGAGGTCATGAAGTTGACGAACTTCAGCGCGGCGGCCTGGTGGGCCTTGTCCGAGCCGGCGTAGACCGAGAGGTTGTGGCCGCCGGTCGGGGCGCCCGCCTTGCCGGAGGAGCCGGCCGGGACGGTGGCGATGCCGAGGTTGTTCTTGTCGGCGAAGGCCGAGCCCTTGTAGAAGTTCGTGATCTCCCAGGGACCCTGGATGATCGCGGCGACCTTGCCGTTGACGAACGCGTCCTGGATGTGGGCGTAGGCGTCGGCGGTGGTGTCGGCCTTGTGCAGGCCCTTGCCGTCGAAGAGCTCCAGCCAGGTGCCGTACGCCTTCTGGGCCTCGGGCGAGTTGACCGTGATCTTCTTGGCGTCGGCGTCGACGGTGTCGGTGCCCTCGCCGTAGAGGAAGGACTGGGCGTAGTAGGCCTGGGTCGAGCCCCAGTAGCCGTCGACGCCCGTCTTCGCCTTGATGGTGGCGGCGGCGGACTTCAGGTCCTCCCAGGTCTTCGGGGCCTCGGCGATGCCGGCCTTCTCGAAGAGCGCCTTGTTGTAGACGAGCGCGAGGGTGTCGGTGACGATCGGCACGCCGTACGTCTTGCCCTCGTACTTCGCCTGCTCGATCAGGTTGGACTTGAACTTGTCCTGGTCGGCGAGGGCCTCGGTGCCGTCCAGCGGCAGGAAGTAGCCCTTCTTGGCGAAGGCGGGCGTCCAGCCGACCTCGGAGCGCAGGATGTCCGGGGCGCCGGAGGCACCGGCGGCCGTGTCGAACTTGTTCTGCGCCTGGTCGAACGGGACGTTGACGTACTTGACCTTGACGTCCTTGTTGGCGGCCTCGAACTCCTTGACCAGAGCCTGGTAGGTCGGCGCCTCATTCGTGGCGTTGGAGGTGTCCCACCAGGTGATGGTCACCGGGCCGTCAGACTTGTCACTGCCGCTGTCGTCTCCGCCGCAGGCCGTCGCCGCGAGGGCGAGGGACGCCACCAGCGCAGTGGCCGCTATGCCACGCCGCATGAGTTTCTCCTTGAGGGTGAAAGCCCGTATAGCTACAGGAGACGGCCCCGTCCGCCGTTCCTGTCGACTTGTGCCGACTGCGCCGTTGCCGCCGCCGGGCGACGTGAACGTAACAGCCATGTAAGCGTTGCGAAAGACCTTGCAGAAAAAAAGTGAAAGACGTCTCCGGTGTTACCCGCGCGTGACCGGAAGGCGACCGCCATGAGACGCTTGTTTACGCCCGTCGAACACGGGGGGACGGCCTGTGCAAGACTCTGCAAGCTCTTGCCATCACTTTCATGAGGGATCACGAGGGAGCGCGATGACACAGCAGACCGGGCGCGGCAGGCCGAAGAATCGTCCACGGCGCCCGATTGGTGTGCAAGGCGAGACCTGGCCGGTACAGTCCACCCCTGTGACCACACGGCTTGCCGACATCGCCGCCCAGGCGGGGGTGAGCGAAGCGACCGTCAGCCGCGTCCTCAACGGCAAGCCTGGCGTCGCCGCCACCACCCGTCAGTCCGTGCTCGCCGCGCTGGACGTCCTCGGGTACGAGCGCCCCGTCCGTCTGCGCCAGCGCAGCGCGGGCCTCGTCGGGCTCATCACGCCCGAGCTGGAGAACCCGATATTCCCCGCCCTGGCGCAGGTGATCGGGCAGGCGCTGACCCGCCAGGGCTATACGCCGGTCCTCGCCACCCAGACCCCGGGCGGCTCCACGGAGGACGAGCTGACCGAGATGCTGGTGGACCGCGGGGTCGCCGGCATCATCTACGTCTCCGGGCTGCACGCGGACACCACCGCCGACATGCAGCGCTACGAGCAGCTCCGCGCGCAGGGCGTCCCCTTCGTCCTCGTCGACGGCTTCTCCCCCAAGGTCCAGGCGCCGTTCATCTCCCCGGACGACCGCGCCGCGATGACCCTGGCGGTGACCCACCTCTCCTCGCTGGGCCACACCCGGATCGGCCTCGCGCTGGGTCCGAAGCGGTTCGTGCCGGTGCAGCGCAAGATCGAGGGCTTCGTGCGCACCATGCAGGAGCAGCTCGGGCTGAGCGCGGAGGTGATCGAGTCCGAGCTGGTCCAGCACTCGCTGTACACGCTGGAGGGCGGCCAGGCGGCCACCAACGCGCTCATCGACCGCGGCTGCACGGCGATCGTGTGCGCCAGCGACATGATGGCGCTCGGCGCGATAAGGGCGGCCCGGCAGCGCGACCTCGACGTCCCGCGGGACATCTCGGTCGTGGGCTTCGACGACTCCCCGCTGATCGCCTTCACCGACCCGCCGCTGACCACCGTCCGCAAGCCGGTCCCGGCGATGGGCCAGGCCGCGGTGCGCACCCTGCTGGAGGAGATCGGCGGTACTCCGGCCCCGCACAGCGAGTTCGTGTTCATGCCCGAACTGGTGGTGCGCGGTTCGACCGCTTCGGCCCCCGGGGACCGAAATCGTCCCTGAGGCGGAGAAGCGGGGCTTTCCTCCCCACCGCCGGTAGGAGACGATGGACTCCACCCGGTGGAGAACGTGCGGGGTGAACCCGCCCGGGGGATGATCGGGGGGAGATGGCTTTTCTGGCAAACTCTGTGCCTATGGGTGAGCAGACGGTGACGCCGAGGGAAGGCCGTGACCAGGTCGTTCGGCCCGCCGTCACGGCCGGGGCGGACGTTTCTCCACAGCCCCGCCCTCGTCGGCTGGACCGGCTGCGGACCCCGCGTCGGCCGCGTCTGTGGTTCGAGATCCTGCTGATCGCGGTCAGTTACTGGACGTACTCCCTGATCCGCAACGCGGTCCCGGAGCAGCGCACCGCCGCGCTCGACAACGCCGACTGGCTCTGGCGGACGGAGCACCGTCTCGGGCTCGCCTTCGAGGAGTCCGTCAACCACGCCGTGAACTCGGTGACCTGGCTGATCGTCGGCATGAACTACTACTACGCGACCCTGCACTTCGTGGTGACGCTGGGTGTCCTGGTGTGGCTCTTCCGCAGCCATCCGGGCCGGTACGCGGCCACCCGGCTCGTCCTGTTCGCGACGACGGCGGTGGCCCTGCTCGGCTACTACCTCTATCCCCTCGCGCCACCCCGTCTGATGAACGGCGGCGACTTCGTCGACACCGTGATGGTCCACCAGACCTGGGGCTCGATGGCCTCGGGCGATCTGAAACACATGTCGAACCAGTACGCCGCGATGCCGTCCATGCACATCGGCTGGTCCGTGTGGTGCGGCCTGACGATCTTCGCGCTGGCGAGTCTGCCGTGGGTGCGGATCCTGGGCCTGCTGTATCCGGTGGCGACGCTGGTGGTCATCGTGGCCACGGCCAACCACTTCTGGCTGGACGCGGTGGGCGGGCTGCTGTGCCTCGCCTTCGGCTTCGCGGTGGCGCGGCTGTGGTACGGGGTGCAGCCGTACGCGTTGCCGCGGACGGTGCCGGAGAAAACGTAGGTCTCTGTGGGGGGGGCCGCTGGTGTCACCCTCCGTAGAACAGCTCGTCCACGACTCCCCGGGCCAGCCGGGCCGTCCGCCGGTATCCGTCGAGCAGTTCGCCGACGTGTCCGGGGCCGTATCCCAGATAGCGGCCCACCGCCGCCAGCTCCCGGCTCTCGGAGGGGAACGTGTCCCCCGCCCGCCCGCGCACCAGCATCACCGCGTTGCGCACGCGGGTGGCCAGCACCCACGCCTCGTCCAGCGTGGCCGCGTCCTCCTCGGAGATCAGCCCGGCCGTCCGCGCCGAGGCCAGCGCCTCACGGGTGCGGGTGGTGCGCAGTCCCGGCTCCGCCGCCCCGTGCCGGAGCTGGAGGAGCTGCACGGTCCACTCGACGTCGGACAGTCCGCCCGGCCCGAGCTTGGTGTGCAGCTTGGGGTCGGCGCCGCGCGGCATCCGCTCGGACTCCATCCGCGCCTTCAGCCGCCGGATCTCCCGTACGGCCTCCTCGCCGAGCCCGTCCGCCGGGTACCGCAGCGGGTCGATCAACTCGATGAACCGGCGCCCCAGCTCCTCGTCCCCGGCGACCGCCTCGGCCCGCAGCAGCGCCTGCGACTCCCACCCGAGCGACCATCGCCGGTAGTAGGCCGCGTACGAGTTCAGGGTCCGCACCAGCGGCCCGGACTTACCCTCGGGCCGCAGGTCCGCGTCGATCAGCAGCGGTGGGTCGGCGCTCGGGATCTGGAGCAGCCGCCGCATCTCGCTGACGACCCGGTTCGCCGCCTGCGCGGCCTCCCGCTCGTCCACACCGTCGCGCGGTTCATGGACGAAGAGCACGTCCGCGTCGGAGCCGTAGCCCAGCTCGTGGCCCCCGAAGCGGCCCATGGCGATCACGGCGAACCGGGTGGGCAGCGTGTCCCCCCAGCCGTCGCGCACCACGGCGCGCAGGGTGCCGGCGAGGGTCGCCGCGGTCAGGTCGGACACGGCGGCGCCCACCCGGTCCACCAGCGCGCCCTGGTCGGCCTCGGCGGGCCGCGCCTCGGTCCCGTAGGAGCCGACGATGTCCCCGGCGGCCGTGCGGAACAGTTCGCGGCGGCGCACCCCGCGGACCGCGGTGACGGCCTTCTCCACGCTCTCGGCCCGGCCGACGGCGGCGAGGATCTCCTGTTCGAGCTGGGCGCGGCCGCGCGGCTGGAGCCCGCCGCCGCCACGGGTGCCGCCGTCACCGCCGCCGTCGCCGTCGCCGAGGAGGGCGACCGCCTCGGGGGCGCGCAGCAGCAGATCGGGGGCGAGGCGGCCGGCCGAGAGCACCCGGGCGAGGTTCTCCGCGGCGGCGCCCTCGTCCCTCAACAGCCGTAGATACCAAGGGGTCTTGCCGAGGGCGTCGGAGACCTTGCGGAAGTTGAGCAGTCCGGCGTCCGGATCGGCCGAGTCGGCGAACCAGCCCAACAGCACGGGCAGCAGGGTGCGTTGGATGGCGGCCTTGCGGGTGACGCCGGAGGCGAGCGCCTCCAGGTGGCGCAGCGCGGAGGCGGGGTCGGCGTATCCGAGGGCGACGAGCCGTTCCCGGGCCGCCTTCGCGCTCAACCGTGCTTCGCCGGGGGCGAGTTGGGCGACGGCATCCAGCAGGGGCCGGTAGAAGATCTTCTCGTGCAGGCGTCGTACGACGGCCGCGTGCCGTTTCCACTCGCGGTTCAGCTCGGTGATCGGATCGGCCCGCAGGCCCAACGACCGTCCCAGGCGCCGCTGGTCCTCCTCGGCGACGGGCACGAGATGCGTGCGCCGCAGCCGGTAGAGCTGGATGCGGTGCTCCATGGAGCGCAGGAAGCGGTAGGCGTCGTCGAGCTGGACGGCGTCGACCCGGCCCACGTATCCGCCGGCGGCGAGCGCCTGGAGGGCCTTCAGGGTGGTGCCGCTGCGCAGCGAGGCGTCCGCGCGGCCGTGCACCAACTGGAGGAGCTGTACGGCGAATTCGACGTCCCGCAGGCCGCCGGGGCCGAGCTTCAGCTCCCGTTCGATCTCGGAGACGGGGATGTTCTCCACCACCCGGCGGCGCATCTTCTGCACGTCGGCGACGAAGTTCTCCCGCTCGGCGGCCTGCCAGACCAGCGGCTCCACCGCCTCGACGTACGCGGCGCCCAGCTCCAGGTCGCCGGCCACCGGCCGCGCCTTGAGCAGCGCCTGGAACTCCCAGGTCTTGGCCCAGCGCTGGTAGTAGGCGAGATGGCTGCTGAGCGTGCGCACGAGCGGGCCGTTGCGTCCCTCGGGCCGCAGATTGGCGTCGACGGGCCAGATGGAGCCCTCGACGGTGGTCTCCGAGCAGATCCGCATCATGTGCGAGGCCAGTTTGGTGGCGGCGCGCAGGGCCTTGCCCTCGTCGGCGCCGTCGGCGGGCTCGGCGACGAAGATGACGTCGACGTCGGACACGTAGTTGAGTTCATGGCCGCCGCACTTGCCCATGGCGACGACGGCGAGCCGGCACAGCGCGGCGTCGTCCGGGGCGGCCGCGGCGGCCAGCCGGAGCGCGGCGCGCAGGGTCGCGGTGGCGAGGTCGGCCAGTTCGGCGGCGGTGTCGGCGACGTCGGTGGTACCGCACACGTCCCGGGCCGCGATGGACAGCAGGCAGCGCCGGTAGGCGACCCGCAGCGCGACCGGGTCGTCGGCCTCGGCGAGCCCCCGCTCGAACTCCTCCACCCCGGGGTGGAGGTCCCGGGGCTCGTACATGACGAGCGCCTCCCAGTCGCGGGGGTGGCGGGCCAGATGATCGGCGAGCGCGGCAGACGCCCCGAGGACGCCGAGCAGCCGGTCGCGCAGGGGCTTGGCCGCTATCAGCGTGTCGAGCAGCTCACGGCGTGCGGTGGCGGGGCCGGGCTGGGCCTCCAGGAGCCGTACGAGTCCGTGCAGCGCGAGATCGGGGTCGGCGGTGGCGCCCAGCGCCTCCAGCAGGAAGGGGTCGTCGCGGACCAGGGACAGCTCGGGCCCGTCGAGGAGGCGCTCGGCGGCCGAGGGATCGGTGAAGCCGTGCCGCAGCAGCCGTGTGAAGGTACTGCTCCTGCGCCCCGGAGCCATCATCCCCGGCCTCCCGTCGGCCCATCGGATCAAGGTCGTACTGACCGAGCCTAACCGGAGTACGGGGGTGCGGCTCCTGAGCGGGTGCCGAGGAGTTCACCGGGGCGGGTCGCTTCCATGCGGTGGCGCGCCGCCGGGTTTTCCGCTTCGGTGGGTCGGTAGGTTCGACGGATCGAGCACATTCGGCACACTCAGCAGATTCCGACAGATTCAGCAGGTTCGGAGACGACCGGGAGGACCGGCACATGCTCTACACGCTCGAAGTGATCCCGCTGCCCGTGAGCGACATCGACCGGGCGCGGGACTTCTACCGCGACCGGGTCGGTTTCCATGTGGACATCGACCAGGAGGTCATGCCGGGCATGCGCATCGTCCAGCTCACGCCCCCGGGCTCCGGCTGTTCGATCGCGCTCGGCGACACGATCTGGGACGCGATGGACGGCCCCCGTCCGGCCCCCGGCTCCTACCAGGGCCTGCAACTCTGCGTCACCGACATCAAGGCGGCCCACGCCGAACTGCTCGAACGCGGCCTGGAGGTCTCCGAGCCGGTCCAGTACACCCCGGACGACGGCGCCACCTTCATGTACTTCAAGGACCCCGACGGCAACGGCTGGGCCATCCAGGAATACCGCCGCCGCGCGACAGAACCCCTCCACCAGCTACTGGCGGACCTCGCGGCAAAGTGAACGACCCGGGCCGTCACGTCCCCCACGGGGGGGGTGACGGCCCGGCCGCGCGCTACAGCACCGGCAGGTTCTTCCGCAGTTCGAAGGCGGTCACCTCGGAGCGGTACTCCTCCCACTCGCTGCGCTTGTTGCGGAGGAAGAAGTCGAAGACGTGTTCGCCGAGGGTCTCGGCGACGAGGTCGCTGCGTTCCATGAGGGTGAGGGCCTCGCCGAGGTTCTGCGGGAGGGGCTCGATGCCCATCGCGCGGCGCTCGGCGTCGGAGAGGGCCCAGACGTCGTCCTCGGCGCCCGGGGGAAGCTCGTAGCCCTCCTCGACGCCCTTGAGGCCGGCGGCGAGGAGCATGGCGTAGGCCAGGTAGGGGTTGGCGCCGGAGTCGAGGGAGCGGACCTCGATACGGGCCGAGCCGGTCTTGCCGGGCTTGTACATCGGGACGCGGACCAGGGCCGAGCGGTTGTTGTGGCCCCAGCAGATGTACGAGGGGGCCTCGCCGCCGGCGCCCGCGGTGCGCTCGGAGCCGCCCCAGATGCGCTTGTAGGAGTTGACCCACTGGTTGGTGACGGCCGAGATCTCCGCGGCGTGCTTGAGCAGGCCCGCGATGAAGGACCGGCCGACCTTGGAGAGCTGGTACTCCGAGCCCGACTCGTAGAACGCGTTGCGGTCGCCCTCGAAGAGGGAGAGGTGGGTGTGCATGCCGGAGCCGGGGTGCTCGGAGAACGGCTTGGGCATGAAGGTCGCCTGGACCCCCTGCTCCAGCGCGACCTGCTTCATGACCAGCCGGAACGTCATGATGTTGTCGGCGGTGGAGAGCGCGTCGGCGTAGCGCAGGTCGATCTCCTGCTGGCCGGGGGCGCCCTCGTGGTGGGAGAACTCGACCGAGATGCCCATGGACTCCAGCATGGTGATCGCCTGGCGGCGGAAGTCCATGCCGACGTTGTGCGGGGTGTGGTCGAAGTAGCCGGAGTTGTCGGCGGGGGTGGGGCGGGAGCCGTCGACCGGCTTGTCCTTCAGCAGGAAGAACTCGATCTCGGGGTGGGTGTAGAAGGTGAAGCCCAGGTCGGAGGCGCGGGCCAGGGCGCGCTTGAGGACGTAGCGCGGGTCCGCGAAGGACGGGGAGCCGTCCGGCATGAGGATGTCGCAGAACATGCGGGCGGTGCCGGGGGCCTCGGCCCGCCAGGGCAGGACCTGGAAGGTGGACGGGTCCGGCTTGGCGATCATGTCGGACTCGTAGACACGGGCGAAGCCCTCGATCGCGGAGCCGTCGAAACCGATGCCCTCGTCGAACGCCTGTTCAAGCTCGGCCGGGGCCACGGCGACGGACTTCAGGAAGCCCAGCACGTCCGTGAACCACAGGCGTACGAACCGGATGTCGCGCTCCTCCAACGTCCGGAGCACGAACTCCTGCTGCTTGTCCATCTTCCGCTTCCCCATCCTTGCTGGTCAGGCCGCCTGCTTCCCGTCCCACGGAGAGGCGGTCGGGCACCTGAGCATCCCACCACAACACCGTTTCGTGCGCGTTGCGGACCATGATCGCCTCGGCGACCCCGGCCTGAACACCTCGCATCCGGCCGTGTACGGCTCTGCGCCCATCTTGCCTGCTCGGACCGACATCCGTAATGCCCGCCCCCCTCCGTCTCGTTCTCGCCCACTAAATTTGCATCTCAGATGCAAGTTTTATTAGCGTGCCGCCCAGTCGAACGTCGGCCCGAGTGCGCCGACGAGCCTGAGGAGGCACGATGCTGTCCGAGCAGTCCGCAGCCACCGTCCGCGCCACGCTGCCCGCCGTGGGCGCGGCCATCGGCGAGATCACCGAGCGCTTCTACGCCGGTCTCTTCGCCGCCCACCCCGAGCTGCTGCGGGACCTCTTCAACCGCGGCAACCAGGCCGCCGGCACCCAGCGGCAGGCCCTGGCCGGGTCCATCGCCGCGTTCGCCGTCCACCTCCTCGACCACCCGGACACCCGCCCCGACGCGATGCTCGGCCGCATCGCCCACAAACACGCCTCCCTGGGCATCACGCCCGAGCAGTACGGCGTCGTGCACGAGCACCTCTTCGCCGCCATCGCCGACGTCCTCGGCGAGGCGGTCACCCCCGAGGTCGCGGCCGCCTGGACGGAGGTCTATTGGCTGATGGCCAACGCCCTCGTCGCGATCGAGCGGCGGCTCTACGAGGAGAGCGGCGGCCCGCGCTGGCGGACCTGGCAGGTCGTGGAACGCGTCCCGGAGACCGCGAACGTCGTCACCCTGCGGCTGCGCCCGCTCGACGGCGACCCCCGCCCGGTGGGTGACTTCCGGGCCGGGCAGTACGTCTCCGTACGCGTCGAACTCCCCGACGGCGCCCGCCAGTCACGCCAGTACAGCCTGTCCGCGGCGCCGGGCTCGGACGTACGGCAGATCAGCGTCAAGCGGATCCCCGGCGACGCGGCGACACCGGCGGGCGAGGTCTCGCAGCACCTGCACACGCGCGTGCGGGTCGGCGACGAACTCCAGCTCTCCGAGCCCTACGGCGACCTCGTCCTCGACGACTCCGACGGCGCGCCGCTGCTGCTGGCCTCGGCGGGCATCGGTGTCACGCCGATCGTCGCGATGCTGGCCCACCTCGCGGACCGCGGCCACGGCGCCCCGGTGACCGTCGTGCACGCCGACCGCTCCCCCGCCGACCACGCCCTGCGCGCCGACCACGAGGCGTACGCGTCGAAGCTCCCGGAGGCGTCCGTCCACCTCTGGTACGAGCGCGAGGCCCCGGAGGGCGCGGCAACGGGCCTCGCCGACCTCACCGACGTACCGGTACGGCCCGGCACACGCGCGTACCTGTGCGGCCCGCTGCCCTTCATGCGCGCGGTCCGCGCCCAGCTCCTCACCAAGGGCGTCGCCCCGTCCGACATCCACTACGAGGTCTTCGGCCCTGACTTGTGGCTGGCCTCGGCCTGAACGACGCCGGCGCGCCCGGCACACCGCCGCGTCAGACGGGATTCGGGGCGCCCTGAAGGTTCGGGATGCCCAGGAGGAGGGGGCCGAGCCAGGGCGGGGCGGGCAGGGCTGAGGGGCGCCGAGGCAGGCCGGGCAGGCGTGGGCCGAGGCGCGGCAGGCGGGGCCGAGGCAAGGGCGGGGCCGAGGCGCGACGGCGCACGTCCCTGCGCGCGGGCGCGCGGGCGCCGCCGCCCCGAGTTCACCGCCCACCCCGTCCGCACGTCCCTGCGCGCGGGCGCGCGGGGCCGGGCAGGGGGCAGGGCTGCACGGGGGCGCCGGGCCGAGCGGCACCACACGGGCCGCCGGCAGCGCAGGGCCGCCCGATCCGCCCCGCGTCCGGGGGGACGCGTCTGGCTCCGCCGGGGCCGCCCGATCCGCCCCGCGTCGGGGGCGGACGCGTCTGGCTCCGCCGGGGCCGCCCGATCCGCCCTGCGTCGGGGCGCGCCCAGTGTTGCCGGGGCGGCGCGCGAAGCGGCTCGCCCGTCCCCGGGGTCAGGGGAGTTTGGGGATCCCCAGGAGGAGCGGGCCCGTCGGGGCGGCCGCGATGTCGGTGACCGTGAGCGGGTCCAGGGTGGCGAAGAACGCCTCCTGGGCCCGGCGCAGGGCTCCGCGCAGGCGGCAGGCGGAGTTCAGGGGGCAGGGGGTGGGGCCCTCGCAGTCGACCACGTCGCCGTCGCCCTCGAAGGTGCGGACGATGCCGCCCACGGAGGCCGTACGCCCCTTCTCGGTCAGGGCGAGGCCGCCGCCCCGGCCCCGGCGGGCGTCCAGCAGACCCAGGTGCTGGAGCTCGGCGACGACCTTGGCGGTGTGCGTGTAGGGGACCTCCATCGCGGCGGCCACGTCCCGGGTCGTGGGCGTGGTCCCGTCCGCCACCGCGAGCCGCATGAGGACGCGCAGGGCCAGGTCGGTGGATCGCAGCAGCCGCATGGGAGAAGCGTAGATAATACGCATCTGCCCTTCAAATTTGGCCAGGACGACGGCCTTGGCTGTGACCCGCCTACGACTTCCCCATCTCCCCCATTACGATCAGCTAACCCGAAGACCCCGAACGTCCCGACCGTCCCGACCGTTCCGCCCCTTTCCCCAGAAGGACAGGCCCCATGGGTTCCGCCGACCGGACCAGCAGTGCGGCGCGCAAGGCGCGCATAGAGGAGATGCGACGGGCCGAGAAGGCCCGTGAGCGGCGCAACCGGATCCTCGTGATCACCGGCAGTGCCGTCGCCGTGGCCGCGCTCGTCGCCGGCGGCGTGTTCGTCGTGAAGTCGCAGTCGGACGACAAGTCCACCGCGGCCGACGGCAAGACCGCGGGGAAGTTCGTCACCGGCGCGGACGGGGTGAAGACCTGGAAGGGCACGCTGGGCCGCACCCATGTCAC
Source organism: Streptomyces sp. CAI-85 (assembly GCF_013363615.1). NCBI lineage: Bacteria > Bacillati > Actinomycetota > Actinomycetes > Kitasatosporales > Streptomycetaceae > Streptomyces > Streptomyces sp. CAI-85. The sequence continues at coordinate 101,834 of NZ_JAANNX010000014.1, read as the reverse complement.
CAAGACCGTGGACTACCCGGTGGAACCCCCGGTCGGCGGCGACCACGACCGCGCCTGGATGAACTGCAACGGCGACGTCTACACCGAGCCCCTGAACAACATGAACGCCGTGCACTCCCTGGAGCACGGCGCGGTCTGGGTGACGTACACCGACAAGGCCCCCGAGGCGGACGTCGAGGCACTCGCGGCGAAGGTGAAGAAGACGCCGTACACGCTGATGAGCCCGGACGACGGGCAGGCCGATCCGATCATGCTGACCGCGTGGGGGCACCAGCGGACGGTGACCGGGGCCGACGACCCGGCCGTGGACGCGTTCTTCGAGAAGTTCGTGCAGGGCGAGCAGACGCCCGAGATGGGCGCGACCTGCACGGGCGGTCTGCCGCAGTGAGGTACGCGGGCGTCGCCGTGGCCGTGGCGGGGGTGCTGGTCGCGGCCGGGGCGGTCACGTACTCCGTCGCCGAGGACGGCCGGCCGGGCACCGAACCGCCCGCCGCCGACTCGGCCGACGCCGGGTTCGCCCGGGACATGGCGGTCCACCACCAGCAGGCCGTGGAGATGGCGTACGTCGTGCGCGACCGCACGGACGACGAGGACGTCCGCCGGCTCGCCTACGACATCGCGCAGACGCAGGCCAACCAGCGCGGCATGATGCTGGGTTGGCTCGATCTGTGGGGGCTGCCGAAGGTGTCGTCCGACGGGCCCATGAGCTGGATGGGCATGGCCGGGATGGCCGGCGGCGAGGACGGCGCGCTGATGCCCGGCATGGCGACCGACGCCGAGATGAAGAAGCTCGGCACGCTCAACGGCAAGCAGGCGGAGGTGTTCTTCCTCCAGTTGATGACGGACCATCACAAGGGCGGCGTCCACATGGCCCAGGGGTGCGTCGAGAAGTGCACGGTCGGTGTGGAGAAGCGGCTCGCGCAGGGGATGGTCGAGGCGCAGGAGTCCGAAATCCTGCTGATGACGGACATGTTGAAGGAGCGGGGCGCCGCGCCGAGGCCGTGAGCCAGGCCAAGGCTCGGTGACGGATCATCAGTTCACCATTCCTAGAAGTTACTTGGCGGCCTCTTGAGGTCCCCATTCCCCTGACATGAACGGTTCAGGGCCAGAGTGGCCGGGGCGAGTGATCCACTCGCCCCGAATCACTCACAGGCCGAATCACAGGGGGCCCTATGAGATCCAACCGTGCCGCGCTGCGCGCCTCGGTGAGCATGGCGGCGACACTGCCCATGATCGCCGGGACGCTGGCGCTCGGCATACCCGCGGCGCACGCCGCGGACGGCCCGGCCCGGGACACGCTGGCCGGGACCCGGCCGGCGTGGGCCACGGCCGCGGCGGACCGGGGCGCGACCGCGGACGGCGCCCAGGTGCGGGCCCGGGTCTACCTCGCGGGCCGGGACGCCACCGGTCTCGCCGCGTACGCCAGGGCGGTCTCCGACCCGGGGTCCGCCGCGTACGGGAAGTACCTCTCCGCGCGCCAGGCACAGGCCCGTTTCGGTGCCACCGCGGCCCAGGTGGCGGCGGTGAAATCCTGGCTGACGGCGGCCGGTCTGAAGGTCACCGCCACGACGACGCACTATGTGTCCGTGAGCGGTGATGTGACCTCCGCCGAGCGGGCGTTCGGCACCCAGCTCCACAACTACACCAAGGGCGGCCGGACTTACCGCGCCCCCGCCAAGACCGCCTCCGCACCGGCGAGTCTCGACGGCGCCGTCCTCACCGTCACCGGTCTGGACAACGCCCCGCACAAGGCCGCCTCCAAGGACCAACTCCCGCCGCCGGACGCGGTGTTCAAGAACGCCGGGCCGTTCTCGTCGTACTACGGCTCCAGCGTGGCGCGGACGCTGCCGTCCGCGTACGGCGCGAAGATCCCGTACGCCGTGCGGGGGTACACCGGCAAGCAGCTCCGCGCCGCCTACGGTGCCGGCAAGCGCACCGGCAAGGGCGTGCGCATCGCGATCACCGACGCGTACGCCTCGCCGACGATCGCCTTCGACGCGGCCACCTACGCCAAGGCGCACGGCGACAAGGCGTGGAAGACCGGTCAGCTCACCCAGGTGCTGCCCTCGCAGTACACCAGGACCGAGGAGTGCGGGGCGGCCGGCTGGTACGGCGAGGAGACCCTCGACGTCGAGGCCGTGCACGCGGTCGCGCCCGACGCGAGCGTCACGTACGTGGGCGGCGCCTCCTGCTACGACGACGATCTGCTCGACGCGCTGAGCAAGATCGTCGACCGGCATCTGGCCGACATCGTCTCCAACTCCTGGGGCGACATCGAGGCCAACCAGACGCCGGATCTCGCGGCCGCCTACGACCAGGTCTTCCAGTTCGGCGCGGTCGAGGGCATCGGCTTCTACTTCTCCTCCGGCGACGACGGCGACGAGGTCGCGGCCACCGGCACCAAGCAGGTCGACACCCCGGCGAACTCGGCGTGGGTGACGGCGGTCGGCGGCACCTCGCTGGCGGTCGGCAAGGGCGACAGGTACCTCTGGGAGACCGGCTGGGGCACCGAGAAGGCGTCGCTGTCGGACGACGGGAAGAGCTGGACCGGCTTCCCCGGCGCGTTCACCTCCGGTGCGGGCGGCGGCACCAGCAGGACGGTTCCGGCGCCGTACTACCAGAAGGGGGTCGTCCCCAAGGCGCTGGCCACGGCCAACGGCGCGGCCGGCAACCGGGTCGTGCCGGACATCGCGGCGATCGCCGACCCCAACACCGGGTTCCGGGTGGGCCAGACCCAGACCTTCCCGGACGGGGTCCAGCGGTACTCCGAGTACCGCATCGGCGGCACCTCGCTGGCCGCGCCGGTCATCGCGGCCGTCCAGGCGCTGGCGCAGGAGGCGCGCGGCGGCAGGGCGATCGGCTTCGCCAACCCGGCGATCTACGCCAAGGCCGGCTCGCGGGTCTACCACGACGTCACGGACCGTCCGACGCACGCGCCCGGCCTGGCGGTCGCCCGCGTCGACTTCGCCAACGGCGTCGACGCATCCGAGGGCCTGCTGACCTCCGTCCGGAGCCTCGGCAAGGACAGTTCGCTGTCCGCGGTGAAGGGATACGACGACGTCACGGGCGTGGGGACGCCGGGGAACGGCTATGTCGAGTCGTACCGGCGGCGCTGAGCCGTAGAGCCAGGTGGGAGGGGGCGTGGGGGTGCGCGGCAGCCCCGCGCCCCCCATCGCGTCGCTCTGACGATTACAATGGCCTCGTGCCTTCGTCGAACTTCTGGTCGGTCTATCAGCACGGCTTCGCGCGCGTCGCCGCCTGCACCGGTCACACCGTCATCGCCGATCCGCCCGCCAACGCCGAGGCGGTCCTGCGCCAGGCGCGCCGGTGCGCCGAGGAGGGGGTGGCCGTCGCCGTCTTCCCGGAGCTGGGGCTGTGCGGCTACTCCATCGAGGACCTGCTGCTCCAGGACGCCCTCCTGGACGACGTCGAGTCGGCGCTGCGGGAGGTCGTGACCGGCTCGGCGGACCTGCTGCCGGTGCTGGTCGTCGGCGCCCCGCTGCGGCACCGCAACCGGCTCTACAACTGCGCGGTGATCGTGCACCGCGGCCGGATCCTCGGGGTCGTGCCCAAGTCGTACCCGCCGAACTACCGGGAGTTCTACGAGCGCCGGCAGATCGGCGACGGTGCCGACGAGCGCGGCGGGTCGATCCGGGTCGGCGGTACGTCCGTGCCGTTCGGGGTGGATCTGCTGTTCGCCGCGGACGACGTGCCCGGTCTCGTGCTGCACGCCGAGATCTGCGAGGACATGTGGGTGCCGGTGCCGCCCAGCGCGGAGGCGGCGCTCGCCGGGGCGACCGTCCTGGTCAACCTGTCCGGCAGTCCGATCACCGTCGGCCGTGCCGAGGACCGCAAGCTGCTGTGCCGTTCGGCGTCCTCGCGCTGTCTCGCGGCGTACGTGTACGCGGCGGCCGGGCTGGGCGAGTCGACGACCGACCTGTCCTGGGACGGGCAGGCCATGATCTACGAGAACGGCGCGCTGCTGGCGGAGACCGAGCGTTTCCCGCTGGACGACGAGCGTGCGGTGGCCGACGTGGACCTAGACCTGCTGCGGCAGGAGCGGATGCGGATGGGCACGTTCGACGACAACCGCCGTACGCACAAGGCGCGCACCGACGACTTCCGGACCGTGTCCTTCGAACTCGCCCCGCCCTCCACCGATCTGGGGCTGCGGCGCCGCCTCGAACGCTTCCCGTTCGTGCCGGCGGACGCCGCGCGGCTCGCCCAGGACTGCTTCGAGGCGTACAACATCCAGGTCGAGGGTCTTCAGCAGCGGCTGGCGGCGATCGGCGGCCCCAAGGTGGTCATCGGGGTGTCCGGCGGGCTGGACTCCACGCACGCGCTGATCGTCGCCGCACGGGCGATGGACCGGGCGGGGCGGCCGCGCAGCGACATCCTGGCCTGGACGCTGCCCGGCTTCGCCACCAGCGACCACACCAAGGGCAACGCCCACAAGCTGATGAACTCCCTCGGGGTCACCGCGGCCGAGCTGGACATCACACCGACCGCGCGCCTGATGCTCCAGGAGATGGGCCACCCCTTCGCCTCCGGCGAGCCTGTGTACGACGTCACCTTCGAGAACGTCCAGGCCGGGCTGCGCACCGACTATCTCTTCCGGCTCGCCAACCAGCGGGGCGGGATCGTGCTCGGCACGGGGGATCTGTCCGAGCTGGCGCTCGGGTGGTCGACGTACGGCGTGGGCGACCAGATGAGCCACTACAACGTCAACTCCGGTGTGCCGAAGACGCTGATGCAGCATCTGATCCGGTGGGTCATCAGCAGCGGGCAGTTCGACGCGGAGACCGGGCGGACGCTGGCGGCGATCCTCGACACGGAGATCAGTCCCGAGCTGGTGCCGGGTGAGGAGATGCAGTCCACGGAGTCGCGGATCGGGCCGTACGCCCTGCACGACTTCACGCTCTTCCATGTGCTGCGCTACGGGTTCCGGCCGTCGAAGATCGCGTTCCTGGCCTGGCACGCGTGGCACGACCCGAAGTCCGGCGCGTGGCCGCCGAACTTCCCCGAGGGGGAGCGGGTGGCGTACGACCTGCCGGAGATCCGACGCTGGCTGGAGGTCTTCTGCCGCCGCTTCTTCGCGTTCGCCCAGTTCAAACGCTCCGCGATGCCGAACGGGCCGAAGGTGTCGGCGGGGGGTTCGCTGTCCCCCCGGGGAGACTGGCGCGCACCGTCGGACAGCTCGGCGGAGGCGTGGCTGCGGGATTTGGAGCGGGTCGAGGTGTGAGGGGCTGGGGGGTGTGGGTGGGGTGCGGGTCCGGTGGGGGCGAATCGCGCAGTTCCCCGCGCCCCTAAATCGCTGGGCTGCGCCCAGACCATAGGCCCGTGGGGTCCGGGGAGCTGATCGCGCCCTTCCGCCCTGCCCACCCAGGGGCGCGGGGAACTGCGCGACAAGCCCCCACGGACCCGCACATAGCCACGGGGTTGGGGCCTGGGCGCAGCCCGGCCTTCAGGGGCGCGGGGAGCTGCGCGATCAGCCACCGCCGGGCCCGCACATGCCCATCCGTCAGGCCTGTGGCTGGTGCTGCGCCGTCGACGGGACGTGTGTCGCGATGATGCGGTCGGGTGTCGCCCCGGGCGGAGTCGCTCCGCGGCGGTCCACGACGTACGCCGCCGTGGCCACCCCCACCCCCAGCAGAGCCAGCGCCGCGCCCGCCAGGGCCGGGGACGTCGCGCCCAGCCCCGCCGCGAGGGCGAGGCCGCCGATCCAGGCGCCGCCCGCGTTGGCGAGGTTGAAGGCGGCCTGGTTGGCGGAGGAGGCCAAGGACGGGCCTGCCGTGGCGCGTTCCATGACCATGAGGTTGAGCGGGCTGCCCGCGACGAACGCCGCGACGCCGAGGAGGACGACCGCGAGCGCGCCGCCCGGCTGGGTGCGCATCAGCAGCGGGAAGAGGGCGAGTACCGCCGCCAGTGACAGAAGCCCGCCGAACAGCGTCGCGCGCATCGCGTGGTCGGCGAGGCGGCCGCCCAGCAGGTTGCCGACCGTCGCGCCGACGCCGAACAGGGCGAGCAGCAGCGTCACGCTGGAGTCGGCGTACCCGGCGGCGTCCGTCAGCATCGGCGCGATGTAGCTGTACGCCGAGAAGAGCGCGCCGAAGCCCGCGACCGTCGTGCCCAGGGCCAGCCAGACCGGGAGGGAGCGCAGGGCGGTCAGTTCGCCGCGGAGTCCGCCGGGGGCGGCCGCGCCCGGCAGGGTACGGGGGATCAGCAGGGCGAGCGAGACGATCGCCGCGACGCCGATCACGCTGACGCCGAGGAACGCGGCCCGCCAGCCGAGGTGCTGGCCCACGAGCGTGGCGGCGGGGACGCCCGCGATGTTGGCGACGGTCAGGCCGAGGAACATCAGCGACACCGAGCGTGCCTTGCGTTCCGGCGCCACCAGGTTGGTGGCCACGACCGCGCCCACGCCGAAGAACGCGCCGTGCGGCAGACCGCTGAGGAAGCGGGCCGCGAGCAGCCAGCCGTGGTCGGGGGCCAGCGCCGACAGGGCGTTGCCGGCCACGAACAGGCCCATCAGCGCCATCAGGACCGTACGGCGGGACCGCCGTGCCGTCACCGCGGCCAGCACCGGGGCGCCGATGACGACGCCGAGCGCGTACGCGGAGACGAGGTGTCCGGCGGTGGGGATCGAGGTGTGCAGGTCCGCCGCGACGTCGGGCAGCAGGCCCATCATCACGAACTCGGTGGTGCCGATGCCGAAGGCGCCCACGGCGAGGGCGAGCAGGGCCAGAGGCATGAGGGGCTCAGCATTCGGGTCGAGGGTCCCCCAGCATATGTTCACTGACGAAACAAACTCGGCCCGAGCCCTCGTTCAGGAGTCCGTTGTGGCGACTTTCACACGCGCCGCGACCGGCAGATGGTCACTGGTCGTCTGCGGCAGGGTCCACGAGGTGACCGGCTCCACGCCCTTCACCATGATCTGGTCGATCCGCGCCATCGGGAACGACGCCGGCCAACTGAACCCGAAGCCGTGCCCCGCCGCGCCCTGCGTGGAACGCATCTGGGACGTCACGGCGTTGAGCGAGCGGTCGTTCATCGTGCCGTTGAGGTCGCCGAGCAGCACCACCTGGTCGATCCGCTCGTCGGCGATGGCCTCGCCCAGCGCGTCCGCGCTCTTGTCCCGCTGACGGGCGGTGAAGCCGGCCTGGAGCTTGACCCGGACCGAGGGCAGATGCGCGACGTAGAAGGCGACGTCGCCCTCGGGCGTGGCCGCCGTGGCCCGCATCGCGCGCGTCCAGCCGAGCTTGATGTCGACGGGCTTCACGCCGCTCAGCGGGTACTTGCTCCACAGCCCCACCGTGCCCTGCACCGAGTGGTACCGGTACGTCGTCGCGAGCGCCTTCTCGTACACCGGCACGGCCGACGCGGTGAGTTCCTCCAGCGCCACCACGTCCGCGCCGGACGCGGCCACGTCCCGGGCGGTGCCGGACGGGTCGGGGTTGTCGGCGTTGACGTTGTGCGTGGCGACGGTGAGGTCCCCGCCGCCGCCGGTCTTCTCGGTGAGCAGCCCGCCGAAGAGGTTCAGCCACACCACCGCGGGCAGCACGACCGCGATCAGCGCCGTCGCCGACCTGCGCACCAGCGCGAGCACCAGCAGCAGCGGGATGAAGAGCCCGATCCAGGGCAGGAACGTCTCGGTCAGGGAGCCGAGGTTGCCGAACCGGTTGGGGATACGGGAGTGCACCAGCATCACCAGCGAGAACAGCAGCGCGAGCGCGGCGAGCACCAGTCCGCGCCGCCAGATCCGCGGGTCGCCGCGCCAGCCCGCCGACAGCCGGGCGGCCAGGTCCCCCACCAGGCGCCGGAGCCGGGCTCTCCGGCGCTCGGGTCCCGAGCCGCCGTCGCCGTCCGTCTCCGTCATGTACGCCTGCTGCGCCATACCGTCGCCTCACTGCCTGCCGTGCACACCGTACGTCCTCCGCGGGTACGACCCTAGGGGATGAACGGCTCGGTTCTCGCCGTCGCGTGACGGCCGTACGGGCACGAGGACGAAGGGCGCGGCGCAGGGGGTTCCGGCCCCGGCGGGGAAAGGGTGCTCTGTGACGCAACGCGCACATTCAGGCCGTTCCCTCGGCGGGACCCAGCCCTTCGAGGAGTGTGTCGACGATCCGTTCGGCGAGCCGGTCGTCGGTGAGGTCGGCGTCGGGGCGCAGCACGCTGCGCACCAGCATGGGGCCGACGAAGATGTCGTTGAGCAGTTCCAGGTCGACGTCGGCGCGCAGTTCGCCGTTCTCCCGGCCGCGGCGCAGGACTTCGAGGCCCATCCTGCGCCGGGGCGCTATCACCGAACTGTCGTACGCCGCCCAGATCTTGGGGCTGGACTTCATCTGGGCGTGGACGTTGTGCAGGATCGCCGAGGAGCGGTTGGCGAGGCCGCGCACCCGCAGGGCCTCCAGCAGGACGACGAGGTCGTCGCGCAGGGAGGTGCCGGGGAGTTCGGGGTCGTCGGGCTCGGCGGCGCGCAGGACGTCGACGAAGAGTTCCTCCTTGCCGCTCCAGCGCCGGTAGATGGTGGCCTTGCCGACGCCGGCGGTGCGGGCGATGCGCTCGATGGAGATCTCGGCGAGCGGGACGCCGTCCTCGAGGAGCTTCATCGTGCCCTCGATGATGGCCCGTTCCACGGCCTCGCTGCGGGGCCGGCCCCGGGTGGGCGGCTCCGCGGCGGTTCCACGGTCGGCGAGGCTCACGTCCATCGGTCCTTTCGTCGGTCGGCGCGGCACACCGGCCGTCGCGCCGTCGTCCCCTGGTGTGATTGTCGCCCGGCCGCCGCCGCGGCTCCACGCCGGCCGGCGGCCTTCGTCGGCTCCGGCTACGACTCCACGCGCGCCAGCGCCTCCTCCTCCCCCGCGTCGCCGGTGTCCCCGGCGGCCTCCGGGCCGGCCTTGGGGCGGCCCGGCAGGAACAGGGCGACGACGACCGCGCCGACCAGCGCGATCGCGGCGCCCCAGACGGCGGTGATGTGCATGGCGTGCAGGAACGCGTCGTCGGCGGGCCCGACGAGGGCCTTGCCCCGGTCGCCGAGCTTCGCCGCGACGCCGAGGGTGGCCTCGATGGACTCGCCCGCGGTGTCCCGCAGGCCGGGCGGCAGACCGCCGAGCTTGTCCTCGATGCCGTTGCGGTAGGCGGTGGAGAGCACCGAGCCGAGGACGGCGATGCCGAGCGCGCCGCCGACCTGGCGGAAGGTGTTGCTGAGCGCGGAGGCGGAGCCGGCCTTCTCGCGGGGCAGCGCCTGCATGATGACGACGCTGGTCGGGGTCATGACGTGGGCCATGCCGGCGCCCATGGCGAAGAAGACGATCTCCAGGACCCACAGCGGGGTGTCCTGGTCGAACAGGGCGAACGCCAGCAGGCTCGCGGCCAGCACCAGCATCGCGACCGTGGTCGTGGCCCGGACGCCGATCCGGTCGACGACCAGCCGGGCCCGCGGCGCGAAGATCATCTGCGCGACGGCCAGCGGCAGCAGGAGCAGACCGGTCTCCAGCGGTGAGTAGCCGCGCACGCTCTGGGTGTAGAAGACCGAGAAGAACGTCACGCCCATCAGCGCGAAGAAGACCAGGGTGATGACGGCCATGGCGGCCGAGAACACCTTGTTCTTGAAGTAGGTGACGTCGATGGACGGATGGTCGCTGCGCGCCTCGAAGATGACGAACGCGGCGAGCACCGCGAGACCGGCGCCGATGGTCAGCAGCACGGTCGGGTCGGTGAAGTCGGCCAGCTCGCCGCCCTTGATGATGCCGTAGACCAGCAGGACCAAGCCGACGACGGACAGGACGACGCCGATCGGGTCGATCCGGCCGGGCTTCGGGTCGCGGGAGTCGGGGACCAGCCAGATCATCAGCGCGATGGCGATGAGCACGATCGGGACGTTGACCAGGAAGACCGAGCCCCACCAGAAGTGGTCCAGGAGCAGACCGCCGGTGATCGGGCCGATCGCGATGGCGATGCCCACGCCGCCCGCCCAGACGCCGATCGCCTTGGGCTGCTCCTCGCGCTCGAAGACGTTCATCAGGACGGCGAGGGTGGCCGGCATGACGAACGCGGCGCCGACGGCCATCAGCGCGCGGAAGGCGATGAGCTGGGCCGGGGAGCCGGACTCGGCGGCGAGCGCGGAGCCGATGCCGAAGACGACCAGGCCGCCGAGGAGCACCTTCTTGCGGCCGAGGCGGTCGCCGAGCAGACCGGCGGAGAACAGCAGGCCCGCGAAGACGAGGGTGTAGGAGTTTATGGCCCACTCCAGCTCGCTCTGCGTGGCGCCGAGGCCGATGGGAGCCGGGGTGGAGATCGTCTTGATGGCGACGTTCAGGATCGAGTTGTCCAGCACCACGATCAGCAGGCTCAGCATCAGCACACCGAGGATGGCCCAGCGGCGCCGGTGCACCTCTTCCGGGATCCGGTGGACGGCAGGAGTAGTCATGACCACGAGCCTAGGCCACTTCCGATACGGAACCGTCTCGTATCGGAATCCTTTACGGAGACCTTACCCGGGTGGGTGCACCGGGGCGAGACCTTGGCCACAGGGGGCGGTCTGGTCCCCCGTGGCACGAGGTGCCACCATGGGAGGTGGTCCGGGGACGCCGTGAGGGCGCCTCGAGATGACGAAGGAGCCGTTGCCATGACGCAGCTTTCGGCTGCCCAGACTGCACCGCAGACACCCACCGACGGCAGCAAGGCGCTGTACGGGGGGAAGGGCACACGCCGTATCACCGTCCGGGACATCGCCCTCGCCAAGGAGCGCGGCGAGAAGTGGCCCATGCTCACCGCCTACGACGCGATGACCGCGTCCGTGTTCGACGAGTCCGGGATCCCGGTCATGCTCGTCGGCGACTCGGCGGGCAACTGCCATCTGGGGTACGAGACGACCGTCCCCGTCACCCTCGACGAGATGACCATGCTCGCGGCGGCCGTCGTACGCGGCACTCAGCGTGCCCTGATCGTCGGCGACCTGCCGTTCGGCTCCTACCAGGAGGGCCCGGTGCAGGCGCTGCGCTCGGCGACCCGGCTGGTCAAGGAGGCCGGGGTCGGCGCCGTGAAGCTGGAGGGCGGGGAGCGCTCGCACCGCCAGATCGAGCTGCTCGTCGAGTCCGGGATCCCGGTCATGGCCCACATCGGTCTGACCCCGCAGTCCGTGAACGCGATGGGCTACCGCGTGCAGGGGCGGGGCGAGGAGGCGGCCGCGCAGCTTCTGCGGGACGCGAAGGCCGTGCAGGACGCGGGCGCGTTCGCGGTGGTCCTGGAGCTGGTGCCGGCCGAGCTGGCCGCCGAGGTCACCCGGGTGCTGCACATCCCGACGGTCGGGATCGGCGCCGGGCCGGAGACGGACGCGCAGGTGCTGGTGTGGACCGACATGCTCGGTCTGACCGGCGGGCGGGTCCCGAAGTTCGTCAAGCAGTACGCCGACCTGCGCCGGGTCATGGGCGACGCGGCGAAGGCGTTCGCCGAGGACGTCGTCGGCGGCACGTTCCCGCTGGACGAGCACTCCGTCCACTGAGCCGTACCCCGATGGTGCGCTGAACCGTGTCCAGACGGTCCACTGAGCCATTTTCCGCGCACAGGGCAGCCCGCCGATCTTCCCCCGTCGGCGGGCTGCCGCGCGTTCCGGGCCTTTTCGGATCGTGTCGGTGATCTGTCGGCGGGATGTCGGTGATCTGTAGGCGGGGCTGTCGGCGGGATGTCGGTGGTTTGTCGGCGGGGCCCCGCATCGTTGTCGGCATGAAGCGAATCGACACGAACCCCAGTGGCGCCGGAAGCGCCGTGACCGTTCGGGGGCTGGTCAAGCACTACGGCGAGACCAGGGCACTGGACGGTGTCGACCTCGATGTGCGGGAGGGCACCGTGATGGGCGTGCTCGGCCCGAACGGCGCCGGCAAGACCACCCTGGTGCGCATCCTGTCCACCCTCCTCGCCCCCACCTCCGGCCAGGCCACCGTCGTCGGCTACGACGTCGTACGCCAGCCCCGCCAGCTCCGCCGGGTGATCGGTCTGACCGGGCAGTACGCCTCCGTCGACGAGAAGCTCCCCGGCTGGGAGAACCTGTACCTCATCGGGCGGCTGCTCGATCTGTCCCGCAAGGACGCGCGGGCCCGCGCCGACGAGCTGCTGGAGCGGTTCTCGCTGACCGAGGCGGCCCGTCGTCCCGCCGGCACCTACTCCGGCGGTATGCGGCGCCGGCTCGACCTCGCCGCCTCGATGATCGGCCGGCCCGCCGTGCTGTTCCTGGACGAGCCGACCACCGGCCTCGACCCCCGCACCCGCAACGAGGTGTGGAACGAGGTCAAGGCGATGGTCGGGGACGGCGTGACCGTCCTGCTGACCACCCAGTACATGGAGGAGGCCGAGCAGCTCGCCTCCGAGCTGACCGTCGTGGACCGCGGCCGGGTCATCGCCAAGGGCGGCATCGAGGAGCTGAAGGCGAAGGTCGGCGGCCGCACCCTGCGCATCCGCCCCGCGGACCCGCTCCAGCTCCGTCCGCTGGCCCGCGCGCTGGACGACCTCGGCATCACGGGCCTGGCCGCCACCGTCGTGGACACCGAGCGGGCCTCGGTGCTGGTGCCGGTGCTCAGCGACGAGCAGTTGACGGCCGTCGTCGGCGCGGTCACCGCGCGCGGCATCACGCTGTCCTCCCTCACCACCGAACTGCCCAGCCTGGACGAGGTGTTCCTGTCGCTGACCGGCCACCGCGCGAGCGGTCCGCAGGACACCGTCCCCTCCGAGACCCGCGAGGAGGTCGCCGTATGAGCGCCCCCACGATCACCCCCGAGAGCGCCCCCGCGGCCACCGGCACCGAGACCGCCGGTTTCGCCGACTCGCGCATCCCGCTGCGCAGCCATCTGCGCCACACCGGCGCGCTGATCCGCCGCAATCTGCTGTGGATACGGCAGGACCCGGAGTCGATGTTCGACGCCGTGCTGTTCCCGGTGATCTTCACCCTGCTGTTCGTGTACGTCTTCGGCGGCTCCATCGGGCAGTCGCTGGGCGGCGGCCAGGAGGCGTACGTGCAGTACGTCGTGCCCGGTCTGCTGGCCATGATGGGGATGAACATGGCCCAGGGCGTGGGCACCGGCTTCAACACCGACTTCAACTCCGGTGTGATGGACCGGTTCCGGTCGCTGCCGATCGGGCGCGGCTCGGTGCTGTTCGCCAAGATCGTGGTCGAGCTGATGCGCATGCTGGTCGCCTGCGTGATCCTCATGATCGTGGGCGTGCTGGTGGGCTTCGACATCACCCACTGGCCGGGGCTGTTCGCCGCCGTGGGTCTGGCGACCGTGTTCGGCTCGGCGCTGATGTGGGTGTTCCTCACCCTCGGTGTGACGATGAAGAACGCGCAGTCGGTGCAGGCGATGGGCTTCCTGGTGCTGATGCCGCTCCAGTTCGGCTCGTCGATCTTCGCGCCGACCGCGTCGATGCCGGGCTGGCTCCAGAACTTCACCGAGTACAACCCGCTGTCCTCGCTCGCCGACGCGGCGCGCGGACTGATGGTGGGCGGTCCGGTCGCGCACGGTCTGTGGGTGACCCTGGCCTGGTCGGTGGGGCTCACCGCGGTGATGGCGCCGGTCGCGATCCACAAGTTCCGCACCAAGACCTGAGTGTCCGGGGCCGGTTGTGCCCTTCCGCGCTCACACCAGGGCGGCGGCCTCGTCGTACGAGAGGCCGCCGCCCTCGGCGTACGCGGCGTCGAACGCCGTCTCGCCGAGCGCGGTCCTGGCCCGCTCGGTGGCCAGCCGGTGCGCCTCGCGCTCCAGCCGTACGGCGACGTGGTGGGGCGGGAGCAGGGTGTCGGCGGTGCCCAGGCAGCGGGCGGCGTCCACGGCCCGGCGGCCGCCGTCGGCACCGGCGAGGGCGGCCGCGGCGATGACGAGGTAGAAGGCGCGCATGTGCGGGGCGATGGTCATGGACAGCTTGTCGGCCGCCCGTTCCAGGGCCTTGCGGACGGCGGCCAGCGCGCTGTCGTAGCGGCCGTCGAGGACATCCAGCCATGCCTCGGCGCCGAGGATGAAGGCGTCGAAGACGACGAAGTGCGCGATGCCGAACTCCTCGCGCAGCAGCAGGAGTTGTTCGCGGGCCTCGGTCAGGCGGCCGTTGAGGCCGAGGCTGCCGGCGAGGAAGAGCCGGGCGATCGGCATCGCCTCGTTGGCCATGCCCCACCGGCTGTCGATGACGTCGCGCAGCAGCCGCTCGCCCCGCTCGGTCTCCCCCGCCTCCAGCAGCGCGCTGCCCAGCCGGGCGCCGAGGACCGCCAACTGGTGGCGGGCGCCGAGGTGTTCGGCGTGGTCCATGGCCGCCTGATAGTCGACGGCGGCCTCCCGGTAGGCGCCGAGCCGCTCGCTCGCCTCGGCCCGCGCCGAGTACGCCTCGGCGGCGCCCCAGGAGTCGCCCAGCCGGCCGAAGATCTCCAGGGCCTCGTCGGCGTCCCGGCCCGCGTCCCCGGCCCAGTCGGAGCGGTTGGCGAGGAGGTTGGCGCGCATCTGGAGGCAGGTGGCCAGCTCGTGCTCGTAGCCCGGAGTGGCGCGGCAGGTCTCGACGTTGGCGTCCACGATGACGCGGATGCGGTCCATGTCGCCGGTCAGCATCACGGCGTAGAACCAGAGCAGGCCGGGGGCGCGGCAGGTCTGCGGGAGGCCGGGGGCGTAGGTCTCGCCGACGACCCGCAGTTTGTTCTGCGCGGCCGGGTTGTCCCAGGCTTCCAACTCCATGTCCATACAGGCGAGATGGGAGAGGTGGACACCGCGGCGGGCCTCTTGGAGCACCTCGCCGGTCAGCGGCGGCGGGGTGGCGATGACGGGCTCGCGCACGGGGGCGGCGGGGCGGACCGGGTCGGTGAACGGGTCGGGCCCCAGCTCCATCACCGCGCGGGACCAGTTGCGGGCCTCGATGCGCAGATCGCGCATCTGCCAGTAGCCGACCAGGGACAGCGCGAGCACCAGCGCCTCCTGCTCGTCGCGGGCGTCGACGGCCCGGCGGAGCGCGGTGCGCAGGTTCTCGTACTCGGCCTGGAAGCGTTCGATGGCCTCCAGTTGCCGGGAGCCGCGCAGCAACGGCTCGGTGGTGCGGGCGAGTTCGCGGTAGTACGTGAGATGGGCGCGCTCGGCGGCGGGCCGGTGGCCGCGTTCGTCGAGCCGTTCGGCGGCGTACTCGGCGACGGTCTCCAGGAGCCGGTAGCGCATGGCGCCGTCGGCCGCGGGGGCGGCGACGACCAGGGACTTGTCGACCAGGGAGGCGAGGGAGGAGAGCGGGTCGAGGGCGTCGCCGCCGCCGCAGACCGCCTCGACGGCGGCGAGGTCGCAGCCGCGGGCGAAGACCGACAGCCGGGCCAGGACGTCGCGTTCGTCCTCGTCGAGCAGGTCCCAGGACCAGTCGACCACCGCGCGCAGCGTCTGCTGGCGGGGCAGGACGGTACGGCTGCCGGAGGTGAGGAGGCGGAAACGGTCGTCCAGCCGGTCGGCGATCTGCCGCGGGGTCAGTATCCGCAGCCGGGCGGCGGCCAGTTCGATGGCGAGCGGCAGTCCGTCGAGCCGCCGGCAGATCTCGGCGCACGCCTCCGGGTCGTCGCCGGTGCGGAAGCCCGGCCGGGCGGCGGCGCCCCGGTCGGCGAGCAGCCGCAGCGCGACCGGTTCCGGCAGCGGCTCCACGGGCCGCACCAACTCGCCCGGCACGCCGAGGGGTTCGCGGCTGGTGGCGAGGACGACGAGACCCGGGCAACGCTCCAGCAGCCGGGCGACGAGCCGTGCGGCGGCCTCGATGACATGCTCGCAGTTGTCGAGGACGATCAGCATGCGGCGGCGCGCGCAGTGCTCCACGAGCCGTTCCACGGGGTCGTCGTGGCGCTCGGCCACCGCCCGCATCTCCTCGGCACCGGCGCCGTACAGCACGGTCTCACGCGCTCCGACGGCGGTCAGGACGGCCTGCGGCACGGCGTCCGGGTCGGACACGGGGGCCAGCTCGGCGAGCCACACCCCGTCCCGCAGATGCCGCCGCACAGCCTCACCGACCTCCTGCGACAGCCGCGTCTTACCCGCCCCACCGGGCCCGAGCAACGTGACGAGCCGGGCCCCGGCCAGATCCCCCTGAATCACCTCGATATCGACCTCCCGCCCCACGAAGGAAGTGAGCCGGGCACGGAGATTGCCGGGGGCGGAGGCACCGTCCAGGGGCGCCCCGGCGGGGGCGGCACCGCCCGCAACCACGCCCGGCGCATCGGGTGGTAGGGCCACCGCAACGGGGGGCTCTGTGGGGCCGGGGTGGAGACCGGGGCCGGGGCCAGGTCCGGGGCCGGTGCCCCAGCCGGGACCAGGCTCGGGACCGTAGCCGGTACCAGTGCCGGAGTCCGAGCCGGGGGCAGGGGCGGCGGAGCCGGGACCTGTGCCCCAGCCGGGACCGGGGCTGGACCCCTGTCCGGGGCCGAGGCCAGAACCGGAACCGGACTCGGGACCGTAGCCGGAGCCTGGGCCGGTGCCAGTGCCTGGGCGGGAGCCTGGACCGGTTTCGGTGCCGGAACCAGTGCCAGTTCCGGAACCGGAGCTGGAGCGGAAGCCGGAACCCGGGCCGGTGCCCAAGCCCGGGTGGGTGTCCGAGCCCGGGACAGGCGCGGCGGAGCCGGGACCGGGACCGGAGTCTGGACCGGAACCGGGACTGAAACCGGAACCGGAGCCGAGGCCGGAACCAGAGCCTGGACCGGTGCCAGTGTCGGAGCCGGAGTCGGCTCCGGAGCTGGAGCCTGGGCCGGTGCCGAAGCCCGGGTCGGTGTCCGAGCCGGGACCGGAGTCAGACCCGTAGCTGGGCCCGCGGCCGGAACCGGGACCAAAGCCAGAACCGGAACCGGTGCCAGTGCCGGAGCCGAAGCGCGGGCCCGTGTGCGAGCCGGGGGCAGGTGCGGCCGAGCCGCGGCCGGAACCGGTTTCTCGGCGGGAACCGGAGCCTGGACCGGTGCCGAAGCGCGTGTCCGAGCCCGGGGCTTGAGCGGCCGAGCTGCGGCCGGAGCCGGTGCCGGCGCTGGCGCCGGGGCCGGTGCCAGTCCCGGGGCCAGCTCCGAAGCGTGGGTCCCTGTCCGGGCCGGAGGCAGGTGCGGCCGGGTCGGGGTCGGGGGTGTCCGGGGCTGTCCACCGGTGTGGGCGGGTCGGTGCTGTGGGCCGGGTCGTGCGCCACTCGGCCCGTGGGGGTTCCTCCGGGTTGAGGAGTTCTGCGTGCAGGGTGCGGAGGGCGGGGCCGGGGTCGGAGCCCAGGCGGTCGGCTAGCAGGCGGCGGACCTCGTCGTAGGCGGCCAGGGCCTCGGCGGGGCGGCCGGTGTCGCGTAGGGCGCGCAGTCGTAGGGTCTGGAGCGGCTCGTCCAGGGGGTGGGCGTCGCACAGGGCGGTGAGTTCGGGGAGCGACTGCGCGGCGTGGCCGAGGGCGAGCGCCGCAGTGTGCCGGGCCCGCAGGGCGTCCAGGCGACGCGTCTCGTGGCGGGCCGCCTCCGCCGTGCGGTCGGGCAGGTCGGCGAGGGCCGGGCCCTGCCAGAGGGCGAGCGCGTCGTCGAGGAGGCCGGCCGCCTTGGCGGGGTCGCCGTCGGCGAGGGCTCGCAGTCCGTCCGCGGTGAGCCGTTCGAAACGGTGCAGGTCGACCGCGTCGGGCCCGGCGGTGAGCCGGTAGCCGCCGGCCGTGGAGTCCACGGCGTCCGGGCCCAGCGCCCGGCGCAGCCGTCCGACCAGGGCCTGGAGCGCGCCCGTGGCGTCGGCGGGCGGGTCGCCGGCCCACACCTCGTCCACCAGCGTGCCGGCGGGCACGGTGCGTCCGGCCCGCAGCGCCAGCACGGTCAGCAGGGCACGCAGCCGCGCCCCGCCGACGGCGACGGGTGTGCCGTCCGGGCGGAGCGCCTGGGTGGTGCCGAGGATGCGGTAGCGCACGGGGTCCATTCTGTCCGGTGGCGTGGCGGGCGGTCACGGGGATCCGCCGGTGGGCGGCGGTTCGGTGCGGCGCGGTGCGGATCGGTGCGGTGCCGGCCGGTTCCCCAGCCTTGCATGGAACCCCGGGGGCACCGCGAGACGTTTTCCCGGTGCGCCCGGTGCCCGGTACGGTCGGGCCGTTCGGAGCGTGCGCACGAGTCCCCGGGGGAGCCCCATGACCACCGCCATCACCCGCCGCGGCGAGCGACGGATCAGTCCCGTCTTCCTCGGGATCCTGGCCGTCACGGCGGTCACCGGCTGGGCGACCTGGACCGGCTTCGCCGAGCAGCCCGGGGTCGCCGTGTTCCTGTTCGTGACGGCCGCCTGGATCGTCTCGCTCTGTCTGCACGAGTACGCGCACGCGCGCACCGCCCTGCACAGCGGGGACATCTCGGTGGGCGCGAAGGGGTACCTCACGCTGAACCCGCTGAAGTACACGCACGCGCTGCTGAGCATCGTGCTGCCCGTGGTGTTCGTGATCATGGGCGGGATCGGTCTGCCGGGCGGCGCGGTGTTCATCGAGCGCGGGCGGATCAGGGGCCGCTGGCGGCAGAGCCTGGTCTCGGCGGCGGGCCCGCTGACGAACGTGCTGTTCGCGGCGGTGTGCACGGCCCCGTTCTGGCTGGACGCGCTGGACGGCGTACCGCGCGACTTCCGGTACGCGCTCGCGTTCCTCGCGCTGCTCCAGGTGACGGCGGCGCTGCTGAACTTCCTGCCGGTGCCGGGGCTGGACGGCTACGGCGTGATCGAGCCCTGGCTGTCGTACTCGGTACGCCGCCAGGTGGCACCGTTCGCGCCGTTCGGACTGCTGTTCGTGTTCGCGCTGCTGATGGTGCCTGCGGTGAACCGGGAGTTCTTCCAGGCGATCTACGCGCTCCTCGACGGCCTGGGCGTGGACGACGTGAACCGCTACTGCGGCGAGAACCTCTACCGGTTCTGGGAGGAGTCGAACGAGTACTGCGCGGTCATCCGGTGACGGACTTCCGGGCCTTCTCGCGCTTGAGGTAGTACCAGGTCATGTTGGACGACAGCCCCGCCAGCAGCACCCATACGATCCCCAGGAAGCTGCCCCGCGCGAAGGAGATCACGGCGGCGGCCACGGCGAGGAGACAGACGACGAGGGTGAAGAGGGCGAGGCGGGGCATGGGGGTCTCTCCTGTCGGTCCTGCCTGCTGGGGACACCGGGTGGTGCCGTCCCAGTGTCCCCCATCCGCCCGTCCGCTCAGACGTCGGTGACGCGCAGGCCCGCGTGCGCCTTGTAGCGGCGGTTGACGGAGATCAGGTTGGCGACCAGGGACTCCACCTGGTGGGCGTTGCGCAGCCGGCCCGCGAAGACGCCGCGCATGCCGGGGATACGGCCGGCGAGCGCCTGCACGATCTCGACGTCCGCGCGCTCCTCGCCGAGCACCATCACATCGGTGTCGATCGCGTCGATCTCCGGGTCCTGGAGCAGGACCGCCGAGAGGTGGTGGAAGGCGGCGGTGACCCGGGAGCCGGGGAGCAGGGCGGCGGCCTGCTGGGCGGCGCTGCCCTCCTCCGGCTTGAGGGCGTAGGCGCCCTGCTTGTCGAAGCCGAGCGGGTTGACGCAGTCGACGACGATCTTGCCGGTGAGTTCCTCGCGCAGCGACTCCAGCGTCTTGCCGTGCCCGTCCCACGGTACGGCGACGATGACGAGGTCGCTGCGGCGGGCGGTCTCGGCGTTGTCGGCGCCCTCGACCCCGTGACCGATCTCCTCGGCGGCGGCCTGCGCGCGGTCGGCGGCCCGCGAGCCGATGATCACCTTCTGGCCGGCCTTGGCGAGGCGGTAGGCGAGCCCCTTGCCCTGCGGGCCGGTGCCGCCGAGCACGCCGACGACCAGTCCGGAGACGTCGGGCAGGTCCCAGGGGTCCTTGGCGGGGGCCTTCGCGGGAGCGTTCTGTGCACTGTCGGTAGAGGTCATGGGCCGACTTTACGTGGGGCACGCGGGGCCGCTTTCGCCGTGCCGGGTGAAGGTGCGGCGAACCGCCCACGGGCGGTGTCCGATTGGGGCAGGATGCGGCGGCATGGACGCCGTACGGGTCGCGCTGCTGCGCGAGGTGCTCGCCGGGACCGAGTGGCTGGGGGCCACCCGCGGGTTCGCCGCGGTGCTGCGGGGCTCGGTGGTCTCGCACGGGGGCGGGCTGCTGCTGGTGGGCACGGCGGAGTACGAGCCGTGGCATCTCGCGGCGCATCTGGTGGACGAGGCGGCCTGGTCCGGTACGCCGGAACTGGCGCCGACCCTGGTACGCCATCACGCGCGCCCCTCGGACCCGCCGCATCTGGCGGTGGGCCTGGGGCGGATCGGCGCGGCCCGGCGCGGGGAGACCCTGCTGGTGGCCTCACCGGCCGCGGACGCGCCGCTCCTGGACCGGGTGGCGGACGCCCGCCGCGCCGGTGTGACGGTCCTCGCCCTCGGCCCGCCCGAGCCCGACCTGACGTCCCTGGCCCACGAGTCGCTCCCGGTACCGGACGGCTCGGAACTGGACCTGGACACGGTCCAGCACCTGGTCAGCGCGGCCACAGGCGAGAACCCCCACCCCGGCCGCCCCCACCACACCCTACGCACCCGCCTGGCCGCCCTGGCCGAATCCCTGACGGCCCCACCACCACCGCCCTGGTAACAGGCCGGGACGGCCGACACGGGGGCCGGGCGGGCGCCCCCTCGACGACGGGGACTCAGCCCCTGCCGGCGTCCACCGCCGTCGGCGAAGCGGCCGACGGGAACCCCACAGCCCAGCCACGCACCGCGCCGGACGCCCCCCGGCGGGACTCCCCCTGTCCGGGCCCCCGCCCCACCGGCGAGGCGGCCGACGGAACCCCCACAACCCAGCCACGCACCGCGCCGGGCCCCTGGCGGAGCTCAGCCCCTGCCCGGGGCCACCACCCGCCGATGAAGCAGCCGGCGAGTAGCCCAGAACCCGGCCGGGCGCCGCGCCACACGCCCCCCGGAGGGGCTCAGTACACGTCCGGGCCAGGCCACGCCCACCGGCCACTGCCTGGCAGCCGCACCGCCCTGGCGGACTCACCGCGCCCCCAAGCCAAGGGGCGGCGGGGGCTCAGCCCCCGTCGGCGAGGCGGCCGGTGGAAACCCCGCAGTCCGGCCGGGCACCCCCGGAGGGGCTCGGTGCCCGTCCGGGCCAGGCCGCGCCCGCCAG
The DNA here is from genome assembly GCF_013363615.1 of Streptomyces sp. CAI-85. Lineage (NCBI taxonomy): Bacteria > Bacillati > Actinomycetota > Actinomycetes > Kitasatosporales > Streptomycetaceae > Streptomyces > Streptomyces sp. CAI-85. The sequence continues at coordinate 80,731 of NZ_JAANNX010000014.1, read as the reverse complement.
CCGCTGCCCGGCAGCCGCACCGGCCTGGCGGACTCGCCGCGCCCCAGGCAAGGGGCTAGTACCCGGCGGGGACTCAGCCCCTGCTGGAGTCCACCGCCCACCGACGAGGCGGCCGACGGGAACCCCACGGCCCAGCTATACGCGCGCCGGACTCCCCGGTGGGGCTCAGCCTGTGGTGGGGCCGCTGCCTGCCGACGAAGCGGTCGGCGAGAACCCCACAGTCCGACCGTGCGCCGCACCCCGCGCCCCCGGCGGGGGCTCACCGCCCTGGCGGGCTCGCCTCGCCCCCGGCAAGGGGCTAGTCCTCCTCCTGGGTGCCCGTCGGGGTGTCGTGCCACTTGGGGTCGTTCTCCCACTGGAGGTTGCGTTCGCGGGCGGTGTCCATCGCGTGCTGGGCCTCCTCGCGGGACGCGTAGGGGCCGAAGCGGTCCTTGCCGGGGCAGTCCGGACCCTCCTCCACCTTCTTGTGCTCCAGGCAGTAGAACCACTCGCCCGGCTTTCCCGTGACGCGCTTCTTGAACAGCGGCATGACCTGCTCCTCTCGCCACCCCACATGTTCCCCCACCGCCGCTCGATAGACTCGCCGGCATGTCTGGCCAGTCGCTGCTCGTTCCAGGGGAGCTGTCCCCCACCCGTTCCGTGCCCGGAAACATCCGCCGTCCCGAGTACGTGGGCAAGCCCGCGCCGACGCCGTACACCGGACCGGAGGTGCAGACGCCCGAGACGATCGAGGCGATGCGTCGCGCCGGGCGGATCGCGGCGCGCGCCATGGCGGAGGCCGCGAAGCTGATCGCGCCGGGGGTGACCACCGACGAGCTGGACAAGGCGGCGCACGCGTACATGTGCGACCACGGCGCCTACCCCTCCACGCTCGGCTACCGCGGTTTCCCCAAGTCGCTGTGCACGAGCGTCAACGAGGTGATCTGCCACGGCATCCCGGACTCGACGGTGCTGCGGGACGGCGACATCGTCAACCTGGACGTGACCGCGTACATCGGCGGAGTGCACGGCGACAACAACGCCACGTATCTCGTGGGGGACGTCGACGACGAGAGCCGGCTGCTGGTCGAGCGGACCCGGGAGTCCCTGGACCGGGCGATCAAGGCCGTCAAGCCGGGCCGCCAGATCAACATCATCGGGCGGGTCATCGAGTCGTACGCCAAGCGCTTCGGATACGGCGTGGTGCGGGACTTCACCGGTCACGGCATCAACTCGTCGTTCCACTCGGGCCTGATCATCCCGCACTACGACAGCCCGCACGCGACGACCGTCATCCAGCCCGGGATGACGTTCACGATCGAGCCGATGCTGACGCTGGGTACGCACGAGTACGACATGTGGGACGACGGCTGGACCGTGGTGACCAAGGACCGCAGGCGGACCGCCCAGTTCGAGCACACGCTGGTGGTGACGGACACGGGCGCGGAGATCCTCACGCTGCCCTGACCCCGCTCCCGTGCCGCGAGAAGGCCCGCTCTCCCCCGGAGGGCGGGTCTTTCGGCGTCCGGGTACGTTTTTACCGACCGCTTGTCGGAAAGGTTACCGACAGAAGGTCGGCAAGGCATTGACTTAGGTAAGCCTAACCATAGAAAATCTGCCCCATGGACTCGTTCTCGACACTCATCCGCACCGCGTCCCACGAACAGCACGTGGAGGCGGAGACCTCGACGTTCATGAGCGACCTGCTCGGCGGCAAACTCGGCGTGGACGCGTACGCGCGCTACACCGAGCAGCTCTGGTTCGTGTACGAGGCGCTGGAGGCCGGCGCCGGCCCGCTGGCGTCGGACCCGGTGGCGGGCCCCTTCATACAGCCCCGGCTGTACCGGCTGCCCGCGCTGGAACGGGACCTGGCCCATCTGCGGGGCCCCGACTGGCGCGCGGGCCTGTCGGCGCTGCCCGCCACCCGGGTCTACGCCGACCGGGTGCGCGAGTGCGCCGAGCAGTGGCCGGCCGGCTACATCGCCCACCACTACACCCGCTACCTCGGCGACCTCTCCGGCGGCCAGATCATCCGCGACAAGGCGGAGAGGACCTGGGGGTTCGAGAAGAAGGGCGACGGCGTCCGCTTCTACGTCTTCGAGGAGATCGGCAACCCGGCCGCGTTCAAGCGCGACTACCGCGAACTGCTCGACGGGGTACGGGCGGACGACCTGGAGAAGCAGCGGATCGTGACCGAGTGCAAGCGCGCCTTCGCGCTGAACACGGCCGTCTTCCGGGCGCTGGGCGAGGAGTTCCCGCTCTCCGCGTGATCAGCGTTCCAGAAAAACGCGGCCGCCGATCTCCACCCATCCGTACGGCTGCGGGGCGGTGAGGATCTGGGAGCCGGCGCCCTGGGTGATGTTCAGGGCGCGGCCCAGTTGCTCGGTGAGCAGCAGGGCGGCCGCGCCGGTCGCCTCGTCCTCCTCGACGCCGTCGTCACGGCCGGGGAAGCCACGCGCGCGGATCCGGCCGGCCGGCTCGTCCTCCCACGCCCAGGCGTAGATCCACTCGCCGGGCGGCGGCACCGCCAGGTCGTCGACCTCGGCGGCGCTGCCGTACTGGCGCAGGGTGCGCGGCGGGGCCCACTCCGCCCGCGCCTCGATCCAACTGAACTCGCCGTCCAGCCGGACGCCGACCACCCCGGCCGGGGTGACCAGTTCGGGCACGTCGAGCAGCCAGGCCGTGCCCACGCAGGGGTGGCCGGCGAAGGGCAGCCGCAGGGTGGGCGTGTAGATGTCGATGACGCCCCGCTCGGGGTCGTCGACGAACACCGTCTCGCTGAAGCCGAGCTTCGCCGCGAACTCCTGGCGGTCCCGGCGGTCGGGCAGGACCGAACCGTCGCGGACCACGGCCAGTTCGTTGCCGTAGCCCCGGTTCGGCGCGCAGAACACGCGGAGCACGTCGTAATCAGTCACCCGGGCATTGAAACACCGCCCGCCCACCTGTCTTGATGTAGGTAAGCCTCACCTAAGGTTCCCTCATGACCGTCCTGGACAAGCAAGTCGATTCCGTGGCCCGTGCGACGGTGCCCCGCGGCTCGCGCGGCACCGCCTGGCTGCTCACCGCCGGGCTGGTGGTGGCGCTGGCCGTGCTGGTGCCGGTGGCCGGTGCGCTGGGCGCGTATCCGATCCCGGTCGGGGACGTGCTGTCCTCGGTGCAGCACCGGATCGGGCTGGGCGGCGGCGAGCTGGACCGGGTCGCCGAGTCGGTGCTGTGGAACGTGCGCTTCCCGCGGATCGTGCTCGCGCTGCTGGTGGGGGCGTCGCTGGGGTGTGCGGGGGCGCTCATGCAGGGCGTGTTCGGCAATCCGCTCGCCGAGCCGGGGGTCATCGGGATCTCCTCGGGCGCGGCGGTGGGGGCGGTCGCCTCGATCGCGTTCGGCTTCACGTTCCTCGGGAACTGGAGCGTGCCCGCGTTCGCGTTTCTCAGCGGGCTCGGGACGGTGCTGCTCGTGTACGTGCTGTCGCGGTCCGGGGGGCGGTCGGAGGTGGTGACGCTGATCCTCACCGGGATCGCCGTCAACGCCTTCGCGGGGGCGCTGATCGGGCTGTGCCTGTTCTTCGCGGACGCGGCGGCGATCCAGCAGATCACCTTCTGGCAGCTCGGGTCGCTCTCCCAGGCGACCTGGCCCAAGGTGCTCGCGGTGCTGCCGTGCGCGGTGATCGGGCTCGGGCTGGCGCCGCTGTACTCCCGGCGGCTGGACCTGCTGGCGCTCGGGGAGCGGCCGGCGCGGCATCTGGGGGTCGAGGTGGAGCGGCTGCGGATCGTGCTGATCCTGGTGATCGCTCTGCTGACGGCGGCGGCGGTGAGCGTGTCCGGGATCATCAGCTTCGTGGGGCTGGTCATCCCGCATCTGCTGCGGATGGCGGCGGGGCCCGGGCATCGGTTCCTGGTGCCGGGGAGTGCGTTGCTGGGGGCGCTGGTGCTGCTCACGGCGGATCTGGTGGCGCGGACGGTTGCCGTTCCGGCGGAGTTGCCGCTGGGGGTTCTCACGGCGCTGCTGGGGAGCCCGTTCTTCTTCTGGCTGCTGCGGAGGACGCGGCGGCGGCAGGGGGGTTGGGCGTGAGTGTTCGCCGTGCGGCGGGCGGTCCGGCGGCGGGTGCGGGTGCGTCGTGGCTCGTCGCGCAGTTCCCCGCGCCCCTAGGGGGCCTGCGGCCCCCAAACCCCCGGCGCGACCCCGCGGTTCGGGCTGCCGGGGGCGGACGGACGGCGGGTGCGGGTGCGTCGTGGCTGGTCGCGCAGTTCCCCGCGCCCCTGGGGGGCGGGCCCTTCGGGCCCTGCACCCCGTCTGCCGGTGTTTCCCTTCCCCTCTTTTCAGGAGCCGTTGTATGAGAGTTCTTCGTGGTCGGGCCGTGCCTCCCGAGGTCGTTGCCCGGGGGGAGGTCGTCGCTGAGGCCGATGGGGTGTGGGTGCGGCTCGGGGGGCGGGACGTGTTGTGCGGGGTCGATGTGCGGGTGCGGGCCGGGGAGGTGCTCGCGCTGGTCGGGCCCAACGGGGCCGGGAAGTCCACGCTGCTCGCCGCGCTCGCCGCCGATCTGCCCGCCGCGGCCGGCACCGTGCGGATCCACGGGCGGCCCGCCGCGGGGTGGTCCGCGCCGGAACTCGCCCTGCGGCGGGCCGTGTTGCCACAGGCGGCGGTGTTGTCGTTCCCGTTCACCGTGGCGGACGTGGTCCGGATGGGCCGGGCGCCGCACGACTCCTCGCCCGCCGAGGACGAGGCGGTGATCGCCGAGGCGATGGCGGCGACCGAGGTGACCCGCTTCGCCGCACGGCCGTTCTCCGCGCTGAGCGGCGGCGAGCGGGCCCGGGTGGCGCTCGCCCGGGTGCTCGCCCAGCGCGCGCCGCTGCTCCTGCTGGACGAGCCGACCGCCGCGCTCGACCTCAAGCACCAGGAGCTGGTGCTGCGGCTGTGCCGGGAACGGGCCCGGGAGGGCGACGCGGTCGTGGTCGTCCTGCACGATCTGGGGCTCGCGGCCGCCTACGCGCACCGGGTCGCCGTCCTGCACGAGGGACGGGTCGCGGCGGACGGGCCGCCGGCCGAAGTGTTCACCGGGGGGCTGCTGTCGGAGGTGTACGACCAACCGGTGGAGGTGCTTCCGCACCCGCGGACCGGAGCGCTTCTGGTGACCCCCGAACGGGACCTCGAACGGAACCTTTGAAGTTCCTTTGACCCGCCCTTGGGGTCCGCTTTCGGTCACCGTGATCCGGTCGTTCCCATACGGGTGTCTATGAGAGCTGAATCACTGCACGGCAGGGTACTTCGCAGGTAAGGCTTGGATAAGTTAGGTAAGCCTCACTCACCCCGGGTGGGCCCTGTCACTCGATTTTCAGCCAGCCGGGAGCGCGCATGCGAGCCGCCAGACTGTCCGCCGTCACCGCCGTCGCCGTCGTGTCGGCCCTCACCGCCGTCACCGGCTGCACCGAGAAGAGCGACGCGAAAAGCGGCGACCGGGTGATCACGGTGACCGCGACCGACAGTGAGTGTCAGACCTCGGCGAAGGAGATCTCCGCCGGACACGTCGAACTGGCCATCGAGAACAAGGGTTCCAAGGTCACCGAGGTCTACATCCTCTTCCCGGACGACCGGGTCGTCACCGAGCGCGAGAACATCGGCCCCGGCACCAAGCAGCGGGTCACCGCCGAGGTGAAGGCCGGTTCCTACCAGATCGCCTGCAAGCCCGGCATGAAGGGCGACGGCATCCGCCAGGACCTCAAGGTCACCGGCGGCAAGGTCGCCGCCCGCGACCCGCGCCTCGACGCGGCCGTCGCCGCCTACCGCAAGTACGCGCAGGAGCAGGCCGACGCCACCCTGCCGCTCGCCAAGACCTTCGCCGAGGCGGTCAAGGCCGGTGACCTGGAGGCCGCCAAGAAGGCGTACGCGCCCTCCCGGATCGGCTGGGAGCGCACCGAGCCGGTCGCCGAGTCCTTCGGTGACATCGACCCGAAGGTCGACGTCCGCGCGGACGGTCTGGAGGAGGGCCAGGACCCGGCCACCGACTGGACCGGCTGGCACCGGCTGGAGAAGTCCCTCTGGCAGGACAAGAAGATCACCGACCGGGACAAGCAGCTCGCCGACCAGCTCATCACCGACCTGACCGACTGGCAGAACCGGGTCGGCAAGGCCGAGATCACCCCGACCTCCATGGCCAACGGCGCCAAGGAGCTGCTCGACGAGGTCGCCACCGGCAAGGTCACCGGCGAGGAGGAGCGCTACTCGCACACCGACCTGGTCGACTTCAAGGCCAACGTCGAGGGCGCGCAGAAGTCGTACGAGCTGCTCAAGCCGGTCGCGAAGGAGAACGACGCGGCCCTGGTCACCGAGCTGGACAAGCAGTTCGCCGCGCTGAACACGCTGCTGGACAAGTACCGCCCGAACACGACGTCGTACGAGTTCACCTCCTACGACAAGGTCGGCGCCGCGGACCGCAAGGAGCTGTCGGACGCGGTCAACGCGCTCGCGGAGCCGCTGTCGAAGCTCGCCGCCGCCGTCGCGAAGTAGCGCGGGACGGGGACGAGAAGCGGCGAAGTACGGCAAGGGGTAAGTGACATGACGCAGAGTCAGGGCGACGGGCCGTCCCGGCGGGCGCTGATCGGCTGGGGCGGTGCCGGGCTCGCGCTCGGTGCCGCCGCGGCGGGCGGCGCGGTCGCGGTGACCCGCGGCGGCGAGGACTCCGGTCCCTCCGACGCCGGGGCGGGCGGCGCCGTCGCCTTCCACGGCCCGCACCAGGCCGGGATCGCCACCCCGGTCCAGGACCGGCTGCACTTCGCCGCGTTCGACGTGACGACCACCGATCGTGCCGCGTTCGTACGGCTGTTGAAGGACTGGACGGACGCGGCCCGGCGGATGGCGGCCGGAAAGGCCGTCGGGGAGGGCGCGTTCGGCGGTCTGCCCGAGGCGCCGCCGGACGACACCGGCGAGGCGCTGGGTCTCAAGCCGTCCCGGCTGACGCTGACGGTGGGCTTCGGACCGTCCCTGTTCAAGAAGTTCGGGCTGGACGCGCGGCGGCCGGACGCGCTGATCGACCTGCCCCGGTTCGCCGGGGACGCGCTCGACGCGGCCCGCTCCGACGGCGATCTGTGCGTCCAGGCGTGCGCGGACGATCCGCAGGTCGCCGTGCACGCGATCCGCAACCTGGCCAGGATCGGCATGGGCAAGGTCGTCATCCGCTGGTCGCAGCTCGGCTTCGGCAAGACCTCGTCCACGACGCCCGACGCGCAGACCCCGCGCAATCTCATGGGCTTCAAGGACGGCACCCGCAACATCGCGGGCACCGAGACCGGCCGGCTGGAGAAGTTCGTGTGGGTCGGCGAGAAGGACGGCCCCGCGTGGATGACCGGCGGCTCGTACCTGGTCGCCCGGCGGATCCGGATGCACATCGAGACCTGGGACCGCACCTCGCTCCAGGAGCAGGAGGACATCTTCGGCCGGGACAAGGGCGAGGGCGCCCCGGTCGGCAAGGCGAAGGAACGCGACGAGCCGTTCCTGAAGGCCATGCTGCCCGACGCGCACGTCCGGCTCGCCCACCCCGACTCCAACGGCGGCGCCACCCTCCTGCGGCGCGGCTACTCCTTCACCGACGGCACCGACGGCCTCGGCAGGCTGGAGGCGGGGCTGTTCTTCCTGGCCTACCAGCGCGATGTGCGCGAGGGGTTCGTGCGTGTGCAGCGCAACCTCGCCACCGACGCGCTCAACGAGTACATCCAGCACGTGGGTTCGGCGGTCTTCGCGATCCCGCCCGGCGTCCGCGACCAGGACGACTGGTGGGGCCGGACGCTGTTCTCCGAGGAGGCGTAGCCCGTGTTCTCCAACTACCTGATCGGACTGCGGGAGGGCCTGGAGGCCTCGCTCGTCGTCTGCATCCTCATCGCCTACCTGGTCAAGACCGACCGCAGGGACGCCCTGAAGCCCGTGTGGGGCGGTATCGCCATCGCGGTGCTGCTCGCGCTGGGCTTCGGCTCCGTCCTCGAATTCGGCTCCCAGGAACTGACGTTCAAGGCGCAGGAGGCGCTCGGCGGTTCGCTGTCGATCCTCGCGGTCGGCCTGGTGACGTGGATGGTGTTCTGGATGCGGCGCACCGCCCGGCATCTGAAGTCCGAACTCCACGGCAGGCTGGACGCGGCCCTCGCGATGGGCACCGGCGCGCTGGTGGCCACCGCCTTCCTCGCCGTCGGCCGGGAGGGGCTGGAGACCGCGCTGTTCGTGTGGGCGTCCGTGCACGCGGCCGGCGACGGCACCCCGCGCCCGCTGATCGGGGTGGCGCTGGGCCTGGCCACGGCGGTGCTGCTGGGCTGGCTGTTCTACCGCGGCGCCCTGCGGATCAACCTGGCGAAGTTCTTCACCTGGACGGGCGGCATGCTCGTCGTCGTGGCCGCGGGCGTGCTGGCGTACGGCGTCCACGACCTCCAGGAGGCCGACTGGGTGCCGGGGCTGACGGACAAGGCGTTCGACGTCAGCGGCACGATCCCGCCCGACAGTTGGTACGGGACGCTGCTGAAGGGCGTGTTCAACTTCCAGCCCGACCCGACCGTCGTCCAGGTCACGGTGTGGCTGCTGTACCTGGTCCCGACACTCGCCCTGTTCCTCGCCCCGGTAGGGTTCGGCTCCGGGAAGGGGAAGGTGAAGACACCTGATGAGGCACGTGGAGACGCATCCGGGGAGCAGGGGGCGGCGCGGCCCTCGGACACTCCGCGGCCGTGACCGGGGCGCGCTGCTGGCCGTCTCGGCGGCCGCCGTCCTGTCGTTGACGGCGAGCGGGTGCGTGGTGGTCCACGGGGAGCGCGAGGTGCTGCCGTCGGCGACCCGGGCCGAGGCGGCGAAGGCGCTGGAGCAGTTCACCGCCGCGTACAACAAGGCGGACGCGGCGTACGACGGTTCGCTCGACGCCGAGCACACCACCGGCGCGCTCGGGGCGATCGACGCGGCGCGGCTGAAGGCCGGGAAGGCCAACAACCCCGGCGGCAACCCCCAGCACACGCCGCTGGTGCTGTCGGACGTGACGTACACGATCCCCAAGAAGGCGGGCTGGCCGCGCTGGTTCGTCGCCGACGCCAAGTCCAACAAGGGCGGTTCGGCGCGCTGGGTGCTGGTGTTCACCCGCGACGACCTGTCCGAGCCGTGGCAGGCGGCCTATCTGACGCTGGTGGCGCCGGGCGCGCTGCCGGAGTTCAGCGAGGACGCGGACGGCTGGGCGCAGGACGTGCCCGCCGACGCCCCCGAACTCGCCGTTCCGCCGCGGGACATGAGCAAGGAGTACGCCACTTATCTCAAGTCGGGCGGCGACACGTTCAAGGACGGCGCGTACACCACGACGCTGCGGACCACCCGGGCGAAGAACTCCACGAAGCCGGGGCTGGTGCAGCAGTACATCGACGAGTCGCTGACCGAGGGCGACTTCGCGCCGCTGGCGCTGCGCACGGCGGACGGCGGGGCGCTGGTGTTCTTCTCCACGCACCACTACGTCAAGCAGACGGCCGCGGCGGGGGCGTCGGTGCCGGCCCCGAACCAGAGCGTGCGGGCGCTGACGACCGGGGAGATCAAGCAGTCGCTGACGATGGAGTTCGTCGCGAACGGCATCGCGCTGGACCCGGCGACGGTGGGCGGCGAGGTGACGGTCCTGAGCCGGCTGGAAGGGCTCACGGGCGCGAAGGGCGAGTAGCAGGGGGCCTCGGCCCGGCTTCTCAGCGGCGGCTGGGCCAGGAGGGGCCGGTGGCGTGGTCCTGGTCGTGCCCCTGCTCGGCCGCGTGCCGTGCGCAGGCGTCGGTGAGGGACTCCAGGAGGGTCAGGGGCTCGGGGAAGGGGTGCTCGGGGCCGCGTACCCAGCGCACCTGGCGGTCGCCGTCGCCGCCGGGGAGCCGGGCCGGGGGGACGAGGACGTAGGAGCCCCGGCAGTGCCAGCGCAGGCCGGGGTGCTCGTCCATGGTCTCGGGGTGGCAGTCCAGCTCGCAGGGCCACCACTCGTCCTCGTCCTCGGGGGTGCCCCGGGTGAGGGTGAAGAACAGCATGCGGCCGTCGTCGCTCTCGGCGACCGGGCCGACCTCGACACCGGCGGCGAGCATCCGCTCCAGGGCCTCGCGGCCGGCCTCCACGGGTACGTCCAGGACGTCGTGGGTCATGCCGGTGGCGGTGATGAAGTTGGCCGCCGGCTGGTGGCGGGCCCAGCGCTCGATCTGGGCGCGGTCGGTGGTGGACTGCGTCTGCCAGGCGAACGACACCGGGTGCCGGGCGGGGGTCGGACAGCCGACCCGGTCGCAGGAGCAGCCGTAGCCGGCGGCCGGGTGGGCGGCGGGCGCCAGCGGCAGTCCGGCCTCGGCGGCGGCGAGGAGCAGGGTCACACGGTCGTCCTCGGCGACGGTCCCGGCCGGGTCGCCGCCGCGCAGCCACCGGGTGAGTCTGCCGCGCAGACCGCCGTGGCCGCTCGGACCGCTCGGGCCGTTGCTCGGGTCTTTCGGGCCGCCGAACTCCGCGCTCATCTGTCCCCTCGGTCCCCTCTTGTCCCTCGTCCCGCCGTGATGCGGCCAGCATGCCTCATCGTCCCACCTTCCTGCGCATCGGGGGTGGGGAGCACCCAATCGGGGCAGGTGGGACGGAACACTCAGGCGGGACGGGATCGGGTCCCCGACCGGGTCACCGGGGAGCCAGCCCGTGCAGCGCGTAGTCGACGAGGGTGTCCGTGTACTCGTAGGAGATCGGCCCGGTGTGCTGGAGCCAGCGCTGGGCGAGCGGGGAGATGAAGAACTCCAGGGCGATCCGCGGATCGATGCCGGCACGGACCTGGCCGACCTCCTGGGCGGCGCGCAGCCGGTCGACGTAGAGCTGGATGTTCGGTTCCATCAGCGCGGCGGTGAATCTGCGTCCGGCCTCGGCGTCGACCAGGCCCTCGGCGGCCAGGGCCCGCGCGGGCGCGTCGAACCGGGGGTCGGTCATCTGGTCGACGGTGGCCCGCAGCACGCCCTTGATGTCGGCGGCGAGGTCCCCGGTGTCCGGGATCGCGTACGGCTCCGCCGCGGGCGCGGCGGCGAGATCGAGGAACGCCTCCAGCAGCACGTCGGCCTTGGACCCCCACCACCGGTAGATGGTCTGCTTCCCGACCCCGGCCCGCGCGGCGATCCCCTCGATGGTGGTCCGCGGATACCCCACCTCCCCCACGAGAGCGAGCGCGGCGTCATAGATGGCCCGCCGCGACCTCTCACTACGACGCGCGCTATCGGGTACGGCCTTGACCGGCTTGGTGACCATGGGACGACGGTACCAAGCGAATGAGACGGGGCGTCTCGCGTGGGGGTGGTTGTCCGGGCGGTGAGGGTGCGATGTCGCGCACGATGCGTGGTCCGGCGTGGGAGGCGTGTCGCGGGGGCGGCGCCTCGGAGCTCGCGGGCCGGTCCGGCGGGGCTGGCTCGGTTGACTCGGATGGATCGGGCGCCCCCGGGTGAGCGCGACCGGGCACGCGGCAAGGCGCCCCGGCCGCTGGCCGGTGCGGGCCGGACCAGCCGCAACGCGGGGCCGGTCCGGCGGAGCGAAGCAGACGACGGGGTCGGGCCGGGCCGGAAAGGATCAGCGGGCTCAGGTCCGCTTGTCTGCCCCCCCCGGGGCCCAGGTCGGCTCGTTCGGGCGCGGCACGGCGGCTAGGCAGGCTCAGGTGAGCCCGGGCTGTCCGGCAGCACCGCCGGGGGCCTCAGGCCGGGCGGCGGCGTCCGCCGGACCTCAGGCCGGTTCGCCCGGGTAGTGGACGCCTGTCTGGTGGCGGGCCGTGTCGAGGGTGCGCAGGACGGCGAGGGTGCCGTTCAGGGGGACGAGGGGGGACTCCGTCTCGCCGGCACGGAGGGCTCGCATGACCTCGTGGGCCTCGTGGCGCAGGGTGGTGCGGGGGCCGTCGGAGGGGTCGGCGGTGAACTCCTCGGGGTCGTGGCCGGTGCGGTGCAGGACGAAGCGGTCGGGGTGGAAGAAGCCGGCCGGGATGTCGATACGGCCGCGCGAACCGGTGACGGAGGCGGTCGTGCCCGTGCCGCCGGTCACCGAGCAGTGCAGGGCGGCCAGCGCGCCGGAGTCCCAGGACAGGGCGAGCGCGGTCTGGAGGTCGACGCCCTCGGCGGAGAGCACGGCCTGCGCGGAGATCCGGTCCGGCTCGCCGAGCAGCAGATGGGCGAAGGACACCGGGTAGACGCCCAGGTCGAGCAGCGCGCCGCCGCCCTGCGCGGGGTCGCGCAGCCGGTGCGAGGGCGGGAAGGGGCCCTCCAGACCGAAGTCGGCCTGGACGGTGCGGACCTCGCCGATGGCACCGTCGTCGATCAGGGCCTTGAGGCGGCGGACGACCGGGTTGCAGTACATCCACATCGCCTCCATCAGGAAGCGGCCCTCCTGCCGGGCCAGCGCGACGAGTTCCTCGGCCTCGCGCACGTTCAGCGTGAACGGCTTCTCGCACAGCACGGCCCGCCCCGCCTTGAGACAGAGCCCGGCGGCGGCCCGGTGCGCGGAGTGCGGGGTGGCGACGTAGACGACATCGATGTCCGGGTCCTCGGCCAGCGCCTCCCAGCCGCCGTACGCGCGGGGTATCCCGAACCGTTCGGCGAACGCCCGCGCGGAGGTCTCGGTGCGCGAGGCGACCGCGACGACCTCCGCGTCCGGCAGGTCGACCAGGTCCGCCGTGAACGCGGCGGCGATCCCGCCGGTCGCCAGGATCCCCCACCGCACCGTGTCCGTCGTCATGTCCCGCCCGTCCTCCCGCCCGTACCAGCACGCTGTCCGAGCTGAGAGCATAGGTGCCGCTGATGTCGGAGAGGGAGACAGGGAGGGGCGAGCGGATGCCCGAGGGCGGTGGGGTGATACCCGGGGCGACCCGTGCGGCCGTGGCGCCGCCGGCGCGTGCCGTACGGCGGACGGGGCTGCTGGTCACCCTGATCCTGGGCGGTCTGACCGCCACTCCCCCGCTGTCGATGGACATGTACCTCCCGGCGCTCCCGGAGGTCACCCGCCATCTGCACGCCCCCGCCGCGACCGTCCAGCTCACCCTGACCGCCTGTCTGGCCGGGATGGCGCTGGGCCAGCTCGTGGTCGGCCCGATGAGCGACCGGTGGGGGCGACGGCGGCCGCTGCTCGCCGGGCTGCTGGTGTACGTCCTGGCCACCGCCCTGTGCGCCCTCGCCCCGACCGTCGAGCTGCTCGTCGCGTGCCGGCTGGTGCAGGGCCTCGCGGGCGCCGCCGGCATCGTGATCGCGCGGGCCGTCGTCCGTGATCTCTACGACGGTGTGGCCATGGCCCGCTTCTTCTCCACCCTCATGCTGATCTCCGGCGTCGCGCCCGTCGTGGCCCCGCTGATCGGCGCGCAGATCCTCCGCGCGACGGACTGGCGGGGCGTGTTCGTGGTGCTCACCGCGGTGGGGCTGGCGCTGGCCGTCCTGGTGTGGGCGCGGCTGCCGGAGACCCTGGACGCCGGGGAGCGGCACGCGGGCGGGTTCGGGGAGACGCTGCGCGCGATGCGCCGTCTGCTGTCCGACGCCCGGTTCACCGGGTACATGCTGACCGGCGGTTTCTCCTTCGCGGCGCTCTTCGCGTACATCTCGGCCTCGCCGTTCGTGGTGCAGGAGATCTACGGCGCCTCCCCGCAGACGTTCGGCCTGCTGTTCGGCGCGAACTCGGTGGGCCTGGTCGTGGTCGGGCAGATCAACGGCAAGGTGCTGGTGGGCCGGGTCCGGCTCGACCGGGTGCTGGCGGGGGGCCTGACCGTGGTGGCGCTGGCCGCGGCGGCGCTGCTGCTGATGTCGGCGGGGGTGTTCGGCGAGGTCGGGCTGGCGCCGGTGGCGGCCGCGCTGTTCGTGCTGATGTCCGCGATGGGCGTGACGCTGCCCAACGCCCAGACGCTCGCCCTGATGCGGGTGCGGCACTCGGCCGGGTCCGCCTCCGCGCTCCTCGGCACGTCGTCGTTCCTCATCGGCGCGATCGCCTCGCCGATCGTCGGGATCGCCGGGGAGCGCACCGCCGTTCCGATGGCCGTGGTCCAACTGGTGGCCGCACTGGTGGCGCTGGCCTTCTTCGTGGTTATGTGCCGTCCCTGGACAGCGTCGGGGGCGGAAGGAGAAGGGAACTGAGCGCACCGAAACTACGGGTCGACACCCCGGAACGGGCCGGGCTCGACCCCGAGGAAATGCGCCTCCTGGTGCGCGACGTGACGGACCTGACGACCGGCGACCGGCCCTGGGCGCCCGGCGCCGTGGTGGTGGCCGGGCGCGGCCCGGTGATCGCCGTGCGCGAGGCGGTGGGCTGGGCCGTGCGGTACGCGGCCTACGACCCGGAGGCCGACGCCGGGGTGGAGCTGCCGAAGGAGGAGTGGGTGCCGATGACCGTCGACACCCCGTTCGACCTGGCGTCCCTGACCAAGCTGTTCACGTCCGTCGCGGCGGTGCAGCAGATCGAGCGCGGCACGCTCGGCATCGACGCGCGGATCGGCGCGTACCTGCCGGACTTCCGGGCCGCGGCGGCCGCCGGCATCACCGTACGGCAGCTCCTCACCCACACCTCCGGACTCCGCCCCGAGCTGCCGCTGTACACGTACGCGGACGACACGGAACGCCTGGACGCGCTGCGCGCGGAGGCACCGGTGTCCGCCCCGGGCACCTACCGGTACTCGGACCTGAACATGCTCCTGCTCCAGCAGCTCCTGGAACGCCTCACGGGCCGCACCCTGGACGTCCTGGTGCACGACGGCATCACCCGGCCGCTCGGTATGACGGCCACCGACTTCGGGCCCTGCCCCGGCGCGGCGGCCACCGAGGACCAGCGGCGGCCGTGGGCCAAGGCGGACCGGGGGATGCTGCGGGGCGAGGTGCACGACGAGAACGCCTGGGCGCTGGGCGGCGTCGCCGGACACGCGGGCCTGTTCTCCACCGGCCGCGACCTCGCGGTGTTCTGCCGCACCCTCCTCGCCGGCGGCTCCTACGGCCCCGCCCGCATCCTCGGCCCCGACTTCGTGGAACTCCTCCTGACCGCCCCGGGCCTCGGTTTCGCGGTGGACCAGCCGTGGTTCATGGGCGAACTCGCGGGCGAGGGCGCGGCGGGCCACACGGGCTTCACGGGAACGTCCCTGGTCCTCGACCCGGCCACGGACACCTACCTCATCCTCCTGTCCAACACGGTCCACCCGGTCCGCAGGGCCCCGGACAGCGCCCCACGGGCGTTGGCGGGGACCCGGATGGCGATGGCGGTGCGGTGAGGGCTGCGTCGGAGGGCGGTGCCGCCGTCGGCGTCGAGCCGGGGTGCGGGCCTCGTAAAATCGCCAGGTGAACGTCTCCCTCTCCGTCGCCGAGATTCTGCGTGCCGCTCTGGCGGAGTTGCTCGACGGGCTGCCGTCGCGGCAGGCCGCACAGGCCGTCGAGCGGCTCATCGCCAACTACCGGGGGGCGACGCCGACCGACGCCCCGATCCTGCGCGACCGGGCCGACGTCGCCGCGTACGCCGCGTACCGGATGCCGGCGACCTTCGAGGCGGTGCGGGCGGCGCTGGAGGCGTTCGCGGACGCGGTGCCGGAGTGGACCCCGGGCAGCCACGTGGACGTGGGCGGCGGCACCGGCGCGGCGACCTGGGCGGCCGGTGCGACCTGGCCGGGGACGCGCCCCGTGACCGTCCTGGACTGGGCGGAACCCGCGCTGGCCCTCGGCCGGGAGATCGCCGCCGCGAACCCGGCCCTGGCGGACGTCCGCTGGCAGCGGGCCCGGATCGGCTCGGCCCTGACCCTGGAGAGCACCGACCTGGTGACCGTCTCCTACGTGCTCAACGAACTCACCGCCCCCGACCGCGCCGCCCTCGTCGACGCGGCGGCGGCCGCCGCGCGGGCCGTGGTGATCGTGGAGCCCGGCACCCCCGACGGATACGCCCGGATCATCGAGGCCCGCGACCGGCTGATCGCGGCCGGCTTCCGGATCGCCGCGCCCTGTCCGCACAGCGCGGCCTGCCCGATCGTGCCCGGCACGGACTGGTGCCACTTCTCGGCGCGGGTCAGCCGTTCGTCCCTGCACCGGCAGGTCAAGGGCGGTTCCCTGCCGTACGAGGACGAGAAGTTCTCCTACGTCGCGGCCGCCCGCTTCCCCGTCTCCCCCGCCGCGTCCCGTGTGGTGCGGCGGCCGCAGATCCGCAAGGGCCAGGTCCTGCTCGACCTGTGCGAGGCCGGCGAACGGCTGGAGCGGACGACGGTGACGAAGAAGCACGGTCTCCTCTACCGGGCGGCCCGGGACGCGGACTGGGGCGACGCCTGGCCGCCGAACTCCCCCTGAGGACCGGGCCGGTTCTACGCTGCGGCCCATGGACGCCTCACAGAGCATGAAGGTCGCGGTGATCACCGGCGCGGGTTCCGGCATCGGCCGCGCCGTGGCCGCCGAACTGCTGCGCACGGGCTGGTCGGTGGCGCTCGCGGGCCGGCGCACCGGGCCCCTGGAGGAGACGGCCGCGATCGCGCCCGACGGCGCGTGTCTCGTCGTACGGACGGACGTCTCACAACCCGACGAGGTCACCGCGCTCTTCACCGCCGTACGCGACCGGTTCGGGCGGCTGGACCTGCTGTTCAACAACGCCGGGACGTTCGGCCCCGGCGGCGTGCCCTTCGAGGAACTCCCCTACGACGCCTGGCGGCACGTGGTGGACACCAACCTCAACGGGGCGTTCCTGTGCGCGCAGGCGGCGTTCCGGCAGATGAAGGAGCAGGATCCGCGCGGCGGACGCATCATCAACAACGGCTCCGTCTCCGCCCACACCCCCCGCCCGCACTCGGCGCCGTACACCGCGACCAAGCACGCCCTGACCGGCCTCACCAAGGCCCTCTCCCTGGACGGGCGGGCGTACGGCATCGCGGTCGGGCAGATCGACATCGGCAACGCGGCCACCGGGATGACGGCCGGGATGCGGACCGGCGCGCTCCAGGCCAACGGCGAGATCGCACCGGAGCCGGTGATGGACGTCGCCGATGTGGCGCGCACGGTACGGCACATGGCGGAGCTGCCGTTGGAGGCGAACGTGCAGTTCGCGACGGTGCTGGCGACGGGGATGCCGTACGTCGGCCGGGGCTGAACCGGACCCGTCCCGCGCCCACAGGTCGTCAACTGCTCAACCTGCACAACCGGAATTTTCCCATCCGCACCATTGCAGCCGGTAGCGGACTTATGCTCAACTCTCTCCACAAGAACTTCACACTTGGAGTGGAAGCGCCCGCTCAGCCCCGCTGAACGGACCACCGGGCCACCGGACCACACCGAGGGGGGAGGGGCAGCCGTCCCACGGCACCGGGTGGGGGTGGACCTCGCCGGGACCGCAAGGAACCGGGGGGTACGCACCGGGACCGTGGGACGGCTGCCGCACACACCGGCACGTCACCACGGTGACGTTCACATTCTCAGTTCGCACACATCCCTTACCCAGTCCTCCTCAAAGGTTCGTCCCTAGTTTTGGGCCGCGCCCACAGCGGGCGCCAAGAACCTTCGAGGAACGGGATGTTTGGCATCTATCTCAAGCGCGAGCTGGGCCGGCGCAAGAAGGCGGCCCTGGTCATCGCACTGGGTCTGGCGCTCGGTATCGCCCTGGTCATCACCGTCAACTCGGTGTCGGCCGGTATGACACAGGCGCAGGACAAGGTCCTCCAGTCGCTGTACGGCCTCGGCACCGACATGACCGTGACCAAGGCCCGCACGGCCCCCACGGGCGACAGCTCCGGCGGCCCGAGGTTCGAGTTCGACGCCTCCGCGGAGGACGACGACACCGAGCAGAGTTCCGACCGGGTGATGACCCAGGGCGGCCAGACCCTCAAGTCCTCGCTGGTGACGCAGGTCGCCGAGCAGCAGGGCGTGGCGAACGCGGTCGGCGCCCTCACCCTCAACGTCACCAAGGTCGACGGCTCCTTCACCCAGGGCCGCGCGGAAAGCTCGACCAGCGGCAGCGGCAGCAGCGGAAACGGCGGCCCCGGCGGAGGCGGCTCCTCCGCACCCCCGCAGGTGCAGGGCGGCGGCGCCTCCTTCGACGTGAACTCGTACTCCGTCGCCGGCGTCGACGTCACCGACCAGGACCTCGGCCCGCTGGCCGGCTCGAAGATCACCTCCGGCAAGACCTTCACCTCCGCGCAGACCAACGCGAAGGTCGCGGTCGTCTCCAAGTCGTACGCCAAGGAGAACGAGTACAAGGTCGGTTCGAAGCTGAAGATCTCCGGCACCACGTACAAGGTCATCGGCATCGCGACGCCCGACAGCAGCGAGTCCACCACCGACGTCTACCTGCCGCTGAAGCAGGCGCAGACCCTCGCCGACGCCAAGAACAAGGTCACCACGATCTACGTCAAGGCGACCGACTCCCAGCAGATCGACACCGTCAAGGCGACCATCCAGAAGAACATCTCCGGTACGACGGTGACGACCTCCGCCGACCTCGCCGAGACCGTCTCCGGCTCCCTGTCCACCGCCTCGAACCTCGCCACCAGCGTCGGCAAGTGGCTGTCGATCGCCGTGCTCGCCGCCGCGTTCCTGGTGGCCGCGCTGCTCACCTCCTCCGCGGTGTCCCGCCGGGTGCGCGAGTTCGGCACGCTGAAGGCGCTGGGCTGGCCGAGCCGCCGGGTGACCCGGCAGGTCGTCGGCGAGTCCATGGTCAACGGCCTGCTCGGCGGCGCCCTCGGCATCGCCCTCGGCCTGGCGGCCGCCTACACGGTGACCGCGATCAGCCCCACCCTCACGGCCCAGCTCGGCAACACCGGTGGCGGGGGCGGTATGGGCGGTGGCCCCGGCGGGGGCGGCGGTCCGGGCGGCGGCGGTCAGTCGACGTCCGGCGCCATGGAGATCGCCCTCTCCGCGCCGGTCTCCGTCACCACCATCGCCCTCGCGGTCGGCCTCGCGGTGGCCGGCGGTCTGATCGCCGGTGCGATGGGCGGCTGGCGGGCGTCCCGGATGCGCCCGGCGGACGCGCTGCGCAGCGTGTCGTAGCACTCCACTTGCCCCGCGTCTTTTACCCCACCTCTCCACTCTCCACGGAGTCCCCTATGTACAGACTGACCGGCGTCACCAAGCGCTACACGCGCGGCAAGGAGACCGTCGAGGCGCTGCGCGGCGTCGACCTGACCATCGAGGACGGTGACCAGCTCGTCATCCAGGGCCCCACCGGCGGCGGCAAGTCGACCCTGCTCCAGATGATCGGCGGCCTGGACCGCCCCACCGAGGGCAGCGTCGAGCTGGACGGAGTCGATCTGGCCCGGATCGGCGAGGCGAAGCTGACCCGGCTGCGCGCCGAGAAGATCGGCATCATCTTCCAGTCGTTCAACCTCATCCCGACGCTCACCGCGCAGGAGAACGTCGAGACCGCCCTCGTCCCGCTCGGTGTGAAGCCCGCGGAACGGCGCGAGCGGGCGGCGGAGGCGCTGCGTTCGGTGGGCCTGGGCGAGCGTCTGGGACACGCCCCGTCCGAACTCTCCGGCGGCCAGCAGCAGCGCGTCGCGATCGCCCGCGCGCTGGTGAAGAAGCCGAAGGTGCTCCTCGCCGACGAGCCCACCGGCAACCTCGACGAGGGCACGCGGGACGACATCATGGGCCTGCTGGAGGGCCTGTGGCACGAGTACCGGCTGACGTTCGTCATGGTCACGCACGACTCGTCGATCGCCCGGCGGGCCCCGCGGCTGGCCACCATCGAGGCGGGCCGGATCACCCTGACCGAGCAGGGGCGGCAGCCGTACGCGGAGCATGGCACGGCGCACCACCAGTATTGACCGTGACTACGCCTGCCCGGTCTCGAACCGGGAGATGTGCCCGTCGTCCGTGATGTCGAAGTGCCACCGGGTCCGCATCTCGCCCCAGGTGTCGTTGCGGTAGTCCACGACCAGGTCGCGGCCGGCGTTGGACTCCTTGACGACGTCCATGTGGCCCCGGGAGGCGAAGATCTCCCGGTCGATCCACTGGGTGAGGTCACGGTCGGAACCGTCGTCCGACATGGTCGCGTCCGGGGTCAGCAGCTCTCTGAAGCCGTTCTCGTCATGGGCGTTGACGGCACTGACGAAGGCCCGGACGGCCGGGTCGGTGAGTTTTCCGGTCTGGATCGTCATACGGGCCAGCGTCACACCGCGCCCCGGCGCCCGCCACCCGAACGGCGTCCAGAAGGGGCTGGTCCGGTGCGGGGAGTGGGACGGTGGGGACACGTGGGGGGTCCGTACCTCTGCCAGGGAGTCACCGTGACCTGTTACGACCGACGTGATCTGGGCCTGCTGCTGCTCCGGCTGGGCGCCGGGGGCGTACTGGCCGCGCACGGCACACAGAAGCTGTTCGGCTGGTTCGGCGGACACGGGCTTGAGGGGACCGGCCAGTTCATGGAGTCCGTCGGCTACGCCCCCGGCAAGGCCAGCGCCACCGCGGCGGGCCTCGCGGAGGCGGGCGGCGGCGTGCTGTTGGCGCTGGGCCTGGCGACCCCTGCGGCGGGCGCGGCGGCGGCCGGCGCGATGGCGGGCGCCTCCGCGGTCCACGCCCCCAACGGCTTCTTCAACCAGGGCGGCGGCTACGAGTACGCCGCCACCCTGGGCCTGACCGCCGCCGGCCTCGCCATCACGGGCCCGGGCCGCCTCTCCCTCGACCACGCCCTCGGCCACACGGTCAACCAGAACTGGATGGTCCCGACCGCCCTCGGCGTGACGGCGGCGGTCACGGCAGCGGTGGTGGGCATGCGCAACCGGCGCCTGCGGAAGCGGGAGGAGGGGGAGCAGGAGGCGTTGTTCGACTGAGGTGGGCGGGCGGGCGAGGAAGGGTGAGGAAGGGTGAGGGGGTGACTGAAGGTGGGGGCGAGGAAGGGTAAGGGGGTGTCAGCCGGTCATGGCAGGCTGCCCCCATGACCGCCACCACCCCCACGCCTGAGGCCCTCTGGCCGACCATCGACGCCCTGTGGACCTGGCTGGAGTCCGACCAGCCGATCTCCGGCCGCGAGGGCCTACTGCTGCGCGTACTGAAACTCTCGGAGGAGGTCGGCGAGGTCGCCCAGGCGGTCATCGGCGCCACCGGCCAGAACCCCCGCAAGGGCACGACCCACACCTGGGACGACGTCCAGTCCGAACTCTGCGACACGGCGATCACGGCCCTGGTGGCCCTCCGCACGCTGACGCCGGAGCCGGAGAGGGTGTTCACGGAGCACTTGGCTCGGGTGGCGGAGCGCTCGCTGAACCGCTAACTGCTAACCGCTGACCGCTGAGAGCGGACCCGGCGCCGCACCCGGACGTGACGGAGCCCGGGAGTCGTATCCAGCTCCCGGGCCCCTGGGGATGCCACCCAATGGCGCACGCCGGCGGCGTTTAAGAGGACGGATCAGTCATCAGGCCGTCGTGTTCTTCCTTTGAACTACCGCACCGTGCAGAGGTGCAGGCGAGAGTCGAACTCGCATCCGACGGCGTTCGTCCGTCCCCGGTCGCACCGGCGATCGGCGGCGATGCTGAAGCTTGAGCGAGAGTCTGAGATTGACGGCGCGGATCCTTCTGCGGCTCCGCGCCTTTCAGGCTGAACGTCAGTTTCAGCTTGCGCCCGTCGCGAGGACCGGTCCTCAGTCCGGCCCCCGCTGTTGCGCACCCCCGCGCTCGCACGCGGGGGCGATCATATGGGCCACCGCGCCCGGCGTCAGCCGAACAGGTAGCCGAACACCGCTTCCCCGGCCCGACGGTCGGTGACCTCGGCGCCGTTGGCCTCCTCGCGGGCGAACTTGACCGCCTGCTGAAGCTTCTCGACCCGCTCCACCAGCTCGTTCACCCGCCGCGCCGGAAGCGCCCCGGAGAACTTGACGGTCGTCCAGTACCCGATCGGCACGTCCTCGTAGTACACCTCGACCTGCGCTGGGTGCTTCTCGGTGGCCTCGGCCTTGACGTGGTTACGCGGCACCTTCTTGGTGCGGATCGTGCGGACCGCGTCCGTCTTCCACCAGTCCGTGGACGGGTCGAGGGACCAGGACTCGGCGGCGTCGAGCGTGGGCAGCTTCTTCACGAAGGCGTGCAGCTCGGTGAGTTGCTTCTCCAGGAAGAGCAGATAGGCGACCGGGACCTCGGTGAGGATCGTCCGCCCGTCGACGGTGACGTCCGCGCAGGCCGTGCGGTTGGCCCAGTCCTTGGTCGCGGTCACGTCGAACAGCCGGGTGAGCGAGGCGGACATCTCCCGCAGCACGTCCTCGGCCTGCACCTGCACGCGCGTGGACTCGGGCGGCAGTTGCTCGCCCTCCTCGTCCTTGGGCTGATAGGTGCGCGAGATCCCGGCGAGCAGCGCGGGCTTCTGCACCTTGTGGTGCGCGGCGGTGACGTCCTGGAGCGACTTGCTCTTGACGCCCTTCTCAACGGCGATGATCTGGTTCAGCTTTGCCACTTGGTCCCCCTTGGAAAACACCAGGACCGTAACGCAGGGCATCGAACGCCCGCACGCGAATTTCGTGTGGGCCCGGCGCTAACTCACTTTGGAGCATGTCGACTTACCCGACTTGGCGGGCGACAACCACACCTGCGCGGCCGGCACCTTCAGTGGCTTCCCGGCCACGGGGTCCCACAGGACGGCGGTCTCCCCGGATACACCGAACAGCAGATAGGTCGCTGCTGGCCGCAGCCGTGGCCCCGCCCCCGACAGGTCGCCGTCGGGGACGACGGGCCGGACACACGTCCACTCCGGCGCGACACCGAAGTACGACGGCGGATCGTCACCGCGTTCGGCGGCCGCGACAGTCCGGTTCACGGCCGTCTCGGCGGAGTTCCACGCCTGGATCCCCGCCCCGAGGAGCATCGCGAGGAAGAGCGCGATGTTCAGGAGGACGTTGGTGCCGTCGCCCGGGGTGGCGTACCGGTGGTGCCGGTGTTTGGCGAACCCCCACCAGGCGGGGACCACCATGACCAGGCTCAGCATCACCAGGAGTTTCACCGCGGCCACGGCCTGCCAGACGGGCGGGACACCGAGGTCGTCCGGGGTGAGCCCGAGGCCGTGGGCGTACAGGGCGTGCAGGACGGATCCCGCGGCGACGAACGCGGACACGGCCAGTGTCACCACCAGCGGCACCGCCCAGGCGACCCACTCCCCCCAGGTCCACTGCCGCACGAGCAGCCAGAGCCCGGCGAGGACGGCACACACGGCGGCGGTCATGAGGGTCTGCCCGGGGCTCCACGCCTCGCCGAGCAGCCCCGCCCCCAGCCCGGCGAACGCCACCAGGCACAGCACAGCGGCCCCGACCCCGACGAACCGCCGGTCCGCCCCTCCTAGGTGCCACCCGGTCCGTACGGCCCCGGCCGCGCCGACGAGGGCAAGGGGTATCAAGAACCACCAGGCGGAGGGCCGCGCGGCGAACGCCAGAGCAACGGCCCCGGCCGCGAGGACGGCCCACAGCACCAGCCGGATCACCCGCCCCTCGACCTGCTCCTCCCCCTGATACGGCGCAGCCTCACGCCACCGCCCGTCCAACGGCCTGACCGCATGCTCCCGACCCCCGGCCCCACCCACCCGCGCGAGCCGCAACGCCTGCCGAGGCCCGCCGGAAACGAACACCCCGACGTCGTGCCGCCCCAACACCATCCCGACACGAGCGAGCCGACGACGCGCCCCGGACACCCGGACGACCCTCCAGTACGGATACAACTCCCGATCTCTGGCGAGGTGTTCAGCTCTCCGGACATACCCCTCCAGCCGAGCCCCACGCAACGCCTTCCGCACCCGATCGGCGGCACCCCGATCACACTCCTTGGCCACACCAAAGAGCCGAACCTCTATCTCGTACACCCGGCTGTCAGGATCACCCTCCACAGCAGCCCCCAACGGCCCTTCCCCCGCGGCATGAGCGCCCCGCACGGGCCAACCAAGCCGCCCAAAAACCCGCTCGGCCTCCCCCCAGTCATGCTCCCCACCACACACCTCGACGAACACCCGAACCCGCTGGTCGTACCGCACCTGCGTCACGCCCGAACGTCCCACCCCTTCACCGCAGCGACGAACAACGCCCAGCCGCCCGAGGAGAAGACCAAGGCAGGGCTTTGAGGCGACTTGGAGTCCCGGACGGGAACACCGGCGGGGTAACCGTCGAGCACCTCCACACAACTCCCGCCCTCAGGACCGCTGTAGGACGACTTGCGCCAAGCGAGCGGCGCGGCATTGTCCGGGACGGTGTGCTCAGTCACGGCTTCCGTAGTCCTCTGCTATCGCCCACATCATGCCCAACGACTCCTTCAGCGACAGTGCGTCGGTCAGTGCCAGAGCGTAGACGCCCTGCAATCGTGTAACCACGGCAGGCGCTCAACTCCACCCGCCGAGGTGCGCGCCTGGCTCGCCTGCTCGTGGAACAGCAGTTGGAGGACTGGGGCCTTCCCCACACCTCCCCGGTCACCCGAGCCGCCGTCGCCGTCACCGCTGAACTCGCCGCGAACGCCGCCACCCATGGCCGTACCCCCGGTCGCGACTTCGAATTACGCCTCTCCCTCACCGCGGCCCACGCCCGTGTAGAGGTGAGCGACACCCGCCCGGACCGACTTCCGCCGTCGCCCGATGCCCCGCTTGCGCCACCCGACACCGCGACAACCGGCCGCGGTCTGCTCCTCGTCGACGCCTTCGCCACCCGCTGGGGCTGCGAGCAACGCACCCAACTCGTCAAGACCGTCTGGGCCGAGGTCGATCGGTGTTGAACCGGGCCGGATACTTCTGTGGTGATCGAGCACACCCTGCGGTCGAACTTCGTCTTCGCCCCCCCGGACGACCCGACCGCGTGGCAGGCCAGTACCGAGAGCTTTGGGGATGCGCTGACGCGGGACTTTCCCGACGCCTTCCTGGAGATCAACACCTCCGCGCTGCGCGATGTACCCGTCGTCGTCCTGGACTTCGAGCTCGAGGTGTCGCCGGACGTCTTCGTCGCGGGGAAGGCCGCCATGCCCGCCCCGGACTACGCCCACGTCAGCCTCGTCGACGTGACCGCACACACGGCGGCCCTGTTCGCCCGGTGGCTGCGTGACTCGTACGCGCCCTCCCCGGACACTGTGCGTTTCCTGAGCAGCTTCGTCATGGAGAACGGGGACGAGACGCCCTGGTCCCCTCCCGGCGACGCGTGACGCCACGGAGATCGAGACCGTCCTGCTCAGCCACCTGGCCACGGCCGCACCCGAATGTCGATGAACGCCGGGTTTCTGTGCACGAAGACCTCTCGCTGCCGGGCTGCGTCGGCATTGCATCTGCACGGTGCAACTCTCCACTGTTCGCAGGTGAGTTGCTCGACACCGATGACGTCTGCGTCGATACGGCGTACGTGCGCCACCGGATGCGTCGGGCCGGATCGCCGGCGACGGCGCGCAGAGGAAGCGCAATCGCGACCGTACATGAGCAGGATCACGCCCGAGGGCCCCTCCCCGCGTTGCGCCTGCAACACATGATGCGAGAGCATGTTCGATGTTCTGCACGTCGCGTGTGACACGCGAGGGCACCGTGGCGATCGAGCGAACCGCAGGACTCAACACACTTACGGGGGTGGGTGAATGAAGTTCGACGTGGGGTCGACGACCCTGTCGGATCTGGGAAAGAGCACCGCCGGGTCCGGTGAGGACCTGGGCACACTGATCACGTGGCTGATCCAGGCGGCGGAGCCGCTGGAGGGGAAGTTCAACGGGGCGGGCAAGGCCGCGTTCGACACCTTCAAGATCCACGCCGATGAGATCACGGACGCGTTGAACGGTTCACTGAGCGCGATCCTGGGCGGCCAGTCGGGCATGGACTCCGCATTCGGCACCGGTGACGTGGAGTTGGAGGACAACGCCACCCAGAACATGGGTGCCGCCAACTTCGACGCGGCCCGCTTCGGAGCACGCTGACCGCACGAGCGCGCACCCGCTCGTCCGCCCGAATCACCTTCATCGTCCTTCCAGGGGAACTTGACCATGCCTCAGAACCAGGACCGCCGTTCCTACGACACCGGCGCCTCCGGCGAAGTCCAGATCAGCCTGCAAAGCGTCATCGGCCAGTTGGAGCGCGTGCTGACCGACCGTGAGCGCGCGGTGAAGGCCGCGATGGCCGACTTCGCCGCGGACGGCGTCGCCGACGAGTACCACGGCAAGGAGATGCGCTGGCACCGCGCCGCCGGCGAGGTCCGCGAGATCATCCGGCTGGTGCGCACGACGATGGAACAGAACGACGGGACCGCGCAGTCGACCCTGGCCAGGGCGAAGGCGGCCGTCGACAACATCGGCTGACACCCGGCGGGCGGCAACAGCAGGAGCAACGGGGAGAGGGAAGCGGGGGCTGACGCATGCCGAGGTGGGACATATCTCCGTCCGGGGTCGGAAGTGTGGTCTCGAACGTCGCGGAGGTCATGAGAGTCCTGGACGACATCGTCCAGGCGTACGCCAAGGACGTGGAGGGCGCGGCCGGCGCGGCCGGGACGCTCGCGCCCGGCGGGGCGACCGGGGAGCACAAGGGGCAGACCGGCCTGGTGGCCGCCGCCCTCGCGGAGTTCATCGAGGGCACGGCCGACGAGTTGCGGTTCGTCGGCACACGCGTCGGCAAGACGGTCAACGGCGCGGTGGAGGCCACCGTCGCGTACCGGGAGGGCGACCTGGAGATGGCGGCCGAGGTGCAGCGGCGGGCGTCCGGGGTCGTCATGCCGGACATGCCGGCCGGCTGGAAGGCGGGCCGTCTGTGATTCAGCCGGAGTCCATTCCGCTGTTCACCGGCGATCTCGGCCAGTTGGAGCAGCACACCGGCGCGCTGCGGGTCGACGCGGACGGCGTCCGCCAGGCCGGCGCGGAGGCCCACCGCCGGTTCCAGGGGCTGTCGGCCTTCTACGAGGCACCGGAGGCGGAGACGCTGTTCGCTTCCACCGCGCCGGCACGTGATGGCGCCGACGCCTTCGCGGACAAGGTCGCCACGGTCGCGGACGCCTTGTCGACGTACGCGACCGAAGTCGCGCCGATCATCGCGCGGTTGGAGCATCTGCACAGCACGGCGACCGCGTTCGTGGCGGGGCTCAGGACGCCCGGCGGGGAGTTCGACGAGAACTGGACCGACGACGCGGACAAGGTCAGGGAGCACCAAGGGCTGATGCATGACGTGAACGTGGCGCAGGCCGCGTTCACGGCCGCCGAGATCGCCTGCAACAACAAGATCACCGCACTGGTGGGCGGCACCCAGTACGTGATGAGCACCGGCGCCAAGCAGTTCAGGCCGCGCGGTACGGAACTCTACGGTTACAGCGCCGAGGTACTGGACCAGGCCGAGGAACTCCCCTGGGGTACGCCGGTCACCCAGTCCCACGACTGGTGGGACCTGAACGACCTCGGCTACTACACCAAGAGCTTCGTCTGGGACGGGTTCATCGTCGACAACGTCTGGGGCACCGTCGACGGCCTCGCGACCCTGGTCGGCGTCCACGGCTCGGACAAGGCGGGACAGGCATGGGAAGGCGTGGTGCGGGCGATCGTCGGGGCCGAGACCTATCTCATGGAGTCCGGCGGCCAGAAGCCCACCGGCGTCTTCGCGACCGACTTCGCCCAGGAAAGCAAGGCGTACGCCAAGGAGTTCGGCAAGTCCTTCGTCGCCTGGGACATGTGGAAGGAAAACCCGGCCCGCGCGGCCGCCACTGTCGTCTTCAACGGCCTCACCTTGGGCGCCGGCCCGCTCAAGATCGCATCTGCGGGCAAGGCCGGCGCCGCCGCCAAGGTCGCCGCCACGATCGCGAAGGTCGGCGACGCGATCGACCCGATCAGCGCCACGGTCAAGGCGACAGGACACGCCATACCCACCATCGCCCAGGTGACGGAGAACCTGCGCGGCGTGCACAACGTCCCCGACCTGCGCGCCCCGCACAGCGTCCTCGAACTCTCCGACGGTTCCCGACTCGTCATCGAGGACGGCAAGTTCATCGCCTACGACAAACACGGCGACCTGGTCGGCGAGGCGCCGAGGCAGGAGCACTCCCTCGCCGAAGGGACCGCACCGGCGAGGGAACGGGAGTTCGCCGATGCCGGCGCGGTGTCGCGGGCATCGGGGGAGGCGTCCGGTGGGTCCGGGAGTACCCACGCCGCCGGTTCCGAGCCGTCCGGTCCGGGCGGCGCCGGGACGGTCGGCGACGGTCATGTCAGGTCCGGCTCCGGCGGCAGCGGTCCGAGCGGTGCGACCGGCCCGGACGGCGGCCTCCCCGGTCGGCACGCGCAGGTCCCGCGCCCCGACTTCATGCGGGACGGGGTCAACCCGTACGGACCCCGCGGAACGCTCACGCGGGAGCAGATCGAGGAGATCCAGGTCTACCGGGCCAACCACGAGCCCGGGTACCTCAGGCAGCACTACCGGAAGAACGGCACGCGCCTGGACCTGGCGCTCCACGACGAGAGCGGGTACACGCCGCCCCAGCTCACGCGGTTGTCGGAGAACGGTCCGTGGGTTCGCGTCAAGGACGTTCCCGAACCTCCCACGCCTCATTACTACGACGCCGACTACATCCGCGTGGGCGCGGACACCGTGACGAGTCCGGACAGGCTCCGGGTTCTCCAGGACTCAACGTGGAATCGTCATGCCGCTGTTCAGTACGACAACCTCGTCGCGGACTGGAAGGCGGAAACGGGCAAGGCCCACGAGCTTCACGGGACCGTCGACACGGCCGCGCAGTGGGGGGAGGCCAAGGGGGCGTACAAGGAATCGCATACGGCGATGGGAGAGGCCACCGAGACGTTCGGCGAGACGGTCGCCGAATACCACTACATAGCCGAGAATTACCCGGACTTCGAGAAGCAGACGTTGCTGGGACCGAAGAACGGCAACGACCAGTTCGACCAGGTATGGAAGCATGAGGACGGTCGAATAGTAGTGATCGAGGCCAAGAGCAGCCCCGGTACCGAGCTGGGCCGACGAACCCTTCCAGGCGGTAAGCAGGTCTCCCAGGGCAGCAGGGAGTATTTCGACGACATCCTGATCGCCATGGAAAGACGAGGCGAATACGATCTCGTCGACGACCTGGAAAAGGCGCTCGCCCAGAATCGGCTGGAGTACGTCGTCGTCAAGGGTGAGAGAAACGCCGGAACGTACACTGGTTACCGATATCGACGGTTCGACATTACTAGAGGGACTCTTCCATGACCGTACAGTTTCCCCGGCACGGACTCCCCGTGGAAGTCGACGCAGATCGGCTCAGCGAGCGGGTGGCCAGGCGAATCAACCGGCTGGAGGAGTCCGCGAGCGGGATCGACTTCGCCTTCAGCACCGCCGTCATGGCGTTGCGTGCTCACTGTGTGAACGACCCGCGAGCAGCCAAGGCCGAGACCTGGGAAGCCACAGTCACCGCAATGCAGTTGGGCTCCGCACTGTTTGCCGTGACCGGCACGAGCGAGGGGTCCGTCGAGTGCCGTATCAACGGCAAGGTGCGCAGCCTTCCGGCCATCGGCCCGCTTCCGACCGCCGACGCCGGTAACTGGCTCACCGCCTTCTGGCTGGCGGTCGTCTGCCGCGAACCCCGGCGCATGACACAGCTGTGCGAGATCCCGCTGGAGCGCCTGCGGTCGCCGGAGGGGCAGTACGACGAGTACATCTACCACTGGGTCGACACACTCCAGACGTACTGGCTTCGGCAGCCCGGGCTGGTCGAGAAGCTCACCACCACACTCCAGATGTCGCATCCCAACGTGGCCCGTGTCACCCCCCGCGACCTGCTCGACGGCGTCCTGTATCCGCCGATCCACCTCTTCTCCCGCCTGATCTCGAACGACTGGGACGGCTTCGCCGCGGGCCTGATCGAGGCACTGAAGCTGCACCAGGCGTACTGGACCCTGACCGAGGAACGGGCCGCGGACATCGACGGCAGCATCGCGCTGGGCCCGCTGGCGATGGCCTGCTGGGCCTTCGACGGGAAGGTCGCCCTCGGCGTGGAGTCGGACTACCTCCCCGAGCACCTCGTCGAGCACAGCTGGCTCGGCGAGTTCCCGACCTGACGCCGGCATGGACTCGGATGCTGAATTCTCTGCAAGGACAGGTGACCGAAAACCGTGACAGCCCAGGACTACGACGACCAGCTGCTGGAGTCGGTATCGGTACGCCGCCGCCGGTTGCGGGACGCTCTGCTGTTCGGTGCGCAGCGTCAACGACGCTCGCTCGACGAGCGGTTGGGGAAGGTGCTCGCCGGTGTGGTGATCGCGGCGGTGGTGTGCGCGGGGTGTGTGGGGTGGTCGTTCGTGTCGCATCGGGTCATCGGGAAGAGCCCGTACGGAGCGTCCGTACCGTCGTCCCGGCCCTCCGGATCGCCGTCGCCGCAGCCGTCCGGATCGCCCTCGTCCTCGCCCTCCGTGGCCTCTTCCACCCGGTGATAGGTTCGAACGCGTGATACCCACGGGGACTTTGAGCCGCTCGGCGACCGGCAACCGTACGGTGCTCAGCCGGGTCACCTTGGTGGGCGAGCGGCGCCGGGTCGACCTCGTGCTGCCCTCACAGGAGCCGGTCGGGGTTCTTCTGCCCGAGATCATGCGGCTGTTGGACGACCGCGTGGGCTCGCGCCCCGAGATGCGGCATCTGCTCACCGCGGACGGTTCCGCGCTGGCGCACGACGCTTCGTTGGAGTCGGCGGGCGTGCCGGACGGGGCCGTGCTGCGGCTGGTACGCGTGGAGGACGCCCCGTCGGCCCCGGTCGTGCATGACGTGAGCGACGAGGTCGCCGACGATCTCGACGTACGGGCGTGGCGGTGGCGACCCGCGGTGCGCAGGATCGTCGCCGGGCTCGCCACGGTGTTCTGGGCGGTGACCGCCGGGATCGTGGCGCGCCGCGAGTTCGATCCGTCGGCGGTCGGTGCCGGGCTGCTCGCCGTCGCCGGCGTGGGTGCGCTCGGCGGGGTGCTGTGCGGGCGCGCGCGGCGGCCGGGGCTTGCCACCACGTTGATCGTCACCGCCGGTGCGACGGCCGTTCTCGGTTCCTGGACCTGCGCCGACGCCTACGACTGGTCCGGCGCGCTGCGGCTGGCGGGGCTCGCGGTGTCCGCCACCGTCGCGTTGTTGCTCGCCGGATGGTGCACGCCGCTGGGACGCGGGGCGCTGATCGGGGCCGGCGCGGTCGGCGGATGCCTGGTGTTGTGGGAATCGGCCGTCGCCCTTCAGGGCGGGGCCGGGAGCCCGACCGGGCAGGCCCGGGTCGGCGCGCTGCTCGCCGTCGTCTGCGTCGTCGCGCTGGGTGTGCTGCCGCGGCTCGCGCTGATGGCATCGGGGCTGTCCGGACTGGACGACCGCCGATCGGGCGGAGCGTCGGTGAGCCGGTACCAGGTGGCCACCGCCCTGGCGGCCACCCATCGCGGGCTGGCGATCGCGACCGCCGTGCTGGCCGGTTCCGCGGCCGCCGCCGGGATTCTGGTGCTGCGCTCGGTGTCGGTGTGGACGGTGCTGCTCGGTGTCGTCGTCATGGTGGCGCTCGGGCTGCGGGCGCGAGCGTTTCCGCTCACCGCCGAGATCGTGGTGCTGCTCGTCGCCGCGTCCGTCGTCGCGGTGCGGCTCGTCGTGGTGTGGCTGGAACGGACCGCGGCGGCCGGGCCCGTCGTCGCAGTCGCCCTGCTCGCGGTCGTCCCCCTCGTGGTGCTGAGCGTGGAGCCCGCCGAGCATGTGCGGGTGAGACTGCGGCGGGTCGGCGATGTCCTGGAGTCGGTGTCCGTGATCGCCATGCTTCCGCTCGTCATCGGCGTGTTCGGGGTGTACGGGCGACTGCTGGGCACCTTCGCGTAGGCGCGGGAACGTGGGGATCGGCATGACCGGAGGAGGAGACTGGCAGCGCGACCTGCTGCGCGAGCTGGCCGCCGACGACGACCCCGGTCACACGTCGATCCGGTCTTCCGCAGCCGAGCCCGACGCACTCCCGCCGTCGCCCGCACGAGCGTCTTCGCCCTCACGAGCGGAAGCAGAAGCGGTCCCGGTTCCCGAGCCGTCCCCCACCGCCCGTCCGGTACCGCGCCAGATGCACAGCCCGGCCGTGTCCGCTCCGCCCCCCGAATCCCTCCCCACTGTCGACCCTCGCCTCGCCATCGCCCTCGGCAGCCCCCGGCACGGCGATTCCCTCAGCCGACGCACCGGGCGCACGCTGCGCCGGCTGACCGCCGCCGCCGGCCAGGACGTCGTCGAACAGACCCGCTTCGCCCAAGAGCTCCAGCAACCGGTCACGACCGGCCGGGTGATCGCGGTGACCTCGATCCGCGGCGGGGTCGGCAAGTCCACGGTGTCCGCCCTGTTGGGCCGCACGTTCAACCATTACCGGCACGACCCGGTGCTCACCCTGGAGGCGGACGCCGCCCTGGGCACCCTGCCGGTGCGGATGGGCGCGAACACCGTGCGCTGGTCCTGCGCCGACCTCGCCCGGATCCTCACCCCCACCATGCAACTGACTGATGTCACCGGCTACTTGGTACCTGTGACCGACGGCGGCTGGCTGCTGCCCGCAGGCCAGGGCAGGGTGGGCGCTCCGCTGGACACGCGTACCTACTTGACGGTGACGACGGCGCTCCGGCGCTATTTCTCGGTGACGGTCGTGGACTGCGAGACGCTGCCCGGCGAGGTGGCCCGCACCGCGATGGACACCGCCCACGCGCGGGTCGTGGTGGCGCCCATGACCGCGGAGGGTGTGCACGGCACCCGGCAAGTTCTCGACTGGCTCGGCCGGTTGCCGCATTCCGCCCTGGCCTCCACGGTCGTGGCGCTCAGCGCCGCCTCGCCCGACACCACGCTGGACGCGAAGACGGCCGCCGCCCACCTCCGTGAGCCCGGCGTGCCCGTGGTCCCGCTGCCCTACGACCGTCATCTCGCCCAAGGAGGCCCCATCCACACCGCCATGCTGGGCCGAGCCACCCGCGATGCGGCCGTCCGTCTGGCGGCCGAAGTGATGCAGTCGGCGGTTCGCGTCCGGTGACCCGGCAGATCGTCCATCGGCCCGCACGATCCACCCGCCCGCTCGTCCCGGCCGAGCCGCGCACCATCGAGGCGCCCCCGAACCTGCCCGAGGGCAAGATCGGCAACGCGGCGACCGCGCTGCTGCCCATGGCCGGCGTCCTCAGCTCGGTCGTGCTGATGACGGTCGTCCGCAACAGCCGTTTCGCCGCGATCGGCGCGGTCGTGCTCGTCGTGGCGCTCCTCGGCGCGGTGGCGCTGTTCCTGTCCCAGCGGGGCAGGGCCCAGCGCACGCGGCGCGTCCAGCGGGAGCGATATCTGGAGTATCTGGAGGAGCAGCGCGAGGAACTGGGCGCGGTCGAACGGGAACGCAGGCAACGGTCGAAGCTGCTCAATCCTCCGCCGGAGGCTCTGTACGACCTGGTACGCGATCCCGCCCGGCTGTGGGAGCGGCGACGGCAGGATGCCGACTTCCTGCGGGTGCGGGCCGGCACCGGGGAGATGCCGGCGCAGGAGCCGGCCATCGGTCTGAACAGTACGGGCGGGGTGCTGACCCCACCGGATCCGTTCATGCTCAACGAGGCCCGCGCCCTGCGGAACCGTTTCAGCACGGCCATCGACTTCCCGCTCACCGTGCCGCTGGACCGGGCCGGGAACGTCAGCGTCGTCGGCGACCGCGACGGTGTCCTCCGCGTCGCCCGCGCACTCCTGCTGCACACGGCCGTGACCCACGCGCCGGACGACGTCGCCGTCGCTGTCGCCACGGCCGACGAGTCCGAGTGGACGTGGGCGAAGTGGCTGCCCCATGTCCTCGACACCCAGGTGTACGACGGTCCCGTCGCCGCCCGCCGGATCGCACCGGACCCGGCCGGACTGTCCCGGCTGTGCGCCCCCGAACTGCGCCGGCGCGCCGGGTACGCGGCCGAGGTGCGCCGTGGTCTGTCCGGCCGGGGCACGGATGCCCTGCGCCTGATGTCGCGCATGCTCGTGATCAGCGACACCTACGGCGACACCGCGGCCGAACTGCCGCGTCCCGACTCGGCGATCGGCCTGCCGGACATGGGCGTCACGGTGCTGCACCTGCTTCAGCGGCAAGTGCACGAGCCCGACCAGGTCGGTGTGCGCATCACCGTCGACGGCGACCGGATCGTCGTCGACGACCTGCGCACCCCGAACGCGCCCACGGCGCACGGGATCTCCGATCCGGTGACCGTCCCCGGCGCGGAGAGCATCGCCCGTATGCTGGCCCCGCTTCGGCTCTCTGCGGAGTCCGCGGCCGAGGGCACGCCGGTGTCCGGCCCGGTCGCCTTCCCCGCCCTGCTCGGGATCGACGACCCGGCCGCCCTCGACCTGGCGCGGCTGTGGGCCCCGCGCGGTGAGCGCGACTTCCTGCGCGTCCCCATCGGACTCACCGACCGCCACGAACCGGTGCTGCTGGACCTCAAGGAGTCCTCTCAGCTCGGCATGGGCCCGCACGGGCTGTGCGTGGGCGCCACCGGCTCCGGCAAGAGCGAACTGCTGCGCACCCTCGTCCTCGCACTCGCGGTCACGCACTCCCCACAGGACCTGGCACTGGTCCTGATCGACTACAAGGGCGGTGCCACCTTCGCCCCGTTCGCCGAACTCCCGCACGTGGCCGGGGTGATCACCAACCTGGAGAACCAGGCCGGGCTCGTCGAACGCGTCCACTCCAGCCTGGCCGGCGAGGTCAAACGCCGCCAGCAGGTCCTCAAGGACGCCGGGAACATCGCCGACATCGGCCAGTACTCCATGCTGCGTGCCACGACCCGCCCCGACCTCGAGCCCCTTCCGCATCTGTTCGTCGTCATCGACGAGTTCGGCGAACTCATCACCGCCAAACCGGACTTCATCGACCTGTTCCTGTCCATCGGCCGCATCGGCCGGTCCATCGGCGTCCATCTGCTGCTGTCCAGCCAGCGCATCGAGGGCGGCAGACTCAAGGGCCTGGACACCTACTTGTCCTACCGTCTCGGCCTGCGCACCTTCTCCGCCGACGAGTCGCGCACCGTCCTGGACACCACCGACGCCTTCAATCTGCCGCCGTTGCCCGGCTTCGGCTATCTCAAGGTCGACACGTCCACGTACGAGCGGTTCAAGGCCGGGTACGTCTCCGGCGCCCACCACGGCCCCGTTGCGCGCGAGGAGCGGGACGACACCCCGCACGCCCGGCCGTATCCGACGTACCACACCCCTGACGAAACCGAGGCGGTGGCCGAGCCCGCCGCCACCAAGCGCGAGACCGGGCCGAGCGTCATGTCCGTGATGGTCGGCCAACTCGCCACCGCCGCACCCCCGGTACACCGGATCTGGCTGCCGCCGCTGCCCGACGCCATCACCCTGGACACAGCCGCGGGCCCCCTCCGGGCCGGTACGGACGGTCTCCGCCTCACCCACGGCCGAGGCCCGCTGCACATCCCGCTCGGCACTCTCGACGACCCGGCCCGGCAAAGGCAGCAGCCATGGCTGCTGGACCTGACCACGGCCGGCGGACACGCGGCGGTCATCGGCGGCCCGCAGTCCGGCAAGACCACTCTGTTGCGCACCCTCGCCCTGTCGCTGGCCCTCACCCACACCCCGTACGACGTCGCCGTGTACGGCCTCGACCTGGTCGGCGGCGGCCTGTCCGTGCTGGCCGGGCTGCCGCACGTCGGCGGCATCGCCGGCCGCGCCGACCACGAACGCGCCGCCCGCACCGTCGCCGAGGTGCGCGCCATGCTCGCCCGGCGCGAGGAGGCGTACCGCGAGCTGGGCATCGACTCCGTCGACCAGCTGCGCCGGCTGCGTGCCCAGGGCGAGCTCCCGGACCTGGGCGCCACCGACATCGTGCTGCTCATCGACGGATTCGGCGCTCTGCGCGAGGAGTTCGCCGATCTCGACGACGCGGTGGCCGACCTGCTCAGACGCGGCGGCGGCTACGGCGTCCACGTCGTGGCGGGCATGCTGCGCTGGAACGACGTCCGCATCGCCACCCAGTCGATGTTCGGCACCCGCATCGAGCTGCGCCTGAACGACCCGGCCGACTCCTCCGTCGACCGAAAGCTCTCCGAGACCCTCACCGCCGACACCCCCGGCCGAGCGCTGACCGACGGCAAGCTGTTCGCGCAGGTGGCCCTGCCCCGGATCGACAACCACCCGGCGACGGACGATCTGGGCCCGGCCCTGGAGCGTACGACCCGCACCGTCCGCGCCTCCTGGCACGGTGAACTCGCCCCGCCCGTAAGGGTTCTGCCCACCCGCCTCGCCGTCACCGAACTCCCCACCCCGGCAGCGGAGCCGACGCGGACACCGGTCGGCGTCGACCAGGACACCCTCTCGCCCGTGATGCTCGACCTCTTCGGCGCCGACCAGCACCTGCTGATCCTCGGCGACAACGAATGCGGCAAGACCAACCTGCTGAAGCTGATCGCCACCCGGCTCGTCGAGCGCTACGGGGACGAGGAACTCGTCTTCGGCGTCTTCGACCCGCGCCGCGGCCTGCGCGGCACGATCCCCGAGCCCTACCGCGGCGGCTACGCCCACAACGCCAAGCTCGCCGCCGCCCTGTCCACCGGCATCGCCGCGGAGCTGAAAAAGCGTCTGCCGGAGACGGCCGACCCGGATGCGCCGCTGACCGCCGAGCCCGCCTTCACCGGGCCGCGGATCGTCATCCTCGTCGACGACTACGACATCCTCACCACGGCCGGGCAGCAACCGCTGACGCCCTTCCTGCCGTACCTCTCCTCCGCCCAGGACATCGGCCTGCACTTCGTCCTCGCCCGCCGGACCGCCGGCGCCTCCCGTGCCCTGTACGAGCCGCTGCTGACCGCCCTGCGCGAGACAGGCGCCACCACTCTCCTCATGAGCGGAGAGCGCACCGAGGGCCAGCTCTTCCCCGGCCTGTACGCCACCCACCAGCCACCCGGCCGAGGCACCCTCGTCCGCCGCGCCCGCCCCCACCAGCTGATCCAGACCGCCCTCACCGACGAGGCCCCGTGACCAAGGACGTCATCGCCCTCACCCCCGAGATGCCGGACCTGCCCACCCTCCTCGCGGGCCTCTACGCCGGCGGCCCCGACCTCGGCGTGAACACCACCGCCGACGGCGCCGTCGTCCAGCTCTGCGCCCCCGACGGCCGCCCCCTGGTCTCGGTGGAGGCACCCATCCTCGTCCAGGTCCCGGGTGAGATCGCCCGTCTGCTGGGTGGCACGGTCGGGGAAGGGCCGGTGTGGTGGACCGAGGCCCGCGCCTCCACCGCCGTCGCCGAGGCCGAACGACTGGCCGGCTCCTTCGTCGGACGCCTGGCCACCGTCCTCGGCGGCACGGTCTGGCCCCCGGAGGCCGCCACCACGGACGTGGTGCCCCTCACCACCGACGTCCCGGCGATCCCGGTCCCGGCGACCGGCACCCCCGCAGTGGACGTCCTCACCACCACCACGGCCGTGGTCCTCCAGGACCGCCCCCTGGTCGCCATGACCAGCTGGCTCTCCGACGCCCTGCGCACCGCGACCGCCACCGACCGTGCCCTTCAGATCGTCACTCCGCCCACCACCCGACTCACCCTCCCCACCCGCACCGCCCTGCGCGGCCTGCCCAACCGCTGGGTCGTCCAGGACCCCGAACACGGCTGCTACGACGGCCTGTCCGGCGCCGTGCTCCACTGGGAGAACGGCACCTTCACCCCCGTACGCGACCAGGACGGGACGGCCTCCGTGGCCGAGGCGTTCAGGACGGCCTCCGAGACCGGTGAACGCCAGCTTCTCCTCACCCTGCGCACCCGACGGCCCGCAGCCACGGACCTCGTCCTCGGCCGCGCCCTGGAGACCGCCTTCCGGCATCTGACCGGCTCCGCACCAGCGGGCTGGAGCACCGCCGAACCGGTCAATCTCCCCTGGTCCACCCGCCAGTTGACCGACCTGGCCCGCGCCCGTGCGCCCCGCCCCAGCTGGCTGATCGCCGTCGGGCACCCCGACCGGCCCGCTCTCGCCACCCTCCGCGTGCTCCGGACGACGGCCGGCGTCGAAGAGGACATCACCCTCGCGCTCGGCTACGGCGAGAACGAGACGCCGCCTCTGCGGACCATCGAGGTTCTCGCGGCCGAACTCGACGCCGAGCACGGTCTCGTCACGCTGCTCACGGCCCTGCGAGCCGCCCGCCGCGACCTCACCGTCCCCCCACGGCTCGAACCCCCTCCGATCCCCGTGGCCTTCACGCTCGGCCACGAAGAGGCCCGGCGCATAGGCCGTCCGCCCCGCGCCGAGCAACCACCCCTCGGCCTCACCCCCACACGACTCGGCCCCCCGGCCGAACCGGCCCTCCACTACTCCCTGGGGGATGGAACCGACCCCAGCTCCTGGTCCACCTTCCAACGCCTCACCCGACACCTCAAGCGGCAGGCATGACCGCCGGCCGTCTTCCGGCCGAAGCGGCCGCCGACATGCACACGGGAAAGGGCCTCCGACACAGGCCGGAGGCCCTTTCCAAGGCAAAGCCGCAGGTGGCGGCAGACGAGTCAGGCTATACGCCGGGTTCTGTCGCCCGAGCGCCTTGCGGCGGTCGGGGAGACGGCCATCCATCTAGGGCCGGTGTTGCCACCGGCCTCGTGCGGTCTACCCGGGGACTCGGGCGGGCAGCCCTCGAACGTCTCCGCAGGAGCGCCGGGGCGCTCCCTTTTGACCTTGCTCCGGGTGGGGTTTACCTAGCTGCCCAGGTCACCCTGGGCACTGGTGGTCTCTTACACCACCGTTTCACCCTTACCGAGGACCGAGGTCCCCGGCGGTTTGTTTTCTGTGGCACTGTCCCGCGGGTCACCCCGGGTGGCCGTTAGCCACCACCCTGCCCTGTGGAGCCCGGACGTTCCTCGGGAAGCCCCCTGAGGGACTTCACGCGGCCGTCCGCCCGGCTCGTCTGCCGTGTCGACCATGGTACCGGGCGCGTGCCCCTCCCACGGCCCCCCATCTCCCCACGGCCCGTGTCACCCCGTCCGTGCCTCGTCAGGGGTCGCGCAGGCATCCGGGGCTGGCGTCAGGGGTGTGCGGGGCTTGCGGGGGCGAGGGGTCGTCGTTGCCAGGACCGAGCCTGCCAGGATCAGGGCGAAGGCCGCCAGGATGCCTGCCGTCAGGGGCTCGTTCAGGAACAGGGCGCCTGCCGCGACCGCGACCGCCGGGTTGACGTACGTGATGACCGTCGAACGCGTGGGGCCGATCTCCTTGATCAGTTCGAGGAAGGCGACGAAGGCCACCGCCGTGCAGACCACGCCGAGGGCGGCGAGGGCCGCCAGGACGGAGGGGGCGGGGGTCTGGGCGGGCCAGGTGGCGGCGGCCGAGGGGGCGTAGACCACGGCTGCCAGGAGCAGGCAGGGGACGATGAGCTGGAGCGTGGGTACGTCCTTCAGGCGGCGGGCCGCGATCAACGGCGCCGTGGCGTAGCCGACGACCGTCACGAACACCTCCGCCAGCGAGCGGGCGTCCCCGCCGGTGAGGTGCGGCAGGGTCAGGACGGCCACGCCGCCCAGGCCGAGGGCCAGGCCCACGATCCGCCGTACGCCGAGCGCCTCCGTGTCGCCGAGGAGCCGGGCCGCCAGGACGCCGACGATCGGGACGCCCGCGATCAGCAGGCCCGCCGTCGAGCTGGAGAGGTGGCGTTCGGCGTCGGTCAGGGTGAACCACGGGCCGATGATCTCGATGCACGCGAAGGCCAGCATGGGCGCCCAGTGCGCCCGCACGGTGCGTACCAGGCCGCCCTGGCGGATCGCGAAGGGGAGCAGGAGCAGGGCGCCCAGCGCACAGCGCGTGAACACCACCATGGACGTGGAGAGGTCGGCGTCCACCGCCACCTTGATCAGCAGGTAGGGGATGCCCCAGACCACTCCCATCAGGGAGAACAGGAACCAGCCGCGTGCAGTCATACGACGAGTGTCGGGCCGGTCAGCGCCCCGGGTCTTGAACGCTGTTGCGGTACGTCGCCGGCGTCACCGCCAGGACCTTCCGGAACCAGCGGGTCAGATGCGCCTGGTCCGCGAACCCCACCAGCGAGGCGACCTCGGCGGGGCGCAGCCCCGACTCCAGCAGCACCCGCGCGCGGGCCACGCGGTGCTGGGCCAGCCAGGCGTACGGCGGGATCCCCATCGTCGTACGGAAGGCGCGCAGCAGTTGGTAGCGGGACAGGCCCAGGTCCGCGGCGAGGTCGGCGAGGGCGGGCGGGGCGAGGAGTTCGTCGGCGAGGCGGTCACGGACCGTGAGGGCGATGCCGCGGGCGCCGGGGACGGGGTCGTCGGCGGCGGGGCGGGCGGTGGAGTGGCGGCGGGCCAGGGCGGTGAGCAGCCAGGGCAGCCGGGACTCGGCCTCCAGCGGGTCGGGGCAGGTGCTGAGGTCGGTGTGGGCGGCGCGGAGCGCGGCGGCGAGTTCCGGGTCGTCGATCAGCGGCTCGCGGAAGTGCGGCGGGCCGCCGAGCGTGCCCTCGGTGAGCAGGGCCGGGCCCGCGTACAGGGCACGGTAGGCGTAGCCGTCGGTGTCGTTGGCGGGGCCGCCGGTGTGCATCTCGCCGGGGGCGAGGACGACGATCGCGCCGGGGCCGTTGTGGATGCGGTCGCCGCGGTAGTCGATGACCTCCGCGCCGCCGACGCAGACGCCGACCGTGTACTCGTCGTGGGCGTGCGGGGCGTAGACGTGCCGGTCGAAGCAGGCGGTCAGCAGGTCGAGCGGCGGCCCGCAGCGGCCCAGCCGGGCCCGGGTCCACGACGCCTGTTCACGGTCCGTGCGGCCCGGCGTGCGCTTGTCCTCCGTGCGGCCCGACGCCTGCCCACGGCCCGTGCCGCCTCCACCGCCCGCACCCGTCATCGTCCGCCCTCCGTCGCGCGTCCTCGCGGGTTCAACACCGTGGGCCTCAGGTTTCATGCCCCGGCCCGCACGATCGTCACCCTTGACCCCTCCCCGACGTCAGCCTTTCTACTGGTGCCATGCGGATCGGAGAACTCGCCGAGGCCGTCGGCGTGACCACGCGGACCGTCCGGCACTACCACCATCTGGGGCTGCTGCCCGAGCCCGAGCGGCGTGCCAACGGGTACCGCGACTACTCGCTGCGGCACGCCGTCGTCCTCGCCCGGATCCGGCGGCTGACCGAGCTGGGTCTCGGCCTGGCGGAGGTGCGGGACGTGCTCGCGGACGACGCCGGCAAGGATCTCGTGGAGGTGCTGACCGAACTGGACGCGGATCTCGTCCGGCAGGAGGCGGCGATCCGGGCGCGCCGGGCCCGGCTGCGGGCGCTGCTGGCGGCGGAGGAGCTGCCCGCCGAGGGGCCGGTGTCGCCGGAGCTGACCGCTCTGTTCGCGCGGACCTCGGCCGAGCTGTCCGACTCGCCCATGGCCGCCCGGGACCGCGAGGTGCTCGCGCTGATCGACACGGCTGCGGCGCCCGCGGAACGGGAGCGGCTGCTGACGGCGGTCGGCGCGATCGTGGCCTCGCCGGAGGCGGTGGCCCGCGCCAACGAGGCGTACGCGCTGCTGGACGCGCTCGCCGACGCCGACCCGGCCGACCCCCGGGTGGAGACGGCCGCCCGCCGGCTCGCCGAGTGCACCCCGCGTGAACTGCTCCCCGATCCGCCCGCGTTCGACCACGACCACAGCTTCCTGCGGGCGCTGTACGCCGACTTCGCCCCGGCCCAGGCGGAGGCGATCCGCCGGGCGCTGCGCCTCCTCATGGAGGGGACGTGAGAACGGCCGCCGTCCTCGCCCGGCACGAACTCCGGCTGCTGGTCAGCCTGTTGCGCTGGCTCGCCCGGCGGCCGGACAGCGGCGGCGGCCGTGCGTTCGGGTACGCCTCGAACTCACCGCGCGCCGGCCGACGCCGTCACGCGGGTACGAAGCGGATCCTCGGTACGGTCGGATCGGCCTCGGTGAGGCGGACGCGGAGACGTTCGCCGAGGGGCAGGGGGGCGCCGTCGATGCGGCCGATGACCGCCGGGGACTCCAACTGGACGGTGCCGACGCCCGGTCGGCGTTCGTCGACGTCGACGACGCAGCCGTCGAACTCCTCGCCCACCCGGTCGCCGAGCAGCGCCGCCTCCACCGTGTCGACGCAGGCCCGTTCGACCGCGGCCGCGCGCCGCCCGCCCTCGGCCATCTCCCCCGGCAGGGCGTCCAGCGCGCCGAGCACCCAGTCGGGCGGGGTCTCGCCGGCGACGGCGGCCAGGCACAGCTCGGTGGTGTAGCGGTCGGCGAGCCGGCGCAGCGGGGCCGTGCAGTGGGTGTACGGGGCGGCGACGGCGGCGTGGGTGGTGATCGCGGGGAGCCGGCCGTCCCGGAAGACGGTGTAGCCGGCGCCGCGCAGCAGGGTCGTGCACTCCTGAAGGAAGGCCGCGTGCCGGGGTTCGCGCGGGTCGAGGGAGCGGATGAGGGTGGCGTACGAGACATGGTGCGGCCAGTCGATGCGCAGCGCGTGCGCGGTGTTCCGCAGCCGGCCGACGGCGCCGTCGGGGGCGGCGGGCAGGGTGCGCAGGACGCCGGTGCCGGAGGCCAGCATCAGATCGGCGGCGGCCATCCCGGTGAGCAGGGAGAGCTGGGCGTTCCAGCCCTCGGCGGGCAGCGGGGCGCGGTAGTCGAGCCGGTAGGTGTGGTCGTGCTCCACGACCTCCTGCTCGGGCACGTTCAGCGAGATCCCGCCGCGCGCCTCCTCCCGCAGCTCCCGCAGCCGTCCGACGGTGGCGAGGAGCCGCAGCGGTTCCTCAGCCGTCCCGTCGTCGATCCGCCGCTGTACGCCCGCGTAGTCGAGCTTGGCGCGGCTGCGGACGAGCGCGCGGTGGACGTCGACGGCGACGGTGGCGCCGTCCGCGTCCAGGTCGACGGTCCACAGCGCGGCGGGCCGGTCCCGGCCGGGCAGCAGGCTGGCGGCGCCCTCGCTGAGCACGGCCGGGTGCAGCGGGACCTTGCCGTCGGGGAAGTAGAGGGTCGTCACCCGCCGGTGCGCCTCGGCGTCCACCGGGCCTCCGGGTACGACGAAGGCGGCGACGTCCGCGACGGCGTACCGGACGCGGTAGCCGGTGCCCCTCCGGGACAGGTGCAGCGCCTGGTCGAGGTCGGTGGCGGTGGGCGGGTCGACGGTGACGAAGGGGATGTCGGTCGCGTCGCGTTCCGGCAGGGCGGGCGCCCTGGCGGCGCGTTCCGCCTCGGCCAGCACGCCGAGCGGGAAGGCGAGGGGCACGCCGAGTCCGGAGCGCAGCGCGGCGAGGGCGGCCCGCAGGGGCGCCTCGGGGGCACCGGTCACGCGGAGGGGGCGGCGGGGCATAGGGCGAGCGTAGGGCGCGGGCGGGGCGGGGGCACGCCGTAC
Source organism: Streptomyces sp. CAI-85 (assembly GCF_013363615.1). Classification (NCBI taxonomy): domain Bacteria; kingdom Bacillati; phylum Actinomycetota; class Actinomycetes; order Kitasatosporales; family Streptomycetaceae; genus Streptomyces; species Streptomyces sp. CAI-85. The sequence goes on along the minus strand of NZ_JAANNX010000014.1, from coordinate 37,616 downwards.
GCTGTCCCGTGCCCCGGTCCGCTGTCCCGCTCCGCCCCGGTCGCCGTCCTGGAGTGCTGTCCTTCGTGCTCCGGTCCGCCGTCCCGGAGCCTGTCCGTAAGGAGATTGCGCGTGCTCGTCCTGCTGCCCCCGTCCGAAGGCAAGGCCGCCTCGGGTCGCGGTGCCCCGTTGAAGCCCGAGTCCCTGTCGCTGCCGGGGCTGGCCGCCGCGCGCGAGGCGGTGCTCGACGAGCTGGTCGAGCTGTGCGCGGGCGACGAGGACAAGGCGCGCGAGGTGCTCGGGCTGAGCGAGGGGCTGCGCGGCGAGGTCGGCAAGAACGCCGCCCTGCGCACGGCGGGCGCGCGTCCGGCCGGCGAGATCTACACGGGTGTCCTGTACGACGCCCTGGGCCTGGCCTCCCTGGACGCGGCCGCGAAGAGGCGGGCCGCCCGCTCGCTGCTGGTGTTCTCGGGGCTGTGGGGCGCCGTCCGGGTGACGGACCGCATCCCGTCGTACCGCTGCTCGATGGGGGTGCGGCTGCCCGGGCTCGGGGCGTTGGGCGCGCACTGGCGGGCGCCGATGGCGGCCGTGCTGCCGGAGGCGGCCGGGGACGGGCTGGTCCTGGACCTGCGGTCGGCGGCGTACGCGGCGGCGTGGAAGCCGAAGGGCGGGACGGCCGGGCGTACGGCGACCGTGCGGGTGCTGCACGCGCCGACCCGGAAGGTCGTCAGCCACTTCAACAAGGCGACCAAGGGGCGGATCGTACGGAGCCTGCTGACGGCCGGGATCGCGCCGAAGGGCCCGGCGGAGCTGGTGGAGGCGCTCCGGGACCTCCGGTACGTGGTGGAGGCGGAGCCGCCGGCGCGGGCGGGGACGGCGTGGTCGGTGGACGTGTTGGTGGACGAGGTGCACTGACGGCCTGCCCGGAGAACGATGTGTTGCAGCATGCGCAATGAGCTTTGCGCATGCTGCGGGCCGCGGGCAGGATGACGCGCATGGCCTCTCCCCCGCACTCCTCCGCCCCGGGCGCCTCCGTGCTGGATCTCGCGCCCGTGCTGCCCGTGGTGGTCGTCCGGGACGCCGACGACGCCGTACCGCTGGCGCGGGCGCTGGTGGCGGGCGGGCTGCCCGCGATCGAGGTGACGCTGCGGACCCCGGCCGCCCTGGACGCCGTGCGGCGGATCTGCGCCGAGGTGCCGGAGGCGGTGGTCGGCGCCGGGACGGTCGTCACGCCGGAGCAGGTGACGGCGTGTGTGGCGGCGGGCGCGCGGTTCCTGGTGAGCCCGGGCTGGACGGACGGGCTGCTGGCGGCGCTGCGGGCGTCCGGGGTGCCGTTCCTGCCGGGGGTGTCGACCGCCACGGAGGTACTGGCGCTGCTGGAGCGCGGGGTGCGCGAGATGAAGTTCTTCCCGGCCCAGGCGGCGGGCGGCACCGCCTATCTGCGCTCCCTCGCCGGGCCCCTGCCCCAGGCCCGCTTCTGCCCGACCGGCGGGGTCGGCCCGGACAACGCGCCCGAGTACCTCTCCCTGCCCAACGTCGGCTGTGTCGGCGGCAGTTGGATGGTCCCGGCGGAGGCGGTGGCGGCGCGGGACTGGGCGCGGATCGAGGCGCTGGCGCGGGGTGCCGCCGCGCTCGCCGGGACATCCACCGAAACGTCCGCCAAAACGCCCGCCGGGACGTCCGCCGTCAGGGCCGCAAGTGGGACGTGTCGTTGAACAGCCGGACGCTGGCGTTGCCGTCGGCGTAGTACGCCACCGCCGACAGCGAGGCCGCCGACAGCTCCATCCGGAACAGCGACTCCGGCGGGGCGCCCAGGGCCAGCCGCACCAGGGTCTTGATCGGGGTCACATGGGTGACGAGCAGGACCGTGCGGCCCGCGTAGGCCGCGGTCAGCTTGTCGCGGGTGGCGGAGATCCGGGCCGCGGTGGCCGCGAAGCTCTCGCCGCCGCCGGTGGGTTCGGCCTCCGGGTCGGCGAGCCAGCGGTTCAGGTCCTCGGGGTGGCGCTCGCGGACCTCGCCGAACGTCAGCCCCTCCCAGGCGCCGAAGTCCGTCTCGATCAGCCCCTCCTCGACGACGACCTCCAGACCGAGCCGGGCGGCGACGGCCCCGGCGGTCTCCCGGGTCCGGGCCAGCGGGGAGGCGAGGATGTGCTGCACGGTCCCGCGCCGGGCCAGCGCGGCGGCGACCCGTTCGGCCTGCTCCCGGCCGACGGCGGAGAGGGACGGGTCGCTGCCGCCCCGCCCGGAGAACCGCTTCTGCGGGGTGAGGGGCGTCTCGCCGTGCCGCAGCAGTACGAAGGTGGCGGGGGCGCCGAGATCGGGGGCGGAGGCCCAGCCGACGGAGGGGCGGGTCTCGGGGGACGTCGGCGGGGTGGCGGCGAGGGTGCGGGCGGCGCGGGCATCGGCCTCGCCCGCACCGGTCGTGGCCTCGGCGTCGGCCGTGGCGGCCGTGTCCTCCGTGTCGCGGGCCCGCGCCAGCGCCTCGCGGGCCTTCGCGGCACCGGCCGTGGCGTCGCCGGGCGGACCGGACGGCTCGGGCAGGGCTCGGGAGGCCCGCGATCCGGCCGATCCCGACCCTGCCGCGTCCAGGGCGGCCCGCGACGCCCCCGCGTCCCACTGCTCGCCCCGCTTGCCGGCGTCCATGGCCTCGTTGGCCAGCCGGTCGGCGTGCTTGTTGCGCTCGCGCGGGATCCACTCGTAGCTGACCTGGCCGGCCGGCAGGATCCGGGCGGCCTCCGCGGCGAGCGGCTTCATGTCGGGGTGCTTGATCTTCCAGCGCCCCGACATCTGCTCGACGACGAGCTTGGAGTCCATGCGCACCCGTACGGTCGCCGCCGGGTCCAGCTCGCGCGCGGCCCGCAGACCGGCCAGCAACCCCCGGTACTCGGCGACGTTGTTGGTGGCCACACCGATGAACTCGGCGCGTTCCGCGAGGGTTTCGCCCGTCGCCGCGTCGATCACCACACTGCCGTAGCCCGCGGGTCCCGGATTGCCCCGTGACCCGCCGTCGGCCTCGACGATGAACTCCCGCACGCCGCAGACCCCTTACAGACCGGATTCCGACGTACGCACCAGGATCCGGCGGCAGTTCTCACACCGTACGACGGTGTCGCGCGCGGCCTGGCGGATCTCGTTCAGCTCGGTGATGGCCAGCTCCTGGCGGCAGCCCTGGCAGGTGCGGGCGTACAGCTTGGCCGCGCCGATGCCGCCCTGCTGCTCGCGCAGCTTGTCGTAGAGCTTGAGCAGGTCGGCGGGGACGGACCCGGCGACGACCTCGCGCTCCTTGGTGACGGTGGCGGCCTCGCCGTCGATCTCCTCGAAGGAGGCGTCACGGCGGGCGGTGGCGTCGTCGATCTTGCCCTGGACGGCGCCGACCCGCTCGGTCAGCTCGGCGACGCGCTCCTGCGCGGACTCGCGGCGCTCCATGACCTCCAGGACGACGTCCTCCAGGTCGCCCTGGCGCTTGGCGAGGGAGACGATCTCCTTCTGGAGGTTCTCCAGGTCCTTGGGGGAGGTGACGGCACCGGAGTCCAGGCGCTGCTGGTCGCGGGCGGCGCGCTGGCGCACCTGGTCCACGTCCTGCTCGGCCTTGGTCTGCTCGCGGGCGGTGTCGCTCTCCTCGGTCTGGGCGGCGACGAGGAGGTCGCGCAGTTGGGTCAGATCCTTGGTCAGCGCCTCGATCTCGGCGTGCTCGGGCAGCGACCTGCGCTTGTGCGCGAGCTGCTGGAGCCGGACGTCGAGGGCCTGGACGTCGAGGAGTCGGATCTGGTCGGCAGGCTCGGCGTTCAGTTGGGGGCTCCCTGAGCGGTAGTCGTGGCGGTGGCCACGGTGCTTGAGGTGGTGACGGACGCCGCGTGGGCGGTCCAGGGGTCGGTGACCGTGCGGGAGACGTGGACCCGGAGGCCCCATCCGTTGCGGTCGGAGATCTCGTCGAGCTGGCTTGCGGCCAGCTCGCACCAGGGCCATTCGGTGGCCCAGTGCGCCGCGTCGAGCAGCGCGAGAGGACTGTGGGCGCGGGCCTCGGACACCGGGTGGTGCCGCAGGTCCGCGGTGAGGAAGGCGTCGACACCGGCCGCGCGGACCCGGTCGAAGAGGCTGTCGCCGGAGCCGCCACTGACGGCGACGGTCCGTACGGGGGCGTCCGGGTCGCCGGCCACGCGGATGCCCTGGGCGGTGGCGGGCAGCCGTTCGGCGGCGCGGGCGGCCAGCTCGCGGACGGTGAGCGGATGGTCCAGCTCGCAGATCCGGCCGAGGCCGCGGCGTCCGTCGGGGTCGCTCGGGTCGGGCACCAGGGGGCCCACGACGCGCAGGTCGAGGGCGCCGGCGAGGGCGTCGCTCACGCCCGGGTCGGCGGTGTCGGCGTTGGTGTGGGCGACGTGGAGCGCGATGTCGTTCTTGATGAGGGTGTGCACCACGCGGCCCTTGAAGGTGGAGGCCGCGACGGTCGTGGTCCCGCGCAGATACAGCGGGTGGTGGGTGACCAGCAGGTCGGCGCCGAGGCGTACGGCCTCGTCGACGATCTCCTGGACCGGGTCCACGGCGAACAGCACCCGGGTGACGTCCTGACCGGGCTCCCCCACGACGGTTCCGACCGCGTCCCATGCCTCGGCCCGCTCGGGGGGCCACAGGTTCTCGAGCGCGGCGATGACTTCAGACAGACGGGGCACGGGGAAAGGCTACCTGGCCGCGTATGGGGTCCCCTACAGATGCGGCCCGGCTGGGGCGGTGGGGGCCCGGCGGAGGCACAGGCCCGGCGCCGACCTCAGGCGAATCGCTTCTGCACCACTCGTACGAGCGAAGTGGCCCGGCGCCCGCGCCCTCGCCCCGCCCCCGAAAACTAGCTTCGTCGCCGGAGGTGACCGAACCATGACGACCTGTGCGATCGAACCCACCGCGACGGACGGAGCGGACGGGACGGGGGCGATGCCCGAGACGACGGCGCCGGAGACGGCGTTGGGGGCGGGGGATGTGGGTGTCGGGGGCCCGGGTGGGGGCGAGGACGGCGAACCTGCCCGCGGGGACGAGGGTGACGTCGGTGGAGGCGACGCGTGTGCGCCCGGCGGCGACGGGGAGCTTGCCCTCGGGGGTGGCGATGAGCGCTACGCCCGCGGGGGCGACGGGGACGATGCGTGGGACGGGGAGCTTGCCGACGACGGCAAGGGCGGGGGCGGGGGCGGTGAGGACGGCACCGGCCGGGCTGACAGCCACGCGGTGGACCTCGGTCCGGTCAGCGCGCTCTGGGCGTACGTCCATGGCGCCGACAGCACAGCGGGGCACACCCCTGCGGTCGGCGGCGACGAGGCCGTCATCCCGGAGGACGACAGCCACGCGGACGGCGTCGGTCCGGCGGACGGTGTCCGGGACGACCGTGCGAACGGCTCCGGTCCGGCGGACGGCGTCCGGGGCGGCCGTATCGACGCTCGTGTCGCCGACGAGCGCACGGTCCTCCCGGACGCCCCCTGCGTGATCACCGCCGACGGCACCTACGCCGCCCGGCTCGCGCGCGACCCCCGTTCCGACGCCTGGTTCCCCGAACGGTGGACGTTGGGCGGGCCCGAGCCGTACGCCGTGCCGTTGCCCGTGCATCAGCCGGAGGAGCCGGGGACGGAGGTGCAGCCGATGACCGACGGGCGGGTGCTGGTGCGCCGGGTCACGCAGGGGCGGCACGCCTTCTCCCTGCTGTATCCGACCGGCCCCGGCACCGGCGAACTGCCGCTCGGTGCCGTGGAGTGCCCCGACGACGACACCCGGCTCCGGCTGCTCCCGCCCGCGCCGTGCGGACAGCGGGCCTACGCCCTGGCCGCCGGCCGGTACTCCACCGCCGTATGGCTCGTCGCGGGCGGCAGTTTCGGGCCCGAGCACGTGGCCGAGATCCCGGGCCGCTGCTCCGGCGGCGTCTGGCTGGACCGCACCGGCCGGATGCTCGCGCTGGACCGTGAGGTGGCCGGCCGCACCAAGTCACTGGTGGTGGACCTGGAACGCGGCGGCGAGGTCACGCCGTTGCTCCAGATCACCGCCGGCAGCGACGACCGTCTGCTGCTCGCCGACGTGGACAGCGGGCTGCTCCTCATCTCTTCCGACGCCCCCTCCCCCGGCACGCCCCGGCTGGGCTGGGGTGTCCTCGGCAGCACCCTGCCGGTGCGTTTCCCGGAGTCCCTGCGGCTGCCCGGCTGCACCCTCACGCCGTTCGCGATCCAGCCGGGACAGGTCCTGCTCCCGGAACTGTGCGCGGTGGCGCTGCGCATCGACGGCCCCTACGGCACCTGGGTCGGAAGCTGGCGCCCCGCGGAACGCCGCCTTCACCAACTCGCCGCACCTGACGGCTGGTTGGCGGGAAGCGGCCGCTGGACACCGGACGGCGTGCTGCGTCTGCCGTACGCCACCGAGACCGAACCCTGCGGCGTGGCGCACCTGAGCCCACCGATCGCGCCGCCACCGGACGAGCGTCCCCCCGTCACCACGCCCGCGGCCCGCCCCGTCCCCCTGCAACAGGCGCCGCTCGATCGACTTGTAACGAAGTAGCTGCGGTTGGCGTGGCCGCCTGGATTCGCCCCGTGGTGCGCCGGATAAAATCTTCCGGCGAAATAAAGATCATGTTGACGGGGTGAACTCAACCGATGAGCGACGCAAGCATCACGCAGCCGCCGTCCGCCGACTCCCAGGAGACGGCAGGGCACGGCCGACACCGGGGCCCGGTCTCGTCGTCCCACGACGGCGAGTCGGCGGCCCCTCGCGGCCGGCACCGTAAGCCGGCTGAGGAAACGGCCGAAGCGGCTGCCTGACAGTACGCCGAAGGGGCTCCGCCCGTCCACAGGACGGACGGAGCCCCTTCGCACATCCAGATCGCACATCCGGAACACATATGCGGACCGGGTCGCACCCGTGGGTCACACCGCCCCGCGCCGCAACCCCAGCACCTCCGCCGCAGCGAACGTCTCCCCGTCCGGCCGTTCCGCGAAGTGCGCGCCCAGCGTCGCGTCCAGCTCCTCGAAGCCGAAGACGTCCCCCTTGCAGTCGAACTGCGCCCGCACGCGCGGCCGTTCGACGACGGCGACCATCCCGCCGTGCACCACGAGCACCTGTCCGTTGATGCGCGCGGCGGCCGGTGACGCCAAGTAGCCGACGAGCGGGGCGACATGCTCGGGGGCGAGCGGGTCGAGCCCCTCGGCGGGGGGTCCGACGCCGGCGAAGACGTCCTCCGTCATCCGGGTCCGGGCGCGCGGACAGATCGCGTTGACGGTGACGCCGTACCGGGCGAGCGCGAGGGCCGTGGAGGTGGTCAGGCCGACGATCCCCCCTTTGGCGGCGGCGTAGTTGGGCTGTCCGGCCGAGCCCGCGAGGAACGCCTCCGAGGACGTGTTCACGATCCGCCCGTACACCGGACCGCCCGCCGCCTTGGACCGCTCGCGCCAGTGCGCGGCGGCGAACCGGGTGAGATTGAAATGGCCCTTGAGATGGACCCGGATCACCGCGTCCCACTCCTCCTCCGCCATGGAGAAGACCATCCGGTCGCGCAGGATGCCGGCGTTGTTGACGACGACGTCCAGCGTCCCGAACGTGTCGATCGCCAGGCCGACCAGCTCACGGGCCTCACGGAAGTCGGACACGTCCCCGGTGTGGACGAGCGCGGTGCCGCCGGCGGCCCGGATCTCCTCGGCGACCGTCTCGGCGGGCCCGGCGGACGACTCGCCGGAGCCGTCACGGCCGGATCGCCCGTAGTCGTTGACGACGACGGCCGCGCCCAGCCGGGCCAGTTCCAGCGCCTCCGCCCGGCCGAGGCCGCGCCCGGCCCCGGTGACGACGGCACAACGCCCCGCGAGCGGGCCCTCGTTCACCTCTCCATGCGGTCTCTCGGTCGGCACTGCCATATGATCCGCCGCCCCTCAGATCTCGATGCAGGTCCGCAGCGCGGTCCCGGTACGCATCTGGTCCAGCGCCTCGTTGATCTCGGCGAGCGGCACCCGGTGCGTGATCAGGCCCTCCAGGTCGATCCGGCCCGCCCGCCACAGAGCGATGGTCCGCTCGTAGGAACGCAGCACGTCACCGCCGCCGTACATCGAGGGCAGGATCCGCTTCTCGTCGAAGAACAGCTCGAACATGTTGAGTTGGAGGTGGTCGTCCATGGCGCCCGCGCCGACAACGACCAGGGTGCCGCCGCGCCGGGTGGTGTCGTAGGCGGTGCGGGCGGTGGCGGAGCGGCCGACGACCTCGAAGACGTAGTCGAAGCCCTCGCCGCCGGTGATCTGCTGCTTGGCGTCGGGCAGTTGGTCGGGCGAGACGGCCCGCGTGGCGCCGAAGCCGAGCGCGGCCTCGCGGCGGGAGGCGACCGGGTCGACGGCGACGATCTCGGCGGCGCCCTTGAGCCGCGCGCCCTGGATCGCGGAGATGCCGACCCCGCCGCAGCCGATGACGGCGACCGACGAACCCGCTTCCACGTCCGCGGTGTTGAGCGCGGCACCGAGGCCGGTCGTCACCCCGCAGCCGATCAGCGCGGCGATGTCGAAGGGCACGTCGTCGGGGATCGGGACGGCGCAGCCCGCGTCGACCACGACCTCCTCGGCGAAGGTGCCGGTCCCGGCGAAGCCGAACACATCGCCGCCGGGGCGGCGGAAGTTGGGGGTGCCCGCGTTCATGAACCCGGCCAGGCACAGTTCGGTCTGGCCGCGCCGGCAGGCGGGACACGCGCCGCAGGCGGGCAGCCAGCAGACGACGACCCGGTCGCCCGGCTTCACCCGGGTGACGCCCTCGCCGACCTCCAGGATCTCGCCGGCGCCCTCGTGGCCCGGCACGAAGGGCGCGGGCTGCGGCAGCACCCCGCCCATCGCCGACAGGTCCGAGTGACACAGGCCGGTGGCCCGGATCCGGACCCTGACCCGGCCCGGACCGAAGCCGACCGCCTCGACGTCGTCGAGGACCTCCAGTTTGTCCTGGCCGATCTCGTGCAGTACGGCTGCGCGCATGGTGCGGCTCCCTCGGGTCATCCAGGGTTCAGGCGGGGGTGAGGCAGGGCTGAGGCAGGGTTCGGGCGGGTCGTCCACGGTGCAGGCGGGTCGTCCAGGGCTCAGACGGGGATGAGGCAGGGTTCAGGCAGGTCGTCCAGGGTTCAGGAGTGTGCGACGACCGTGTCGGCGAGGACGGGCGCGTCGTCACGCTCGACCGCGCTCACGGCCACCCGCACCTCGCCCTCCCCCCGCCACAGCCGGATGCGCAGGGTCTCGCCGGGGAACACGACCCCGGCGAAGCGGGTGGCGTACGACCGCACCCGGGTGACGTCCCCGTCGAGCAGCGTGTCCACGACCGCCTTCAGGGTGATCCCGTAGGTGCACAGGCCGTGCAGGATGGGCCGGTCGAAACCGGCGAGCTTGGCGAACTCGGGGTCGGCGTGCAGCGGGTTGTAGTCGCCGGAGAGGCGGTACAGGAGGGCCTGGTCCTCGCGGACCGCGCGTTCGACGACCTTGTCGGGCGCGCCGGCGGACGGTTCGAGACGGGCCGACGGCCCCCGGTCGCCGCCCCAGCCGCCCTCTCCTCGTACGAAGATCTGGGCGTCGTTGGTCCACAGCGGCCCGTCCGCGTCGGCGACCTCGGTGCGCATGACGAGCACGGCCGCCTTGCCCTTGTCGTACACGGCGGCGATCCGGCCGGTGGCGGTCGCGCGGCCGCGCACCGGCAGCGGGCGGTGGATCTCCAGCCGCTGTCCGCCGTGCAGGACCCGGGCGAGATCGACGTCGACGCCGGGCATGGACAGCCCGCTGATCACGCCGGGCGAGCCGGAACCGGCGACGGTGGCGAAGCTGGGCAGGACGTGCAGCCGGGACTCCAGCGTGTAGCGCAGCTCGTCGGGGTCGGTGGCGGGGACGCCCGCGCCGATGCCGAGGTGGTAGAGCTGGACGTCCTTGTGGTCCCAGGAGATCTCGCCGGTCCGGGGTTCGGCGGCGAGCGCCTTGGCTGCGTCGATGGGCATGGGGCTCCTGACGGTGGCGGTACAGGGTGTGAGACCTCGATACGGCCGTCCGCACCGTCGGCCGCACCGAGGTCGTCACGGGGCCGCGGAACCCGTCCGGTTCTAGAACGCGTTCCAGTGCGGCGATCCTCTGTATAGCCGAGGCCCCCGCAGTTGTGAAGGCTCCTGACGGCATGTCAGATACGGCCGGCCGCGGGCCGTCGTCGGCGGGGCGATCGACCCATGACATTTGTCCCGGCGGACCGATGACATGCGGCCCTGCCGGACGGCGGGCGGGGAACGTAGCGTCGAAGAGGTAGGAGCGGGCGGAAGGACCGAACGGACGGGGGAAGGCACATGACGAGGACGAAGAGCGCGACGAGGACACCGAAGGCGGCGGGGACACCGAGGGCGACGGCTCAGTGGCGGCGGACGCTGGCATGCCGGTGGGCTGCCTGGCGGGCGCGCCACCGGGACGGGGAGGGCCAGGACCGTTGCGCGAACGGCGAGGACTGCGGTCCGGACGCCTTCGGCGAGCCGCCGGGTCCCCCGCCGACGCCCCTGGCACTGCTGCCCTGGCTGCTCCTGGGCCTGGGCTCCTTCTCGAACCTCTTCCAGGGCGAGACACCCAACCCGCTGCTCGGCGGCCTCGGGCTGCTGATCTTCAACTCCTGCTACATCTACGTCGCCGTGCGCTCCTTCGTGAAGGAGAAGCGCGAGGCCCGCTCCACGCGGGTGGCGCTGCTGATCATGACCCTGGTGACCTGCGGCCTCGCCGGGGGTTACGGCGGCACGTGGCTGCTGTTCTTCCCGCTGCTCGGCCTGGCCGCGGGCGCCGCCCTGCGCGGTCCCCGGCTGCGGGAGACCAGCGTGGGGCTGGGTCTGCTCGCCGGGGCGGTCGCCGTTCCGCATGACGGCTGGGGCGGCCTGGCGATCGCCTACGCCACGGGGATCTCCACGGTGGTGACGGCCGTGATCCTGACCCTGGCGGAGGCGGTGCGGGAGCTGCGCGCGGCCCGGGAGGAGCTGGCCCGGCGGGCGGTGGAGAAGGAGCGGCTGCGGTTCTCGCGGGACCTGCACGATCTGCTCGGGCACACGCTGTCGGTGATCGTGGTGAAGTCGGAGGCGGCGAGACGGCTGGCGCCGGGCGACCTGGACGCGGCCCTCGCGCAGATCACGGACATCGAGTCGGTGGGCCGGCAGGCGCTGACCGAGATCCGCGAGGCGGTCACCGGCTACCGCGAGGGCAGCCTCCCCACCGAACTGGACCGGGCCCGCTCGGCGCTCACCGCGGCGGGCGTGGAGCCCGCGGTCAGCCAGTCGGGCCCACCCGTGGCACCCGAGACGGCTGCCCTGCTCGGCTGGGTGGTCCGAGAAGCGGTCACCAACGTGGTCCGCCACAGCGCCGCCACCCACTGCACGATCACGGTGACAGGCACCCCGGACCGGGTCCGTTTGACGGTGACGGACGACGGACGGGGCGCCGACCAAGGGGCGGTGGGGGACGGCCTCGGCGCGGGAGGTGGCGGGGGTGCCGCCGGGCGCGGCAGTGCGGGCGCCGGCCAAGACGGGGCCCGGGTCCTGGGCCGGGGTGCCGCCGGGGGCGGTCGTGAGGGCGCCGACGCCGACCAGGACGAGGCCCGAGTCCTGGGCGAGGGTGCCACCGGGGGCGACGGTACAGGCACCGGCCACGGCGAAGCCCACGTCCGGGCCCGGGGCACCGCCGAGGGCGGCCGTGACGGCGCCGACGCCGACCAAGACGAGGCCCGAGTCCTGGGCGACGGTGCCACCGGGGGCGCCGGTACAGGCACCGGCCAGGGCGAGGCCCAGGTCAGGGCCCGGGGCACCGCCGGGGGCGGCCGTGCGGGCGCCGGTCAGGGCGAGGCCCAGTCCCTGGACTCGGGTGTTGGCCGCACCACGGCCGCTGTCCACCACTCGGCCAGTGGTCACGGGGCGGGAAGCGACCGGAGCACCGTCGATGAACAGGGTGCGGGCCGGCACCTAGGCACCGGCGGCCGATCCGGCGCGGACGCTTATCCGGGCCCGAGCGGTCAGCCGGACCGAGGCCGTCTCCCAGGCACAGGCGATCACCCGAACCGAGGCGGTCACCTGGACCCGGGCAATCACCCGAACTCCCACCTGCTCAGCCCCGGCGGGCGCCGCGGTACCGGGCTCACCGGACTGCGGGAGCGGCTCGCGGTGGCCGGAGGTTCGTTGACGGCGGGGCCGGGGGCGCGGGGTGGCTTCACGGTGACGGCGGAGCTGCCCGCAGAGCTGCCCGTGGAGGCGGCGCCCGCTCCGACGGCGTACGCCGTGCCGGAGTCCGCGCAGGCGGTGCCGCCCGTCCCGGCCGGACCTACGCTTGGCCCGTGAACGAGATGCCCGGTGACCACCGACCCGCCAAGTCCATCAGGGTGCTGCTGGCGGAGGACCAGGGGATGATGCGCGGCGCGCTGGCCCTGCTGCTCGGGATGGAGCCGGACATCGAGGTCGTCGCCCAGGTGGGCACGGGGGACGAGATCGTGGACGCGGCCCTGCTCCACCGTCCCGACGTCGCCCTCCTCGACATCGAGCTGCCCGGCATCAGCGGTCTGGAGGCCGCCGCCGAGCTGCGCGACCAGGCGCCCGACTGCCGGGTGCTGATCCTCACCACCTTCGGCCGGCCCGGCTATCTGCGGCGGGCCATGGAGGCGGGGGCGGCCGGTTTCCTGGTGAAGGACGGTCCCGTGGAGGAGCTGGCGGCGGCGATCCGCAAGGTGCTGACGGGCCAGACGGTCGTCGATCCGGCGCTCGCCGCGGCCGCCCTCGGCGCGGGCCCGAACCCGCTCACCGCCCGCGAGCGCGACGTACTGAAGGCGTCGGTGGACGGCGCGACGGTCGCGGACATCGCCGGACGGCTGCACCTGTCCGAGTCCACGGTCCGCAACTACCTCTCGTCCGCGATCGGCAAGACGGCCACCCGCAACCGTATGGAGGCGATGCGGGAGGCCCGCCGCCAGGGCTGGCTGTAGCGACAGGCCCGCTCCGGGGGAGAAAGGCCCGGCGTCCTAGAAGCCCGCCCCCGTGCGCCGCAGCACCCGCAGGGAACCGGTGTCGGAGATCTCCTCGAAGGCGCCGGAGGCGAGGGCGCGCAGGTACACGCGGTAGGGGGCCTGGCCGGTGAACTCGTCGGCCGGGTCCGGGAACACGTCGTGGATCAGGAGGAGGCCGCCCTCGGCGACATGGGGCGCCCAGCCCTCGTAGTCGGCGGTGGCGTGCTCGTCGGTGTGACCGCCGTCGATGAAGACGAGGCCCAGCGGGGTGCCCCAGATCTTCGCCACCTGCGGCGAGCGGCCGACGACGGCGACGACGTGCTCCTCCAGGCCGGCCCGGTGCAGGGTGCGGCGGAAGGTGGGCAGCGTGTCCATCAGGCCGATCTCGGGGTCGACGGTCTCGGGGTCGTGGTAGTCCCAGCCCGGCTGCTGCTCCTCGCTGCCCCGGTGGTGGTCGACGGTGAGCGCGGTGACACCGGAGGCGCGGGCCGCGTCGGCGAGCAGGATCGTGGAGCGCCCGCAGTAGGTGCCCACCTCCAGCAACGGCAGCCCGAGCCGGCCCGCCTCCACGGCGGCGGCGTACAGGGCGAGCCCCTCGTCCGCGGGCATGAACCCCTTGGCGGCCTCGAACGCGGCAAGGATCTCGGGCTTCGGTGCCGCGGTCATGGGGGCCTGCCTTCCAACACGACTGGTGGGTGTACGGCCGCCCATGCTGCCGTACGCCCGGCCGACGGCACGACAGGGGGTGCGGGAAGCTCCGTCACAGCCCGCAGCCCGCACCCCCAAGGGGCCCTGACGGACTAACCCCGCAGTACCTCACCCCGCACGACGGCCTCACTCCGCACCGTCTCCCCCCGCAGCGCCTCCTCCGCGCGCTCCAGGTTGGCGTCCTCCTCGCTGCTGGCGCGCAGGTGGGATTCGTTCGACGGGCGCTGCTGCCGGGGCAGGAGCAGGGCCAGCACCAGGCCGACGGCGACGGCGGCCGTGGCGATCAGGAAGGAGACCCGGAAGCCGTGCATGGTCGGGACGGCGACGCCGTTGACGTCGTTCGCGGTGTTGGCGAGGACCATGCCGATCACGGCGCTGGAGACGGAGGTGCCGATGGACCGCATCAGGGTGTTGAGGCCGTTGGCCGCACCGGTCTCCGAGGCGGGGACGGCGCCGATGATCAGGGCGGGCAGCGAGGAGTAGGCGAGTCCGATGCCGGCGCCCAGGACGATCGCGATGACCAGGCTCTGCCAGGCGGCGTCCATCAGGCCGAGGCCGGCGCCGTAGCCGATCCCGATGATCAGCATGCCGAGGATCAGGGTGACCTTGGGGCCGTACTTGGCGGACAGCCGGGCGTAGACGGGCGCGGTGACCATCATCGTCAGGCCGAGCGGGGCGACCAGCAGACCGGCGACGACCATCGACTGGCCGAGGCCGTAGCCGGTGCTCTTGGGGAGCTGGAGGAGCTGGGGCAGGACGAGGGAGACGACGTAGAAGCTGACGCCGACCATGATCGAGGCGAGGTTGGTGAAGAGGACGGCGGGGCGGGCGGTGGTGCGCAGGTCGACGAGGGGTGCCGGGGTGCGCAGTTCGTAGACGCCCCACAGCAGGAGCACCGCGGCGGACGCGCCGAACAGGCCGAGGGTGGTGCCGGAGGTCCAGCCCCAGGCGCTGCCCTTGGTGATCGGCAGGAGGAAGAGGACCAGGCCGGCGGAGAGGCCGAGGGCGCCCGGCAGGTCGAAGGTGCCCTTGGCGCGGGCCGGGGACTCGGGGACGGCGAGCAGGGTGAGGCCGATGGCGAGGACGCCGAGGGCGGCGGCGCCGTAGAACAGGGCGTGCCAGTCGGTGTGCTGGGCGACCAGGGCCGCCGCGGGCAGGGCGAGGCCGCCGCCGACGCCGATGGAGGAGCTCATCAGGGCCATCGCGGAGCCGAGCCGTTCGCGGGGCAGCATGTCGCGCATCAGGCCGATGCCGAGCGGTATCGCGCCCATGGCGAAGCCCTGGAGGGTACGGCCGACGATCATCGGCAGCAGTGCGCTGGTCACGGCGCTCACCAGGGCGCCGACGACCATCACGGCCAGGCTGAGGATCAGCAGACGGCGCTTGCCGTAGAGGTCGCCGAGGCGGCCCATGATCGGGGTGGCGACGGCCCCGGAGAGCAGGGTGGAGGTCAGGACCCAGGTGGCGTCGCCGGGCGAGGTGTCCAGCAGTTGCGGCAGGTCCTTGATGACCGGGACCAGCAGGGTCTGCATCACCGCGACCACGATGCCCGCGAAGGCGAGCACGGGGACGACGGCTCCGCTCGCCCGGCGGGTGGGCCGGTCGGTCGTGTGCGTCATGAAGGGGGCCTCCGGGGCGGCGCGGGAAGAGCTGCGCGTCAGGGGGTGATCAGGGTGCGGTCAGGGAGTGCGGTCAGGGATACATGGAGACCGAACCTGTATGCATGGGCAACTATTCCGGTCCTTCGGCGCCCTAACAATTTCTTTAGCTTCTCTTGGGAATCGGGCGTGCTCCCCAGGTCCGGACGCACCCCTCCTCCTGACCTAGGCCCAAATCCCGATGCAAGGGGCGCCGCCGGGTTGAGACCATGACGCCCATGCCGGAATCCGACGACACTCCTCGCCCCCGCCCCCGCCCCCACAGATCCGCCCGCTTTCCCGGGCCCGGCCGCGGCGCTCCCGCTCCCGCCGCCTGGCTGGTCGTGGCGCTGGCGTGCGCCGGTCAGTTCCTCGTCGTGCTGGACGTGTCCGTCGTCAACGTGGCCCTGCCCTCGATGCGGGCCGACCTGGACCTGAGCCCGTCCGGCCTCCAGTGGGTGGTGAACGCGTACGCCATCGCCTTCGCCGGTTTCATGCTGCTCGGCGGCCGCGCCGGCGACCTCTACGGCCGCAAGCGGATGTTCCTGACCGGGCTCGCCCTGTTCACCCTGGCCTCGCTGGCCGGCGGGCTCGCCCAGGACGACTGGCAACTGCTGCTCGCGCGGGCCGTGCAGGGGCTGGGCGCGGCGGTGCTGGCGCCGTCGACGCTGACGATCGTCACCTCGGCCGTGGCGGAGGGCGCGGCCCGGGCCCGCGCGATCGCCACCTGGACGGCGGTCGGCGCAGGCGGCGGCGCGGCGGGCGGGCTCGTCGGCGGGGTGCTGGTGGACGTCCTGTCCTGGCGCTGGGTGCTGCTGATCAACGTGCCGGTGGGGGCCGTCGTCCTGGCCGGGGCCGTGTGGTGGCTGCGCGAGAGCCGCGCCGGTGACGGCCGCCGGCTGGATCTGCCGGGCGCGCTGCTGGTCACGGCCGGGCTGGCCACGCTGGCGTACGGCATCTCCCAGACGGAGGCCGAGGGCTGGACGGCCCCGGCCACCCTGGTGCCGCTGGCGGCCGGGCTCGCGCTGATCGGGCTGTTCCTCGCCGTGGAGGCCCGGACGACGGCCCCGCTGATGCCGCTCGGACTGCTGCGGCGGCGGGCGGTGTCGGGGGCGAACGCGGCGATGTTCCTGTCCGGCTCGGCGATGTTCGCCATGTGGTTCTTCATGACGCTGTACGCGCAGAACGCCCTCGGCTACACCCCGCTGGAGGCCGGTCTCGCGCTGGTGCCCAGCTCGCTGGCCGTCGTCCTCGGCTCCAAGCTCGCGCCGCGCCTGATGCGGACGGCCGGGGCGCGCGCGGTGGCGGCGCTGGGCACGCTGGTCGCGGCGACCGGCTTCGGCTGGCAGTCGACGATGCGGATCGACGACCCGTACGTCACCGGGATCATGCTGCCGGGTGTGCTGATGATGCTGGGCGCCGGCCTGGCGACGACCCCGCTCGCGGCGCTGGCCACCTCGGGGGCGGCGCCCGGCGAGGCCGGTCTGGTCTCGGGCCTCGTCAACACCTCCCGCACGATGGGCGGCTCGCTGGGCCTGGCGGTCCTGTCGACCATCGCCGCCTCCCGGACCGGCGGACGGGCCACGCCGGAGGCGCTGACGGAGGGGTACGCGCTGGCGTTCCGCACGGGTACCGGGGTGCTGCTCGCCGGGGTCGTCCTGACCCTGCTCTGGCTGCCTCGCACGGCCACGGCCCCCGTCGTCGCGGAAGCGGGGACGGACACGGACGCGGAGACGGTCACAGGCACGGGCACGGACTCCCGGGCGGCCTCGGAAAAAGTCTCCGGAACGAGGCAACGATCCTGACCCCTCGCGGCCTCCTTTGAACATCTAGGAGGTGCGCATGGGGGACCGCAAACAGTCGGGGAACGAGGCGTTCCAGGCTTTCGTCATCGGCCGCTGGCCACGGCTGATCCGGACGGCATTTCTCCTCACGGGGGAGCAGCACGCCGCGGAGGACCTGGCCCAGACGACGCTCGAACAGGTCTATGTGGCCTGGAACCGCGTCGCCGCGGCCGACGAACCGGACGCGTATGTCCGGCGCGTGATGATCAACACGCACAGTCGCAGGTACCGCAAGAAACTCCGGGAGTTCCTGGCGCCGAGGGGCGAGGACCCGGGCCTGGCGCACGAGATCGCGGACACCGGTGACCGCATCGCCCAGGCCGACGACCGGCACACCCTGCTCAAGGCGCTGGCCGAGCTGCCGCCGCGGCAGCGGGAGGCGGTGGTCCTGCGGTACTGGGAGGACCTGACCGAGTCGCAGACGGCCCAGGCGATGGGCTGTTCGATCGGCGCGGTGAAGAGCAACGCGGCCAAGGGGATCGCGAAACTGCGCGCCATACCGGGACTGGCGGAGACGGTGACGTACGGGGGGCGGAAGTGATGAGCGCGGACCGGGAGAACCACGACATGACACGGCACGACATCGCCCTCCTGCTGGCCGACGCCGCGGACGAGGTGGAGATCGGTATAGCCCCCACCCAGGCCCTGATCCGCGGCGGCCGCCGCCGCAAGGCCCGGCGCTGGGCGGTGGCGGCCGCCGCGGCCCTGGTGGTGGCCGGCTCGACGGGAGCGCTGGCCGTCACGGGCCTGTCGGGCGACGAGGACCGGACGCTGCCGGCGGTCCTGCCCACGGTCCCGGAGACGCCGAACGCGGTCGAGCCCCAGGGCGGCATCCTGGCGACCGGCACCGACGAAGGCCGGCGGTGGACGGTCTCCATCGACTCGTGGCGCGCCCCGAAGGACACGGCGGACGCTCGGTCCGCGCTGGACGCGATGGCGGGATACGGCGACTACCCCGCCGACGTCCGCACGGAGGC
The DNA here is from genome assembly GCF_013363615.1 of Streptomyces sp. CAI-85. Taxonomy (NCBI): domain Bacteria; kingdom Bacillati; phylum Actinomycetota; class Actinomycetes; order Kitasatosporales; family Streptomycetaceae; genus Streptomyces; species Streptomyces sp. CAI-85. The sequence continues at coordinate 19,499 of NZ_JAANNX010000014.1, read as the reverse complement.
CGACCTGGTGGGCAAGATCGCGTACTTCGTGTACCACACCACGAACAACGCCGTCGGGGAGGACAGTCGGTCCACACTGATCGCGCAGAACCTGGTGCCCGAGGGCGACACCCTGTCGGGCACCGATGTGGAGGCCGCCGCCGTCCCCCTCTTCCCCGAGGACGGCTCCCAGCGCCTTGTGGTCGGCCATGTGGCCAAGACCGCTCAGCAGGTCACCTGCTCCTGGAAGGACGGCACGACCACCACCGTGGAACGGGCCGTGTCCGACGAGATCAACGACAAAGAGACGGTGATCCGGGACCCGAAGGGCTCCCCGTACTCCTGGTTCGTCTGCCTCGCCCCCCGGGGCACCGCCTACCAGTCGGTGGAGGTGACCGGACAGACCTCCCGCTAGGGTGGCGGGCGTGTCGTACACAGGCCCGCCCCTCGATCCGTTCGACCCCTTCGGTGCTCCGCGGCCCCGGCGCTCGCCGCTGCGCCGCGGGCTGACGGTGGCGCTCGCCGTGCTCGTGCCGGGCGCGCTGGTGGGCTGGCTGGCGTACGCCACGTTCGGCCCGGACGGCGAGGGCGACGGGTCCGGCTCGGCCGGGGCCGCCACGGGATCGACGAGCGCGCCGCGCTGGCCGAACCCCGGCAACGGCAAGTCCGGCCTCGCGGCACCGTCCGGTTCCGGTACCGAGACGGACGAGACCACCCCGTCGGACCCCGCGTCCTCCGGTGACGGCTCGCTCGCCGGCAAGGTCGTCGTCATCGACCCGGGGCACAACCCGACCAACGTCGAGCACACGGCCGAGATCAACCGCACGGTCGACATCGGCACCCACTCCAAGGAGTGCGACACCACGGGGACGTCCACCAACTCGGGTTACAGCGAGGCCCGGTTCACGCTGGACGTGGCGCACCGGCTGCGGACGCTGCTGCAACAGCAGGGCGCCACCGTGAAACTGACCCAGGACGCCGACCGGCCCTACGGCCCGTGCGTGGACGAGCGGGCCCGGATCGGGAACGCGGCGCACGCCGACGCGGTGGTCTCGATCCACGCGGACGGATCGGGGGCGGGCAACCGCGGGTTCCATGTGATCCTGCCGGGCTCGGTGCGGGCGGGTGCCGCCGACACCCGTGCCATCGTGGGCCCGTCGAAGGATCTCGGGAAGCTGATCGCGGCCGACTTCGCGGAGGCGACGGGTACTTCCCCGTCCAACTACATCGGCGGCGGTACCGGTCTCGTCACACGTGAGGACCTGGGCGGTCTCAATCTGTCAACGGTTCCGAAGGTGTTCATCGAGTGCGGCAACATGCGCGATAGCAAGGACGCGGCACTGCTGACCAGTGGTGCCTGGCGGCAGAAGGCGGCGCAGGGGATCTCTGAGGGAATCGTGAGTTTCCTGCGCGGGTAGTGGTCAGCGCCCTGATCCGGGCGGACATACCGATCGTGCGGACGATAGTGTCGCCCATACGATGAGGGGCCACCCCCGCGCTTCACACAGGGGCCCGAGGGCGACAGGGTGACAGCGACGCCTCCAGCGACGCGTCTGTGCCGACGCGTAGTGATGACGTACTGATGACGAGACGACTGACGAAGGACCTGAAGTGAATATCCGCTCCCTCACTCGAGGCGACGGCGTGGTGATCGGAGCAGCGGTATTGCTGTTCATCGCGTCGTTCCTCGACAACTACTCGTACGACGGCGACAACGGTCTCGACATGCCCAGCCTCTGGTCGAGCGGACCGGTCCTGCTCGGTGTCGTACTGGCGGGACTGATCGGCGCGGCCCTCATCGTCGTCGCCCGGGGGCTGCCGCAGCCCCGTAAGGTCGCCGGCCTGGAACTGGGCCCGTTCGGCGTCGCGTTCACGCTGTTCGCGGCGTGGAGCGCGCTGGGCAACGTCATCGACCCGGTGGGCGGCCTGGACAACATCGGCAACGGCTTCGGCTCGGGCGGTCCCGACGCCGGTGTGGGCCTGATCCTCGCCCTGGTGGCCACGCTGATCATGGCGGGCGCCGCCATCGCCACCCCCCTGGTCCCCGCTCTCCAGGCCGGTCTGATCCCGGCCCCGTCGCCGGCCGCGCCGCAGCCCTACGGGGCGCAGCCGCCCGCCGGTTACGGCTACCCGGGTGCGCCGCAGCCGGGCGGGTTCGGCGGCGGTCAGCCGCAGGGGCAGCCGCCGTTCGGCGGTCAGCCGGGTCCGGCGCAGCCGCCGGCGCCGGACTTCTCGCCGTTCTGGTTCGCCGTTCCGGTGGCGCGCCCGCTGTTCGGGGAGGACGGCGGGGCGGCTCCGATCGCGGAGCTGGCGCCGGGCACCTGGTACCTCGCGGTCGAGCAGGGCGCCCAGGGTCTCATCGCGCAGACCCAGGACGGCCGTCGCGGTGTCCTGCGGGACACCTCGGGCATCCAGCGCGGCTGAGCAACCCCGCGCGGATCACGCGGACTCACGGCCCCTCGCCCTTCCGGGCGGGGGGCCGTTGTCGTACAGTCGCAGCCACCCCACCCATCTGACGGACCGTCAGGAGGCAGTGATGCGGCTTGGTCTGGCGCTCGGCTACTGGGGCCGCGGCCCCGACCCCCGTCATCTGGAGCTGGCGCGGGAGGCGGAGCGGCTCGGGTACGACTCGGTGTGGACGGCGGAGTCCTGGGGCTCGGACGCCTTCACCCCGCTCACCTGGATCGCCGCGCACACCACTCGGATCGGGCTGGGCACGGCGGTCGCGCAGATGGCGGCCCGCTCCCCCACCACCACGGCGATGCACGCCCTCACCCTGGACCATCTCTCCGGCGGGCGGATGACGCTCGGGCTCGGGCTGTCCGGCCCGCAGGTGGTCGAAGGCTGGTACGGGCGGCCGTTCCCGAAGTCGCCGCTGACCGCGACGCGCGAGTACGTGGACGTCGTACGGCAGGTGCTGCGGCGGGAGGCGCCGGTGGAGCTGGGCGAGGGGCGGTTCCATCCGCTGCCCTACCGGGGTGCCGACGCGACCGGTCTCGGCCGCCCGCTGCGGTCGATCACCCATCCGCTGCGGTCCGGGCTGCCCGTGCTGCTGGGGGCCGAGGGGCCGCGGAACGTGGCACAGACGGTGCGGATCGCGGACGGCTGGCTGCCGTTGTACTGGTCACCGAGCCGGCCGGACGCGTACGGGCCTGGGCTCGCGAGTCTGCCGCCGGGGTTCCGGGTGGCGCCGATGGCCCGCGTGCGGGTCTGCGACGACCTCGCCGAAGGGCTGCTGGCCGTCAAGACCATGCTCGGCTTCTACATCGGCGGCATGGGCCACGCCACCCGCAACTTCCACGCCGACCTGATGGCACGCATGGGGTACGAGGAGGAGGCCCGGCGGATCCAGGAACTGTTCCTGGCCGGCCGGCGCGAGGAGGCGGTGCTGGCCGTGCCGGACGCGTTCGCCGACGAGATCTCGCTGATCGGGCCGCGCGAACGGATCGCGGAGCGGCTGGAGTCGTGGCGCAAGGGCCCGGTGACGGACCTGCTGGCGCTGGCCCCGGACCCGCACACCCTGCGCGTGCTGGCGGAGCTGAACTCCTGACCGAAGGCCAGCACTTGGATTCGGCACTTGGTTTCAGCCGGGCGGGAGCGGCAACCCGACCCGTATGTCCCCTCGCTATCGCAACGGAGCGAACCAGGCCGGGACGGTCATCGCCGTCGTGGCCGATGTCATGGCCCTCATCCTGGGCCTCTGGATCCTCATGTACCTGCTGGACGCGAACCGCGGCAACGACTTCGTGCAGTTCGTGCACGACGTGGCCCGCTGGCTCGCCGGCTGGTCGCACGACCTGTTCACCTTCGACGAGGCATGGGCCAGGGTCGTGGCCGGCTACGGCCTGGCGGCGGTGGTCTACCTGTTCATAGGCCACGCCATAGCCAACAGGGTCCACCGCCACTAGCCCCACTTGTCAGGAGCGCCGCCCCACCCCACCCAGGGGCGCGGGGAACTGCGCGACCGGCCACGACGCACCCGCACGGGCCCTCCGGCCGTATCCCCCGAACCGCCGGAGGCTACCCGCAGCAGTCCGGATCCAGCCCCACCGGCAGCCGCTCCCCCCCGAACACCGCACACGTGGCCTCGTGGCCACCCAGCGCGGCGACGGCCAGGAGCAGCGAGCCCGCCGTCCAGGTCGTCAGTTCGCGGGGCCAGATCGCGTCGTCGTCGAAGACGTAGCCCGTCCAGTAGAGGCCGGACTCGTCGTCGCGCAGGTGCTGGATGGACTGGAGGATCTCCAGCGCCCGGTCGGACTCCCCCATCGCCCAGAGGGCGAGGGCGAGTTCGGCCGACTCGCCGCCCGTGACCCACGGGTTGGGCACGACGCACCGCACCCCGAGTCCGGGCACGACGAACCGCTCCCAGTCGCCCTCGATACGGGACTTGGCCTCGGCGCCCGTCAACGCCCCGCCGAGGACCGGGTAGTACCAGTCCATGGAGTAGCGGTCCTTGTCCAGGAACCGTTCGGGGTGGCTGCGGATCGCGTGCCGCAGCGCGCCCGCGGCCAGCTCCCAGTCCGGCTGCGGCTCCTCGCGCTGTTCGGCGATGGCGAGCGCACAGCGCAGCGCCTGGTGGATCGAGGAGGAGCCGGTGAGGAGGGCGTCCGCGGTGGGCGTGCCGTCGTCGTCACGGCGCCAGCCGATCTGGCCGCCGGGCTGCTGGAGCCGCAGGACGTACTCGACGGCCGCGTAGACGGCCGGCCACATGCGGTCCAGGAAGGTGTCGTCGCCGGTGGAGAGGTAGTGGTGCCAGACGCCGACGGCGAGGTAGGCGACGAAGTTCGTCTCGCGTCCCCGGTCGGTGACGTCGGCGAAGTCGCCGTCGCGGTAGGCGGCGTACCAGGAGCCGTCGTCGTTCTGGTGCCGGGCGAGCCAGGTGTAGGCCCGCTCGGCGGCCTCGTGCTCGCCCGCCGCGTCCAGCGCCATCGCGGCCTCGGTGTGGTCCCACGGGTCGAGGTGGTGGCCCCGGAACCAGGGGATCGCGCCGTCCTCCCGCTGCACGGCGAGGATGCCGGCGACGGTCGCGGCGGCCTGCTCGGCGGTGAGGACCCCGGGCAGGACGAGGTGTTCTGTCCGGGGGGTGGTCACTTGGCCGCCACCCGGGGCAGGTGCGGCTTGGTGGCGTAGGCGACGAAGCTCTTGCCGATCAGCGGGTTGAGCGCCTGTTCGGCGACCCGGGTGGCCAGCGGCTTCTTCATGATGTCCCAGACCAGCAGCTTGTGGTACGCGCGCACCGGCAGTGCCTTGTCGTTGTCGACGCCGAACGCGCACTTGAGCCACCAGTACGGCGAGTGCAGCGCGTGCGCGTGATGGGTGCCGTACGGCCGCAGGCCCGCCTCGCGGATCTTCCCCAGCAGCTCGTCCGCCCTGTAGATGCGGATGTGGCCGCCCTCGACCTCGTGGTAGGCGTCGGAGAGGGCCCAGCAGACCTTCTCGGGGCCGTAGCGCGGGACGGTGATGGCGATGCGGCCGCCGGGCTTGAGGACCCGGACCATCTCGGCGAGCACGCCCTTGTCGTCGGGGATGTGCTCCATGACCTCGGAGATGATGACGACGTCGAAGGACTCGTCGGGGAAGGGCAGCGCGAGCGCGTCGCCCTCCATGGCGGTGGCGGTGGCGCCCTCGGGGGCCTCGCCGGCCTCCTTCATCGCCGCGAACCACTTGGCGACCTCGCGGATCTCGTCGCCGTTCTGGTCGAGGGCCACGACCTGGGCGCCGCGCCGGTAGCACTCGAAGGCGTGCCGGCCGGCCCCGCAGCCGAGATCGAGGACCCGGTCCCCCGGGGCGAGCGGGAACCGGGAGAAGTCGACGGTCAGCACGTGGCCCTGCTTTCGCGATCGGATACAACGTCAACATCTTCGCGGGCCGGGTGCGCCGGTCCGGCGCCGCCCCCCGGCCGGGCCGCCGCGGCGATGGCCTCGCGGTAGCGGACGACGGTGCCCTCGGCGGCCTTGGCCCAGGTGAACCGCTCCAGCACGCGCCGTCGTCCGGCGGCGCCGAGCCGGGCGCGCAGCGCGGGGTCGCCGAGCAGCCGGGCCAGCGCGGCGGCCAGCGCTCCGGCGTCGCCGGGCGGTACGGCGAGGCAGGTCTCCCCGTCGGCTCCGGCGACCTCGGGGATCGCGCCGCCGGTGGTGGCGACCAGGGGGGTGCCGGTGGCCATGGCCTCGGCGGCCGGCAGCGAGAAGCCCTCGTAGAGGGAGGGCACGCAGGCGACCTCCGCCGAGCGCACCAGGTCGACCAGTTCGGCGTCCGAGATGCCCTTGACGAACTCGACGGCGCCTTCGAGGCCGTAGCGCTCGACCGCCTGGGCGACGGGCCCCTCCTCGGGACGCTTGCCGACGACGACGAGGTGGGCGTGCGGGTGCTCGGCGCGCGTCTTGGCCAGCGCCTCGACGAGGAAGACCAGGCCCTTGAGCGGGACGTCGGCGCTGGACGTCGTCACGATCCGGCCCGGGACGACGGGCACCGACGGATCGGGCGCGAACAGGTCGGTGTCGGCGCCGATGTGGACGACGTGGACACGGTCGTCGCGGACGCCGAGGTGGTCGACGATCTCCTGGCGGGAGGTGCCGGAGACGGTGAGCACGGACGGCAGCCGGCGCGCGACCCGCTTCTGCATCCGGGTGAACGCGTACCAGCGGCGCACGGAGTAGCGGCGCTGCCAGCCGTCGGCGGCGTCCAGCTCCAACTGCCGGTCGACGGTGATGGGGTGGTGGATGGTGGTGACGAGCGGGGCGCCGACGTCGCCCAACAGACCGTAGCCGAGCGTCTGGTTGTCGTGCACGACGTCGAACTGTCCGCGCCGGGCGCGCAGATGGCGGCGGGCGCGCAGGGAGAAGGTCAGCGGTTCGGGGAAGCCGCCGGTCCACATCGTCGCCACTTCGAGGGCGTCGATCCAGTCCCGGTACTCGCCGCGCGCGGGGGTGCGGAACGGGTCGGGCTGGCGGTAGAGGTCGAGGCTGGGCAGCTCAGTCAGGGACAGCCGGTCGTCGTGGCCCTCGTCGAGCACCGGATACGGCTGGGAGCCGATGACCTCGACGCGGTGTCCGAGGCGGGCCAGCTCGCGCGAGAGGTGCCGTACGTAGACGCCCTGGCCCCCGCAGAACGGGTTCCCCTTATAGGTGAGGAGCGCGATGTCGAGCGGTCGCTCGCCGTCCGCGGCGAGGTCATGCCGGGACCCCGCCTGACTGGCCTCAGCGGTCACTCCGGGCCCCCTTCTGCCTGCATTGTCCCGCGAGACTACGACGGGACGCTAATCTAGAACAAGTTTCAGACTTGATCGTTCGGGAGGCTCTGAATCTACCGGCAGGTAGGGACGCGGTGAGCAGTGGATCAGGTGATTCACGCCACGGCGGGCCGTGCCCTTCCGCTGTGTGATCACCGGCCCTCACCGACTGTCACGGAACAGGACCCATGCCTGCGGAAGACAGCACCCAGCGCCCCGCCACCGCTCCCTCCCCCGCGCCCGCCGCCACCCCCTCCCCGGCTCTCGGCGCCACCCGGTCCGGGGGCCCCTCCCCGCTCACCGAGCGGCAGGAGGCCCGCCGGCGGCGGATCCTGCACGCGAGCGCCCAGCTCGCCAGCCGGGGCGGTTTCGACGCGGTGCAGATGCGGGAGGTCGCCGAGTCCTCCCAGGTCGCGCTGGGCACGCTCTACCGCTACTTCCCCTCCAAGGTGCATCTCCTGGTCGCCACCATGCAGGACCAACTGGAGCACATGCACGGCACGTTGCGCCGCAAGCCGCCGACCGGCGAACGGGCGGCGGAGCGGGTCGCGGAGACGCTGATGCGCGCCTTCCGCGCCCTCCAGCGCGAACCGCATCTCGCCGACGCGATGGTCCGCGCGCTGACCTTCGCCGACCGCAGCGTCTCGCCCGAGGTCGACCAGGTCTCCCGGCAGACGACGGCGATCATCCTGGACGCGATGGGCCTGGAGGACCCGACGCCCGAGCAGCTCTCCGCCGTCCGCGTCATCGAGCACACCTGGCACTCGGCCCTGATCACCTGGCTCTCGGGGCGCGCCTCGATCGCGCAGGTCCGCGTGGACATCGAGACGGTGTGCCGCCTGATCGACGTGACGGACCCGGAGAAGTGACCGGTACCCGCCCTTCTACTCCTCCGGCGGGAACACGGGCTCGCCGCTCCCCGCCAGCGTCACCATGATCGCCTCCACCGGGCAGCCCTCGGCCGCCGCCAGCACCTGTTCGCTGGCGTCGGTGTCGGGGGCGACCGGGCGGGACTGACGGGCGCTGTCGAGGCGGAACCCGTCCGGGGCGTGATGGAGACACTGGGCGGAGCCGATGCACAGGGAGCGGTCGACCTCGACGTGCCAGCGGTCGCCCGCCCCCACGCCCGGCTGCTCGCGCAGGGGAGTCGCCCCCATGGGTCAGCCCTCCCAGCCCGCCGGGAGGTGGATCATCTTGTGCTCCAGGTACTCGGAGTACCCCTCGGGCCCGAACTCCCGCCCCAGACCGGAGTTCTTGTAGCCGCCGAACGGACCGAGCATGTCGAGACTGAAGGTGTTGACGGAGTACGTCCCGGTACGGACCCGGCGGGCCACGTCGACGCCGTGGGCCACGTCGGCCGTCCAGACGCTGCCGCTCAGCCCGTAGTCGGAGTCGTTGGCGATCTTCAGCGCCTCGTCCTCGTCGCCGTAGGGCAGGAGGCAGATCACCGGGCCGAAGATCTCCTCGCGGGCGATGCGCATGGAGTTGTCGACGTCGCCGAAGAGGGTGGGTTCGACGTACCAGCCGCGTTCCAGGCCGGGCGGACGGCCGCCGCCCGTGAGGATCTTGGCGCCCTCCTCCTGGCCGATGCGGATGTAGTCGAGGCTGCGGCGCCGCTGCCGTTCGGCGACCAGGGGGCCGACCTGGGTGGCGGGGTCCAGCGGGTCGCCGACCACGAGCGCGCTCGCCGCCGCGGCGAAGGCGTCGGCGAACTCGTCGTAGCGGGAGCGCGGGAGCAGGATGCGGGTCTGGGCGACGCACGCCTGGCCGTTGTTCATCCAGGCCGCGGAGACGATGTTGGGTACGGCCGTGGCGAGGTCCGCGTCCGGCAGGACGACGGCCGCCGACTTGCCGCCCAGCTCCAGGGTGACGCGGGTGAGGTTGCGGGCGGCGACCTCCATGACCCGCTTGCCGGCCGCGACCGAGCCGGTGAAGGAGACCTTGTCGACGCCGGGGTGCCCGACCAGGTACTCACTGACCTCGCGGTCGGCCGGGAGCACCGACAGCACGCCCTCGGGCAGCCCGGCCTCGCGGGCGATGTCGGCGAGGATGTAGGCGTCCAGGGGCGATTCGGGCGACGGCTTGAGGATCACGGTGCAGCCGGTGAGCAGCGCGGGGGCGAGCTTGGCGGCGGCGACGAACTGCGGGACGTTCCAGGGGACGACGGCCGCGACCACGCCCACGGGCTCGCGCCGCACGAGGATCTTCCCGAGGACACCGTCGCGCCGCTCCTCGTACGGGAACCCCTCCGCGACCTTGATCGCCGAGTCCCACACCATCATCGCGCCGAGGGCCTGGGCGAGGACGCTCCAGGAGTACGGGGAGCCGTTCTCGGAGGAGATCACCCGGGCGATCTCCTCGTGCCGCACGGCGATCGCGTCCTTGATCCGCCCGACGACGGCGATCCGCTCACCGAGGGACAGCCGGGGCCAGGGCCCTTCGTCGAAGGCCCGCCGCGCGACGGCCACGGCCCGGTCCACGTCCCCCTCGGAGGCATGCGGCACCCGCCCGATGACCTCCTCGGTATGCGGCGAGACCACCTCGATCACACCCTCACCCAGGGGTTCGGCCGGCTTCCCCCCGATGACCAACTGTCCGTGTTCCACGAGCTCGGCCATGTCCACTGCCTTCGCTTCTGACGGTGTTTCAGAACTGATACCAGTTCTAGTTCAAGGAGTCCACGGGTGGAGCGGGAATGCCCCTGACCAGGCGATCAGGGACAGGCGGAGCACATGGGCTCCCGGCCGACGCCTTCGAGTAGGGTCCGGCCATGAACGAGACCGATCCGTCGACGGAAGCCAGGAAGGGCCGAGTGCCCCTGTGGCTGGACCCGGACGACCTGCGCCGACTGGCCACCCACTGCTGCTGCCCCGCGGACGCCTCCGCCGAGGAGAAGGCCCACTGCGACCGGCTCCGCTTCCGCGCCAGCGCGGCACTCCACAAGCACGGGCATTCCCGCTGACCCGGGAAGCCCGCGGGCCACCAGGAGGCGTCCCGCCCGACTCCGACTGGCGTTCCTGCGGGGCAAGTTAGGCATCGAACCCGGTATCGGTCGACTCGGGCACCCATTGGAACTCGTTCTCGTTATAGTGGGCGGATGGTGAGCAGTCGGGGTCAGGTCCGGGCGTACGACCATGGTGGTGGGGTGCGTTCGCTGCGGGTGCCCATTCCGGACAATCCCCTTGGGTTCACCCTCGTGTACGTCGTCGAGACCGACCGCGGGCCCGTGCTGGTCGACACCGGGTGGGACGATCCGGGGGCCTGGGATGTCCTGGCCGACGGGCTCGAAGCGTGTGGTGCGGGTGGTGTCGGTGAGGTGTACGGCGTCGTCATCACCCACCACCACCCCGATCACCACGGGCTCTCCGGCAAGGTGCGGGAAGCCTCCGGGGCCTGGGTGGCGATGCATGCCGCCGACGCCTCCATCGTGCGGCGCACCCGGGAGACCCGCCCCGAGCACTGGTACACGTACATGGCCGACAAGCTCGCCGCCGCCGGTGCCCCCGAGGAACACATCGCGCCGCTGCGCAAGGCCCGCCGTGCCCTGCCCGGGTTCGCCCCCGCCCTGCCCGACCGCGAGATCGTCCCCGGTGAACTGCTCGACCTGCCCGGACGCCGGCTGCGTGCCATCTGGACCCCCGGACACACCCCCGGCCATGTCTGCCTCCACCTGGAGGAGGAGCACCCGGGTGGACTGCCGGGCCATGGGCGGCTGTTCTCCGGAGACCATGTGCTGCCCGAGATCACCCCGCACATCGGCCTGTACGAGGACCCCGACGACGCCACCGTCACCGACCCGCTCGGCGACTACCTCGACTCCCTCGAACGGGTCGGCCGCCTCGCCCCCGCCGAGGTCCTCCCGGCCCACCAGCACCCGTTCACCGACGCCCCGGCCCGGGTCAGGGACCTGCTCGCGCACCACGAGGACCGGCTCACCGGACTGCTCGCCCTGCTCTCCACCCCCCTCACCCCCTGGCAGCTCGCCGAGCGCATGGAGTGGAACCGGCCCTGGGAGCAGATCCCCTACGGGTCGAGGAACATCGCGGTCTCGGAGGCCGAGGCCCATCTGCGGCGGCTGGTGAAACTGGGGCGCGCGGAGGCGGTGACGGGTGGCGAACCGGTGACGTACGTGGCGGTCTGACCGACGGTCCGGCACGGATGCCGTCAGCGTTCACACGGCCGATCCACCGAGTTCACGCCCGCGCCGTACGGTGCCCGCAGAACACCCCGAACCGCACCCCACGACACCCCGCAGCACACCGCCTCGCACCCGTTCCGGCACCCCTGGTGGCATCGCCCATGGACCCGATCGAGCAGCTCCTCGCCGAACGCGCCTGCCGGCGCCTGCTCCTCGACCTCGTCCGGAGCCTGGACCTCGATGAACCCGCCTCCGTGGCCGAGCTGTTCACCGAGGACGGCACCTGGACCTGGCCCGAGGGCGACCGGCGGATCACCGGCCGCGCCGCGCTGCGCGCCCACTTCGGCTCCCGCCCCGCCGCCGAACGGCACACCCGCAGCCGCTCCCTGATGTCGTCCGTGCACGTCGAGGTGACCTCCCCGGACACCGCGACGGCGACCTCGTACTTCACGACCTTCCGGGTCGAACACGACCGTACGGCCGCCGTCGGCGCCGGACCCCGCAACGACCCCCGCCGCGGCGAACCCCCCGCCCCGCCCGCCGCCGAACCCGACGTCCGCATCGGCCACTACGAGGACACCCTCCGCCGTACCCCCGACGGCACCTGGCTGCTCGCGGCCCGCACCCTCTTCCTCCCCCGCGGCGGACCGGCGCCGCTCCTCTAGAGCCCGGCCACCGACCGCACCAACTCCCCAGCCGTGCCCAGGAGTTCGATCTCCTCCCGGCTCATCGTCGGATTCGCCGCCCGCCGCCGCAGCGCCTCCACCAGACCGTCCTCCGTCAGCCCTGCCTCCTTCAGCCCTCCCTCAGTCGGCCCTCCCTCCGTGCGCGCGGACGGATCCGCGAGCAGCGCCGCCAGCATCACGCCCGCCGGTGCGGCGAACGGCCCCGCGGAGACGGCGACCTGCGCGAGGATCACCGCCGACATGCCCCAGTCGAGACCCGGTTCACCCTCCGTCGCCTCGGCCCAGTCGATGACCCGGGGACCGTCCACCGAGAGGATGACGTTCTCCGGGTGGAGATCGAGATGCAGGACGTGCGCGTCGGCCGAGGTCAGCCCCGGCACGGCGTGCAGCTCACGCAGCAACCGGGCGAGGAGCGCGCCCGCCTCCACCGGGTCCAGCGCACCGGCCGCGAACGCCTCCACCATCGTCGGCCCGTCCACCCGCTCCATCACCAGATCGGTGGGCGCACCGGGGGACGGCCGTACGGCGGGCGCCGGATACCCGTGCGCGCGGACGTGCGCCATCAGCGCCCCCTCCGCCGCCGCGTCCCCGTACCCCTCACGGTCGCGGCGCAGCACCCACGCCTCGTCGAGCTCGTACACGTCGGCCGTACGGCCCGAACCGAGCAGTCTGCCCGGGGCGCCCGGCCCCCTCCCCGTCGCACTCATGCGCCGAAACCTACGCCCGGACCGCCCCACCGCACAGCCGCCCCTCAGCCTCCCGGCTACCTGCGGGTAGAGTGACCGCGTCGTATCACGCTCGTACGGGGGGAAGCCGGTGCAATTCCGGCGCTGACCCGCAACCGTGAAGCCACCCCGTGGCCAGCCGGACCGCCTCGTACGGGATCGTGACCGGCTCATGCGCGTCGGCGAGCCCGCCGTCGCGCGGCACCGTCGAGGAATGCGGAGCCGAGCCGCCGGGGTGTCCCGTGCTGCCCGGCTCCCCGACCGGGAGAGGCACCCGCCGATCATGAAGTACCGTCACCGCGCAGCGGCCCTGGCCGCCACCGCCGTCGTGCTCGCGGGCGCCGGCCCGGCCGCCGCCGCAAGCTCGTCGCCGGCCCCGTCGCCCACCCCGTCGGTGGCCATACCCGACGGCCTCTACGGCACGACCGACCCGACCTACGACGGCGTGTGGCGCCAGTCGCTGGCCCTGCTGGCGCAGGAGTCGGTGGGCGTGACCCCGGCCGACAAGGCAGTGGCGTGGCTGGCGGGCCAGCAGTGCGCGAACGGCGCGTTCGCCGCGTTCCGCGCCGAGGCCGGCGCCGGCAAGCCCTGCGACGCCAAGCTGATGGTGGACACCAACAGCACGGCCGCCGCGACCCAGGCGCTGGCCGCCCTCGGCGGCCACGACGCCGAGGTCCGCAAGGCCGTGACCTGGCTGAAGTCCGTCCAGAACGCCGACGGCGGCTGGGGCTACACCCCCGGCGGCGCCAGCGACGCGAACTCCACCTCGGTCGTCGTCGGCGCCCTCGCACAGGGCGGCGAGACCGTGCCGAACCTGCGCAAGGACGGCAAGTCCCCGTACGACGCCCTGCACGCGCTCGCCCTGCCGTGCGACGGGAAGGACGCGGGCGCGTTCGCCTACCAGCCCGGCAAGAAGGGCGAGTTGGCGGCCAACGCGGACGCGACCGCGGCGGCCGTGCTCGGCCTGCTGGGCGAGCCGCTGACCGGCAGCCGCCAGGACGACTCCGCCTCCCCCGCCGCCTGCACGGCCTTCGACGCCTCCAAGGAGCCCGAGAAGGGCGCCGCGAACGGCGCCGGCTGGCTCGCCGAGGCCATGGCGAAGGACGGCCACCTCACGTCCGCGCTGCCCGGCGCCGAGGACCAGCCCGACTACGGCAACACCGCCGACGCGATCGTCGCCCTGTCCTCGTCCGGCCTGAACGACCAGGCCGAGGCGCCCCTGCGCTGGCTGGAGGGCAACTTCGCGCAGTGGGCGAAGGACAGCGGTCCGGCCGCCTACGCCCAGCTCGTCTTCGTCGCGAACGCGACCCGGGGCGCCGACGCCCGGGACTTCGGCGGACAGGACCTGGTCGAGCTGCTGAACGCGACGGGCCCGGCCCCGAAGGCCGTGGAGAAGAAGGACCAGAGCACGGCGTCCGCCGAAAAGAAGGACGACGACAAGGGGCTGAACGCCGCCTACACCATCGGCGGCGGTCTCCTCGTCGGCGCGGCCATCGGCTTCGTCCTCATGGTCCGCGGCCGGAAGCGGCGCCAGTCGTGACACCCGGGCGATCCCTTCACACCGACGGCCGTCACGCCGACGGCCGCCGCGCCGCCGCCACGCGCGTCCTGCTCCTGGCGCTGACGCTGCTGCTCCTGGTCCCCGCCCAGGCGCAGGCGGCCGGTTACCGGTACTGGTCCTTCTGGGACCGGTCCGGCGACCGCTGGGTCTACGCCACCCAGGGTCCGTCCACCGCGCGCCCCGCCGACGGCGACGTCCAGGGCTTCCGGTTCGCGGTCAGCGCGGACTCCTCCGACGCGGACCAGCCGCGCGGCGCGGCGTCGTTCGACGCGATCTGCGCGCGGACGCCCGCGAAGGACGGCACGAAGCGGATCGCCCTGGTCATCGACTTCGGTACGGCGGCGGACGCCCCGTCCGGCGAGACCCCGCCCGCCGCCCGCTCGGCCTGTGCCCGGGTCTCCCCCGACGCGACCACGGCCGAGGCCCTCGCCTCGGTCGCCAAGCCCCTGCGCTACGACACCTCCGCCATGCTCTGCGCGATCGCGGGCTACCCCCGGACGGGCTGCGGCGAGCAGGTGTCGTCGTCCGACGGCACCCCCACCGCCAAGGGCGAACAGCAGAACGACGACTCCGGCCCGTCCGTGGGCCTGATCGCGGGCGGCGCGGTGGTCGCCGTGCTGGCCGGCGCGGCGGTCTGGCAGGCACGGCGGCGGAGGAATGGCTGACGACGGCCGCCCCGGCGGCGGGGCGGTGCGCCGGAAGTCCACGCTCAGGGGGCCGGTGCGCCGGGAGCCGGTGCGGGCGCAGGGCACCCCCCTGCACCCCGCCGCCTGGTGGGTGTGGGCGCTGGCGCTCGGCACCGCCGCCACCCGCACCACCAACCCGCTCCTCCTCGCCCTGCTCCTGGCCACCTCGGCGTACGTCGTCACGGCCTGCCGCCCGCAGACGCCCTGGGCGCGCTCCTACTCGGCGTTCCTGAAGCTGGCCCTCGCCGTCCTCGTCATCCGGCTGGTCTTCGTCGTCGCGCTGGGCTCCCCGGTCCCCGGCACGCATGTGATCGTGACGCTGCCCGAGGTCCCGCTCCCGGACTGGGCGCAGGGCATCCGGCTGGGCGGCGCGGTGACCGCCGAGGGGGTCCTGTTCTCCCTCTACGACGGTCTGCGCCTCGCCACGCTGCTGGTCTGCGTGGGCTCCGCGAACGCCCTCGCCAGCCCGTCCCGCCTGCTCAAGACGCTGCCCGGCGCGCTGTACGAGACGGGCGTGGCGGTGGTCGTGGCGCTCACCTTCGCGCCGAACCTGATCGCCGACGTCCAGCGGCTGCGGGCCGCGCGCCGGCTGCGGGGGCGTCCGGACCGCGGGGTGCGCGGCCTCCTCCAAGTCGGCCTGCCGGTCCTGGAGGGCGCGTTGGAGCGTTCCGTCGCCCTCGCCGCCGCGATGGACGCGCGCGGGTACGGCCGTACCGCCGACGTCCCCGCCCCGGTCCGCCGTACGACGACCGCGCTCACCCTGGGCGGACTGCTCGGCATCTGCGCGGGCACGTACGGCCTGCTCACGGCGGCCGGGGCGGACTACGGTCTGCCGCTCCTCCTGGCCGGGGTCACGGCGGCGCTGGCCGGGCTGCGGCTGGGCGGCCGCCGCTCGCCCCGCACCCGTTACCGTCCGGACCGCTGGACGCCGCGTGCCTGTCTGGTCGCCGGGTCCGGTGTGGCGGTGGCCGCGCTGCTGACGGTCGCGTCCGGCACCGATCCGGAGGCCCTGCACCCGGGGGTCGTCCCGCTGACGGCGCCCACGCTGCCCGTGTGGCCCGCGGCGGCCGTACTCCTCGGGCTGCTGCCCGCGTTCCTCGCCCCCGCGCCTTCCAAGGAGCCGTCGTGATCCGCTTCGAGAACGTCTCCGTGACGTACGACGGCGCCTCCGAGCCGACCGTGCACGGCGTCGACCTCACCATCCCCGAGGGTGAACTCGTCCTGCTCGCGGGGCCGTCGGGGGTCGGCAAGTCGACCCTGCTGGGCACGGTGTCGGGGCTGGTGCCGCACTTCACGGGCGGCACGCTGCGCGGCCGGGTGACCGTCGCCGGGCGGGACACCCGCACCCACAAGCCGCGTGAACTCTCCGACGTCGTGGGCACGGTGGGGCAGGACCCGCTGTCCCACTTCGTGACCGACACGGTCGAGGAGGAGCTGGCCTACGGCATGGAGTCGCTGGGGCTGGCCCCGGAGGTGATGCGCCGCCGCGTCGAGGAGACCCTCGACCTGCTCGGCCTCGCCGCCCTGCGCGACCGCCCCATCGCCACGCTCTCCGGCGGCCAGCAGCAGCGCGTCGCGATCGGCTCGGTGCTCACCCCGCACCCCCGCGTCCTGGTCCTCGACGAACCGACCTCCGCCCTGGACCCGGCGGCCGCGGAAGAGGTCCTCGCCGTCCTCCTCCGCCTGGTCCACGACCTCGGTACGACGGTCCTGCTCGCGGAACACCGCCTGGAACGCGTCCTCCAGTACGCCGACCAGGTGGCCCTCCTCCCCTCCCCCGGCACACCCCCGCTCCTGGGCACCCCGGCGGACATGATGGCCGTCTCCCCGGTCTACCCCCCGGTGGTCGCCCTGGGCCGCCTGGCCCACTGGACCCCGCTCCCCCTCACAGTCCGCGACGCCCGCCGCCGCGCCACGGATCTCCGGGAACGCCTGGCTGTCCTGACCCCGACCGGCGGGAAGCCCCAGGCAGCCCCTACGACGGCCGACACCCGGACCACTCCCACGGCTCCGGCGACCGGCACGGGCCCGGCGACCACCGCAGACGCGACGACCGACGCGGATCCCACGTGCACAGCCGACCGAGCAACCACCGCAGCCCCGGCAACCGCCGACAGCCCGACCACCCCCGCAGACCCGGCAACCGCCGACGGTCCGGCCACCGCCACCGCCTCGGCGACGGCCGACGGTCCGGCCAACGCCACAGACCCGGCAACCGGCGAGGACCCAGCGAGCACCGCGAGCCCGGCCATCGCCGCAGACCCGACGAACGCCAGCGGTCCAGCCACCCCCGCAAGCCCGGCGAGCAAGCCCACCCGAGCCGCCGCCGTCCCGACCACCACCGCCGCCCCCGCCCCAGCCACCGACATCGACCCGGCAAGCGGCGGCACCCCTGCCACCGTCACCGCCACCGCCACCGCCACTGCCGCCGACCCCGCCTCCGGCGGCGAAGCCATCGAGCCTGCGCCGTCCGCCATCGTGTCTCCGTCCCCTGCGCCCGCGACCCGCCCCGTCGCCGCGCCCCGGTGGCGCCTCTTCGGGAAGCTCGCCGGTGGCGGCCGGGACGGCAGCCGGGCCAGGACCCCCGGGCAGCCGCCGACACCCGCCCCGACAGACCCCGCACCCCCCGCCGCCGAGATCCGCGCCCTCTCCGTCCGCCGAGGCCACGTCCAGGCGCTGCGCCGCATCGGGCTCACCCTCGTCGCCGGGGAGACCGTGGCGCTCATGGGACGGAACGGGGCCGGGAAGTCCACCCTGCTCTCCACCCTGGTGGGGCTCGTCGAGCCGTCCGCCGGGACCGTCGAGGTCGGCGGGGTCACCCCGCACCGCACCTCGCCCCGGGACCTGGTCCGCCGGGTCGGTCTCGTCCCGCAGGAACCCCGTGACCTGCTGTACGCCGACACCGTCGCCGGCGAGTGCGCGGCCGCCGACCGGGACGCGCAGGCGGAACCCGGCACCTGCCGTGCCCTGGTCTCCGAACTCCTCCCCGGCATCGCGGACGACGTCCACCCTCGCGACCTCTCCGAGGGCCAGCGCCTCACCCTCGCGCTCGCCGTCGTCCTGACCGCCCGCCCGCCACTCCTCCTCCTCGACGAACCGACCCGCGGCCTCGACTACGCGGCCAAGGCCCGCCTGGTCGCCGTACTGCGGGAACTGGCCGCGGCAGGACACGCGATCGTCCTGGCCACGCACGACGTGGAACTCGCCGCCGAGCTGGCCCACCGGGTCGTCCTGCTCGCCGAGGGCGAGGTGATCGCCGACGGACCGACCGCGGAGGTCGTCGTGTCGTCCCCCTCCTTCGCCCCGCAGGTCACGAAGATCCTCGCCCCGCAGGAGTGGCTCACCGTCGCCCAGGTGCGGGAGGCCCTCGCATGAGCGCCGTACGGCTCGGCCCCCGCTCCCTGCTCTCCCTGGCCCTGGTCAGCGCGGTCGGGGTGATCGCGTTCACGTGGCCGTTCCTCGCCCCGCCCGCCTCCACCCTGAACGCCCACGCCCAGGACGCCCCCTGGCTCTTCGCGGGCCTGCTGGTGCTCCTCGTCGCGGTGGTCGCGGCGACGATCTCCGAGTCCGGCCTCGGCGCGAAGGCGGTCGCCATGCTGGGCGTGCTGGCCGCGACGGGCGCCGCCCTGCGGCCGATCGGCGCGGGCACGGCCGGTATCGAGCCCATGTTCTTCCTGATGGTGCTGAGCGGCCGCGTCCTCGGCCCGGGCTTCGGCTTCGTCCTCGGCTCGGTGACGATGTTCGCGTCCGCCCTGCTCACCGGCGGTGTGGGCCCCTGGATGCCGTTCCAGATGCTGGCGATGGGCTGGTTCACGATGGGCGCGGGCCTGCTGCCCGGCCGGTCGGGCCTGCGCGGCCGTACCGAACTCGTCCTGCTCGCCGCGTACGGCTTCCTCGCCGCCTTCGCCTACGGCACGGCGATGAACATGGCGGGCTGGCCCTTCATGGGGACGCTGGCCTCCCACATCGCCTTCGACCCGGACGCGGCGGTCCCCGCGAACCTGGCCCGGTTCATCGCGTACTGCGTGGCGACCTCGCTGGGCTGGGACCTGGGCCGGGCACTGGTGACGGTCGTCCTCACCCTGACCCTCGGCCCGTACGTGCTCAAGGCGCTACGCAGAGCGACCCGGCGGGCGGCGTTCGAGACCGCGGTCACGTTCGAGGACCGCTGACCGGTGAAGCACCCCACATGACCCACATCACCTACGATCCACCCTAGTGGGACATAACGGACGCCATGGGCATGCCATAACCGCCCCTGACCTGCACATTGAGAGCCAGCTCACACGGACACCCGCACCGGCGAATACGACCACAACTAGCAAAGAGGGTCATTGCGGACGCCTGTCCGGGGTGCTTATCTGGACAACGTCGCACGGCGCCGACAAGCCCACGGGCCTCGGCGCCGACGCATGCACGGTGGATTCACCTTGCACTGCGGGCGACTGCCACGTCCCCGAAGAAAAAGGTTCTCTGTGTCCGTCTCCGTCATCCGC